>JANOXJ010000116.1:0-15717 GCA_031418455.1 Flavobacteriales bacterium | reverse complement strand
AATAAACCACTATATATGGCTGGCCACTATACTGTTCAGCCTTGGTGCGTTTGGCATATTGTACAGAAAAAATGCCATCATCATGTTTATGTCAGTAGAGTTAATGCTGAATGCTGTGAACATACTTTTAGTATCGTTTTCAAAAATGTGGGGCCAAACAGATGCTCAGGTATTTGTATTTTTTATAATGGTGGTAGCCGCGGCTGAAGTAGCAGTGGGCTTGTCCATATTAATGATGCTGTACCGCAATATGCACACCACCGATACTGATGTATTAGACAAACTAAAATTCTGAAGAAACCGAAATGGAAAGATTAGTTACCCTCATACCCCTGTTTCCTCTTGCAGGATTTTTATACATCACTTTTTTTGGAAAAGGATTTTCAAAAAACTTCATAGGCTGGCTTTCGTCATGCAGCGTGTTGCTTTCATTTATTACTTCAGTACTTGTATTCAGCACACAAATGAATGGTGCAGCACCTACAGTTGTAAAGGCATTTGATTGGATCACTGCCGGCAGTTTCAATATTGATATTTCATTTTTGGTAGACCCTTTGTCTACTATTTACTTACTATTCATTACAGGAGTTGGTTTTCTTATACATGTATATAGCATAGGATATATGCATGACGATGAAGGTTTCAGTCGCTTTATGTCATACCTGAATTTGTTTATTTTCTTCATGCTTATACTCGTCCTTGGCGACAGCTATGTTACCATGTTTGTAGGTTGGGAAGGAGTTGGTTTATGCTCATACATGCTTATAGGCTTTTGGTATAAGGACATGAAGAATAACGATGCAGCCAAAAAAGCATTTATCATAAACCGCATAGGCGACTTAGGTTTAATACTGGGTATGTGTCTTTTGTTTGCCTACTCTGGCACATTGAACTATGACGACTTGTTTATTTCTGGCAGCGCAGGCTCCAGCTTGCCATCTGATATAAGCACGGCAGTGGGCATACTATTGTTTATAGGCGCTATGGGTAAAAGTGCACAAATACCATTGCACACATGGTTGCCAGATGCTATGGCGGGCCCTACTCCTGTATCGGCATTGATACACGCAGCCACCATGGTTACAGCAGGTATATATATGGTAGCGCGCAGCAGCGAATTATTTGCTTCGTCAGAAACTGCAAGCATGATCATCACATGGGTAGGATTGTTTACTGCCATACTGGGAGCCACTATAGCACTTACACAAAACGACATTAAAAAAGTATTGGCCTATTCTACCGTTTCACAACTAGGTTTAATGTTTGTGGCACTTGGCATGGGTGCATATAGCACTGCGGTGTTCCATGTTATTACTCATGCATTTTTCAAAGCTTTGCTTTTCTTAGGCAGTGGTTCTGTAATACACGGCATGGGTGGCGAACAAGACATACGCAGAATGGGCGGCTTAAAAAGTCATATGAAAACCACACACCTTACCTTCTTAATAGGCACCATAGCCATAAGTGGTATTTTTCCATTAGCCGGCTTTTTCTCTAAAGATCAAATAATAGCTACTGCATTTGAAAACAACCTTTTCATATTTGTAATAATAAGTGCAGTAAGTGCCCTTACCGCTTTTTATATGTTCCGTCTTTACTTCCTCACATTTCATGGTGAGTTCAGAGGCACACATGATCAAGAGCATCATTTGCATGAGTCGCCTAAGGTGATGACTATACCACTTGTAGTGTTAGCCATACTTTCTATTGTAGGTGGCTTCATAGGTTTGCCACACGCTGTGGGCGAAGAGTTAGGTATGCACTGGCATTGGCTAGATCATTTCTTGCAAAACACCATGGTGATGCCAAGCACCACCATGCACGCCACCACCGAAATAATGCTGATGGTAGTAGCTACCATGGTAGCCATTGGTTCTATAATGTATGCCTGGAAAAAATATAAAAAAGATGGCGAGCTGGCTTTGGAAGATGATGAAATAGAAAGCGGAGCGCACAAACTACTGGCAGGTAAATATTGGCTAGATGAATTGTACGACACCATTATACGCAAGCCTGTGGATGGCATAAGCGCCTTCTTTGGCAAAACTATAGAACCAAAAGTAATAGACGGTATTGTGAATGGTAGCGGCAACACTACCCAAAATATAGCAGAAAAAATAAGACTTGTACAAAGTGGCAAAATCAGTTTTTACATTTTAGTTACAGTCCTTGGATTAATCCTTTTACTCCTTTTAGTATAACCACACCACTTCGTTTTATTTTTTTTAAGAATAGAGAAATATTAGATAGATAACAGAGAACACTAAACATGCTAACGATACTTATTCTCATACTACCTTTTTTAGCAGCATTGGCTATGCTACTTATAGGTAAAAAAATAGCCAAGCAAATAGCATTAGCTACAGGCATTGTAGAACTATTGCTAACACTTGCAGCTCTCTATATTTTTAAGCAAGGCGATGCAAATGGTTTGCTCACGCTGCACAACACAGGCACAGGCCCATTAGGCGCTTCCTACAGTTTTGCGGCAGATGGCATTAGTCTGGTTATGCTTCTGCTTACCACTGTTCTATTGCCACTCATTGTATATGCCTCATGGACTAAAACCTATAAAAATGCGCATGCTTTCTTTGCACTGTTGCTAATGATGGTGGGCAGTATGATTGGAGCATTTACTACAACCGATGCGCTTATGTTTTATGTGTTTTATGAGTTTGCATTGATACCAATTTACTTTATGTGCCTTGTATGGGGCAATGGCGATAACATAGCTAAAACAACACTCAAGTTTTTCTTGTATACACTATTCGGTAGTTTGTTCATGCTTATAGCCTTGCTTTACATTTATCAAAGTTCAGGTTCATTTGCATTTACTGATATGTATGCCGCAGCCAATGCCATGAGCGCATCGGAACAAGGCTGGCTACTGGCTGCATTTTTTGTAGCCTTTGCGGTTAAAATTCCTGTTTTTCCTTTTCACACATGGCAGCCGGCTACATACGACAGTGCTCCATTAGCAGGCACCATGCTATTAGCAGGTATTATGCTCAAAATGGCTACATACGGTCTTATTCGATTAGTACTGCCTATGTTGCCAGAGGGAGTTGCAGAATATGGCCACTGGTGCATAGCACTGTGTGCTATAAGTGTAGTGTATGCATCATGCATGGCTATTGTGCAAAAAAGATATAGACTTCTTATAGCCTACTCATCCATAGCACACGTTGGTTTGCTGGCGGCAGGTATATTAAGCGGCAATGTGCAAGGCATACAAGGTGGTATGGTAGAAATGCTTTCGCATGGCATTATAGGTGTTGGCCTTTTCTTTGTTTACGATATACTTCAGAGCCGCTTGCACCATGATGAAATGCAGCGCATGGGTGGCATACGTGAGGTAAATCCAGAATTTGCATTTTTGTTTTTTGCCATTGTAATGGGTTCAGTAGCCTTGCCTGCCACAAGTGGTTTTGTTGGCGAGTTCCTTTTACTTATAGGTCTTTATCAATACAGCGCTATAGCTGCAGGTATTGCAGGCCTTACCGTAGTGCTAGGCGCAGTGTATATGCTACGCTCCTTTCAGCAAATTATGTTGGGCGCAAGCAATCATAACACCGTTCATTTTGCAGCATTGACAGCGCATGAGAAAACAGTGCTTTATATTATAGTGGCACTCATAATTATAATAGGCGTATACCCTGCTCCCATATTGGAGCTCTCAAACACATCTGTAGAAAACCTTCTTTTAGGAATAAGATAAATGAAAGAAATACTCATCATATCATTGCTTGGAATAGCAGTATTGGCCGCTGATATATTTAAACAACGTAAGTTGGTTTTCCCTATTATTATACTTGGCTTGTTAGCTAACATAGCATGCTGTATAATGGACTGGGGCAAAAACGAAGTGCCCTTTGCCAACAATGGTGGCATGTTGCTTTTCGACAATTTAGCTTTGGCATTTACCATGGTCATTAGTGCTATTTCCATATTTTGGTTTGTTGTTACCAGCGACTATTTCAGTGGCGATACTTCTAAACGAACCGACTTATATGCGCTAGTAGTATTTAGCATTTGTGGTGCCGTGGTTATGGCCAGCTTTAGCAATATGATGATGCTATTTTTAGGCTTAGAAATTTTAAGCATACCACTTTATGTATTAGCGGCAAGCGAAAAGCGCAACATTCTAAGTAACGAGGCAGGCTTCAAATATTTCTTTCTTGGCTCATTGGCTTCTGCCATAATTCTGTTTGGTATAGCCCTTATATATGGAGCAACAGGTTCATTTGATTTAGCTACCATAGGCACCAAGGCAGCCATGCTAGGCACCAGTAGCACTCTTATGATGGCGGGCATAACTATGATTATAGCCGGCTTTGCATTTAAAATAAGTGTAGCACCTTTTCACCTATGGGCACCAGATGTATACCAGGGAGCACCCACTACTATTACAGCCTTTATGGCTACTATTGTTAAGGCAGCAGCCTTTGCTGCGCTTTACAAATTATTCAGTGGTGCCTTTGCAGGCATAAGCCAACACTTTGCACTTACGCTTGCGGTAATGAGCGCGGTTACACTTGTAGTAGCCAACATTATTGCCTCGGTACAGGTCAACAGCAAAAGACTCTTGGCGTATTCCAGCATTTCGCATGCTGGTTTTATGCTTGGTTTTGTAATGCTTGCTTCACAAATACAAGGCAAGTATTTATTGTTTTACGTGTTGGCATATAGCGTAGCTAGTTTAACATCATTTGGAGTGTTGCAACACATAAGTGCTGTGCAAATGGGCGATGATAGTACCAATGCATTTAAAGGATTGGTAAAGCGCAACCCAATAATGGCTGGCGCTATGACATTGTCATTATTAAGCATGGCAGGCATACCTCCACTTAGCGGCTTTTTAGCTAAGTACTATGTTATATCGGGTGTGCTAAATGGCGGTTACCTATGGCTTGTAATAATTATGATACTTAGCAGTGTAGTTGCAATGTATTACTATTTAAAATTAATTATTGCCATGTTCACGCCTATAGAAAATGCTGGACGTATCGTTATCAATCGTTCTCAAACCATAATGTATGGTGTGCTTTCATTCCTTTTGATAGCATTGTTCTTCGGAGCAGGTGCTTTGGAATGGATTACTTTTTAATCCTTTATTTTTCAGCAGTATTAATGGTATTACTTATTCAGAATTTAATTCAGTAAGTTGAACTATCCGTATTCTGTAGCAAAAGATTAGAATTAGAAAAATAGTGTGATGACCCTAAGCACATGTAATTGCGCGAGCAAATAATTGCACAAACTTGGTTAAGCCAAACAATTACATGGCGCCTAACAAATGCCCCATTGCATTTTTCTTTGTGAGCAAATAATGTCTGTTTTCTGGGCGCGTCTCTATGGCTATGTTTACACGCTGCACCACTTCTATTCCGGTGCCATTAAAAGCGTCTAATTTATCTGGATTATTGGTTATGACATTTACGCGTGTTACCCCAAAAGATTTTAGAATTTGTACAGCCTCATCGTAGTTGCGCTCATCGGTATGAAAGCCTAAGGCGTGATTAGCACGTATGGTATCCATGCCTTCATCCTGCAGATTGTACGCTTTCAACTTATTTACCAAACCTATACCACGGCCCTCTTGCCGGAGGTATATAAGCACTCCACCATGCTCTTCAATGTATTGCATACTAGCAGCAAGCTGCTCGCCACAGTCGCACCGGGTGGAGCCAAATACATCGCCTGTCATGCACTCCGAGTGTATGCGCACATTTACCGCATCAGCATCTTTCCACTCCACATTGCGCAGCACAAGGTGCGGCAGCTCTGGCCTACCACTATCAAAAGCTTCTATAATAAACTGACCATAAATAGTGGGCAGGTGCGAGGTAACAAGATGATTCATTTTACACAATTGCCTTCCAATAGCAGGCACTGCAAATATACTTTAGCCTTGGGCTAAACAGCCTCTTTCTGCAACTCGCTATCGCGCACATTTTTTTTTCTTTGTTAATATTCCATTGCATTCTGCTTAGCTGCGCAAAGCTGTGCCATCCTAATTTGACAGCTAGGCTCCACTGAGTCAAGACTTCTCTTTAGCGGCTCGTATTTCAACCTGCCAAATAGGATGTACATGTTGCTATCCATTTCTCCCTTTTTATTAATGCTTCACTATAAAGCTGGCTTAGAGCAGCCTAGCCAGTACCTATTCCTATCGAGCGCTTGCCACGTAGTGGCCACAATGTGGCAGCCCGAATTTCACATCTCCTGCTACTATCATTTTAGTTCAAAATTATTTCTACCTCTTCACTATTCTCTCACTCACCGTAATCCCACTCTCCAACTCCACATTTATTACATACACTCCATCGCTCAATGAAGATAAGTTCCAAGTTTGATTTGGATAAAAAACACTTTCTTCAAAAACTATTCTGCCTGTTGCATCTGAAATAAAAATGCGGGTTGCATTTTGTGGAAGTAATGCTTTTAGTTGGGTTTGAAATGGATTGGGCCATAGCTTTACTGCGACAGGCTCAGCAAGACTTTCATCAATACCCTCAAACTCCGGGCAGCCGTTTTCTACTTCGTACCCGCAGTTGTCTATTTTGATGATCCAAAGAGCCTCGTTGCTGTTGAGCACTCCACCGCCTATTACGTAGCCACCATCAGGGGTAGGTTCTATGTCAAACGGTAAACCATGCGCATTCGCTGGTGCATTGGGTGGATAATAAAACCGATGCCATTCTTCTTGTAGGTTTTCATCCACTTTAATTAGAAGCGCGTGTGCATCTCCTAAACCATCTTCGGCACTGCCAATTTCATAAAGTCCAAGATAACCTCCATCTTGCCCCTTCACAATGTCGAAACTACTGAAATATTGAAGGGTGTCTTCCACTTCGGGAAAAATGTATTCTTCGTCTTGCACCACAGCCATTGAGTTCAGATCAATGCGTTGGAAGCGGGGGTGTGCTATAGCAACACCAATATTAGAGTTGACCTAAATGGCTTTAAGTCTTGCCATTATTAAGGCCCCACTGTCAGACATCAACGCAGTGCCTACCGGCTCAGAAAGGCTCAGACCACCATTTGCCAGATGCAATTCCTGCCCGACACTTCCATGCATGTCTGTCTTTTGTACCATGGCACCATAGCTGGTGTAGTTGACACCTCCATCGCCCCAAATGACGAGCGAGTCAGACCCATGTCGTTCCATTCCATAATAGTTTTGGCTTACTCCAAAACCGGGCAAGGTGAACGAATACTGCTCCAAAAGTTCGCCCGCCAGATTAAGCTTTGTGAAATAATGACCTGAACTATCAAATGCATAATCAACTCTGGTAGTGAGTAAATATTCATCATTGTCTAGCATCACCATACCATCGGGGTAAAATTCTACCAAAAATTCGCATGGCTCAAATTCTGTCAAAATTCTGCTGTACTGATAATTAAAGTACTTATCTAGGTATAGAATATGTGGATATACAGTACCGCCTTGTTCGCATTGTGCGCTACCAAAAAACAACCAAGTTGAATCGGGTAACTGGAAAAAATCACGACTAAGTAATAAACCAGCACCACCTCCAAAATCAGCAATTGGAGTTGTCTGATTTTGAAGAAAGTCCCCGTTAGATGTGTTCACAGAATTCTTCACAAGATAAACAATACCTGCTAATAAGTCTTGAATTGGTCCTACTTGATGAATAGAATCACCATCAAAATGGATTTTCTGCGGAGCAGATTGAGGATAGGATCGATTGAACCAAGAATACTGACCAGTGGCAATGCCACTGGTCAGTATTAGCAATTGAAACAATACAATTTGTTTCATTGGATTAAATTTTAATGAATTGAACCTTGTCAATCAAGCTTCCATCTTGTTTTCTGAACACAATCATATATGCCCCTTCAGCCATCTTATCCGTTATGATACTCAATTCGGACTGACCTGTATTCAGGCGGTCTGCGGCAACTGTACGGCCATCCACAGATTGTATTTCCAACAGCACAATATCATTTGCCACCTCATTACACTTGATGGTGATAAAATCAGAAACTGGATTGGGATATGCAACAAATAAGTGTTGCTTTTGAGGGGTTGAACTCACTTGCATACTGCGCAATTCAGCAGGCACTTCATAGTCCGTCCAATCAGGTTCATAGCCTGCTAAACTCATAAGCACTTGAAGAGCTAGTGGTCCCATGTTGTAGGGGTCATTCAACCCTATATCCTCCAGCCATGCAAATTGGGTGGGTGTCAATAAAGATTCTTGTTGTATCATCTTATTCAACCATCAATTTCTGCATAGTCTTTTGCCCATCTCCAAAATCCACTTCCACGATATACATACCCGTGGCTAGGGAAGAAACATCCAGTTGCATTTGCGTTACATTCTTTACTTGCTGGCCAAGTACTTTCAAGCCTGTAATGTCAAACACTTGGATGTTTAAAGTTGAAAGTCTAACGTTGGATATTCCTTCTAAATCCACATTGACATAATCGCTTGCGGGGTTGGGCCACAACTGCATTTCAACGATAGTGGCGTGTTCTTCCACACTCACAAACTCCGGGCAGCCGTTTTCTACTTCATAACCGCAGTTGTCTATTTTTATTATCCAGTGCGGAGATCCGAGTGCTTCTACATACATACCGCCAATAACATAACCACCGTCTGGCGTGGGTTCTATGTCTATAAAATAAGGATTGTCATTTACAACCAATCCTGGGGGCGAATAGAAGTGATACCACTCCAGTTCCAACTGCTCATTTACTTTTATCAATAGACCATGACTGGTCATGTTGCCTGCTGTAGCAAGTATGAGGTAACCTTCATCTTGTGCCTTTATTACTTTATGAATGGGTATGTTCCAATAGGTAGTATCTGCTATTTCAGGTATGTTGATTTGCGCATTTTGCTGAACTGTCATGCTGGCCAAGTCTATCCGTTTCGCCCAAAGTTGAAAATCGCCATAGCCTTGATTACCGTTGTAGTAGGTGGCTTCTTGCTGAAAGAATATCATATCATCTTCATCATTGATACGGCCACTACCAGAACCCTCATAAAATGAATTGATGTCATCATTGAGTAGGATGAAATCACTGACATTTCCCTGTAGGTCTGTTTTCTGAAGAAAAACGCCATAGTTGTCAGGCACATCAGCACCATTGCCCCATATAATGAGGCTATCGGCACCATATTTTTCCATGCCTACAAATGACTTGGCTAAATCTAAGGTGGAATAGACATGAAGGTCTTGGTCTAAAATATCGCCAGCCAAATTGAGACGAGTGAAGTAATGGCCTGAACTATCAAAGGCGTAATCAACTCGTGTAGTAATCAAATACTCATCATCATTCAGCACCACCATTCCATCGCCATAATAGTCTTTATAAGGTATACAGTCATTCAACCCATTGAGTGAGGCGACACTGATGGTATCAAATTGGGCATTGAGGTGAACAATCTGGGGTATTGCCATACCACAATCACTATTTTGACCAGCAAATACCAGCCAATTTCCGTCATTCAATTGGGAAAATGAATTCCAAGATTGCCATGGCGCAATAGCGATTTCGTTATCAGTATATGGCTTAATTAATACGTCAATGAATTGACCGGAACTTAAATTTACTCTGTACATAACAAGGCCAGAACGGTAGTGGTTTTGATCGTCCAACCAAGCTGACCAGCCAAAATATTGAATGGTGTCATTGCTATGATGTATTTTTTTGGAGCCGCCTATTACTGGGGGCGCACCATAAAGGTTGTTATACCAAGAATATTGACATGGGGCTATGCCCCATGTCAATAGCATGAATGTCATAATCATACTCCTTTTCATATCAATTTACTTTTATGAATTGAATGCGTTCCAACAATTTACCTTGTTCATTTTTTAGTAAAATGACATAAGCTCCTTCTGCCAATTGGTTGGTTAGAAAACTTATTTCAGATTGGGTTGTATTGAATTTATCAGTCCCCACTATGCGAGCATCCACAGATTGTATTTCCAGCATTACAACTTCCTCAGTAGTTCCACTTCGTTTGATATTGATAAAGTCAGAAACTGGATTAGGGTAGGCTGTAAATGCACTTTGTTTTTGTGAAACTAGCATGCCTTGCATACTGCGCAATTCAGCAGGCACTTCATAGTCCGTCCATTCAGGTTCATAGCCTGCTAAACTCATAAGCACTTGAAGAGCTAGTGGTCCCATGTTGTAGGGGTCATTCAACCATATATCCTCCAGCCATGCAAGTTGGGTGGGTGTCAGTAATGATTCTTGTTGAGAAATAGCGATATGTTCAATTTCATAAATACTAGCGGCTGTTGTAATGTCAGCTTCTTCCTCAGCACTTAGCGGCAATGCTTGCGAGGCACTGTTCAGCAACGATTGCGCAGATTCGAATTGACCCATGGAGCGAAGCAATGAAGCCGCTTGCAAGCGGTCGCCCAAAAATTCGTCTGCATGATACATGGTTAGAATTTCGGTCTCAGTCAGTACATCGCCACTGCTATTCAGCTCTTGCAAATAAGTACTTCTACCCGTTACTTCCTCATACCTATAATGTCCCATTAGTCGCTTGGCCACTTGCAGGGGTGTCATGGTATTGGTGCTGCCTTCGCGTATCAGCATCATTTGGTACTCGTCTAATGGATTGTACCTGTTTTGCAGTGCATCCATCACCGCAACACTGGCAGTTGCGTGTGGGTTGGTTGCAAGCACATTGGTAAGCCATGAGGCAGGTAGTTCTGACTCCAATTGAATAGCGGCTATCATGACTTCATCGCTCAGTTTGCCCTGTTGTTGCATCAAACCTTGATAGGTTTGGTAGGCATTGTAATAATTGGTGGTGTTCGTTTGCGCCAATAAGGCTTGGGTGTTGCCACCATCTAGGATTGCGGCTACAAGTGCTTGCTGTTCTTCATATCCTGTGCGGCCAGCTATCATTTGCTGTTCGCCACCGGGCGCAAATGGTGGATAGATGACGTTTCCAGGACATGGATGCTGTAAAATGTTTGGAACACAATTCAGACTCCCACTCACATGTTGCCTTGAAGTAGCCAAATTTTCTGTACTAAGAGCAGTTTCTTCATACTGCATTTCATATATCGTATTTGCGTTGAGTTCATTTAGATGATATGCATACGTCTGCACGGGAGTATTGGGCGAACCAACTGCAGGTAGTACACGTGCAATGTCATCATTGTCGATACCGCCAACTGCACTATTCACGAATTTATTTCCTGCACTAAACCCTGGTGCCCAAATAGGATAATACCACTCTTGATTTTCCGCCACACCTCTTTGGTTTGCGACACATGAAGGATACTCAATGTTGATGTCGTTGCGGCAATTGATAAAATCGTTGCACTCATAGTGCAATCCGATGTTGGTTCCCAACAGCGGGTCTCTGTTGCGATTACTGCAATTGATGCCTCTGTAGAAGCCATTGAAAATGTTACTGTATGTAAAATTGTTATTCGAAGTACCACCGCTTGTAACGCTTATTGCCACAGGTCTGAAAGGTGCTGGTGGTGGATTTTGAAAAAGCCAAGTTTGCGCAGTCGTAAATGTGTTGGCGTTTACAAAAAAGTGCGTTTCCGAAGTTCCACTTCCATTGTATCGCACGCGGGTATTTTCTGCAGATGTTCCGGGTATATTGCCATAGGCGGCAGGTATGTCTTGAAATGTATTAAGAATAATTTGCATGCTAGAGATACCGTTGAAGTCGCCCGACCAATACACTCCTTGCCGGCATTGGAAGGTGGTGTGATCAATGAGCACAACAGGGTCCGGACTTGCGAATACGATTCCGGTTTGGAAGGAGGTAAACTGGCCCAAGGCAGTGATGCCCTGATAAAATCCGATAATAGTAGAGTTGCAATTTGCCCCATTCTGATCACATCCTCGCCAGTCAAACCAACTGTTAGATGCCCTAATGAGCTTGGTTATTTTATTGATGCCTGTGGTGTAGGCCACATTGCTCACCAGACCATCGCACGAGTAGAAATAAACCCCCGTAACACTGCCGAGCGATATGCGCTCGGTGCTACTCAAAAATTGTTTAATCTCCCTGCAACTTGGAAAGTTGTCTAATTCAAAAAGGCAATCGTTGAAAGTGGCTAATCCGCTAATGGCTGTGTTGAGTTCGTCTTGTGGGGTGTAACGATTCAAGTTTACATCTTGCACATTGGAGTGAAACCATGTGTTGCTGCATAAAATGCGGCCACCATTGGTGGCATTATTACTAGCTGGATAGGTAATACTTCCTTCACATCCAATGGTGTTCCTTGTATTTCTTATGCCTATCTCGGCATGGCGCACTTCGCAGTTTTTTAGCCAAAGTAAACTTCTATTGCCCGCTGCAATTTGGGCTATGGTGGGGTTAGATCCTACGCCCAACACCTCAAATCCGCGCCATGTTTTTAGTGGGTCAACTGATGTGAAAATGCAGCCTGTAGCATCTAAAATTCCGCCAATATTGGTTGTGCTTCCTACGGTCCGAATAGCCTTGCCTCGAGGCAACTCCACTGTAATTCCATTCAGTGTAAGAGTTGCTCCGGGATTGATTATGATATTGCCATTGATGGTGGCCACAGGGCCATAGGGTGCTATCGCATTCCAAGTAGTATTCATGTTGATGATTACATCACCGTTTACATCATAGTTCCACTGGGGCCCTACTTGGTAGGTGCCATTGAAAGTGCATCCATTGGCATCGGTAACAAGCACATTGTAAGTGCCATCGCAAATGGCTGATAAGTCTTGGGTATTGGCAGTATATCCATTGGGGCCTGTCCAAGTATAAGTAAATGGCGCAGTGCCTGTAGTTACTGTAAGGTCTATGGAGCTAAAACAAGAGAGTGTGCACGGAGAACCCTCAGTACCTGTGGCGCATGAGACATATGTAATGCTGTCTTCCACATCAAGCAACGTGGTGCCACTTACATACAACGACAAATCACGTTGACAAAAAAGTGGAAATGCATTATCTGATACAACAACCTGATAAAAATTTGGACCCAAGCCATTAAGGCAATTGGCATTAGTACCAATAGGTGTATTGTATAGCGGTGGGCCTGTCCATTCGTAACTGTAGCCGCCTGAACCACCGCCAATAGTAACACACAATGAGCCATCATTGCCTGCACAAGCGGCCGGGGTTACATTCACTGCATCTAAAGATATTTCATCATACAGACTCTCTACTTCCAGATTGAAAAAATTACCTATACAACCATCGATTGAAGTAATGGCAACATTATAAAAACCTGGGAGCAACCCAGTAAAGCAATCAGAAGTTCCATTGAAAGTGTATGTGCCGGCAGGTGATACTATATTGCAAGTATATGGCGGTAGACCTGTTCCGGGGGTTAGTCCCCAAATACTGTCGCAGCATAATTCTCCATTGGCTGAGAAGGGACAAGAGGCGGGATTGTCGTGCCAGATAGCTGCTAAATAGCATTGCGAAAAGGAATAATTAATTTGTATAAACATGATCATCATCAAACAAATTTTCAAAACATTTCCGCCAAAAGAACTATGTTTTGTTTGTGAAGAATTAAGTGGATTTTGAGAGAAGCCCTCTGGTGTTCGTGCTTTACTTTGGGCGGTTAGATTGTGAGCTGTGAGCTGTGAGCTGTGAGCTGCGCCTCGGCTGAGCCGAGAGGTGCTTCGCTATGCGAAGCATTGCATTTAGAATGGTACATAAAGTTAACTCGGTTTAAATTAGTTAAGGAAGTATTTCCTTTATGCTAAGATGCACAAAAGTTTTGAATTCCATAAAAAGTTGAAAAGTTTTTTTGGGGGTAGTATAGTGGTGCTCTGCCCCAACTTCGACTGGAAGGCATAGGCTCGAGTGTATTCAATCAATATTTTTCGTTAGAAAAAATATTCAACCAACACATTCTTTGCGCTATAGTGGCAACCTTAGTCCAGTATTAGCTCAATGCTTGTTTGCTTGCAAATGCCCAGACCACAACCCACAATTGTAACCACATCCAATTTCAATTGTAAATACATATGCAAGCACATGCAAGCATTTTAACTCTCATTTGACCATAGCACTTATTTCAAATGCAACCTTTCATGACATCACATGATTTATTCTATTTCATCACTCTACCTAGTTATAACTTTCAATTGAAAATAAAACTATCATCATGGGCATAATTAGATTTTTTCAATTGCAAACCCTTGTTTTATCAATTAAAATATCTCCAATTTGCATTTGTTATATCTACTTATAGCAACTGACATATTCTAATTCTTCAAATGCAATTCTTAATTCAACCAATTGCGAAGCTATTTTTTTTCAATTGAATAAAACCAGATTGTCAATTGCTCGTAATAGCCCATTAATAAAGTAAACACTATGGACAAACCACGCTATCACCTTGTGCGCAACAGGCTTTCACGTCTTAGCTCATTGCAATTATTGACACTTGCTAGTCTTTGTATTAATAAAATGAAAGACAATCCGCTCTTTCCCAATCCTACACCTGGCATGGTAGAGTTGGAAGAAGCAAAAGAGGAATTTAACGAAAGATATAAATTGGCATGTAATGGCGATAGGTTAGCCATTTCTAGGCGTAATACACAAGAAGCACATTTGCGCCTAATGATGTTGCAGTTAACTGCATACGTTCAAGCAATTTCTAATGGTGATAAGAACATTATTTTTGCTTCAGGCATGGAATGTCGTAATCCCTCAAGCACCCCTGAAATACCCTCTGCACCAACAGGTGTGTATGTAAAGCGCACAGCTAAAGAAGATACACTGCAAGTAACTTGCAAACGAGATAAAAATATAAGAACTTGGACATTTGAATGGACAGACCAAGACCCTGCGATAGAAAAGAATTGGACACAATCCGTAACATTGACAACCTGCAAGGCTACTATATCAGGTTTGGTACCCTATATCCCATATACCTTTAGAGTAAAGGCAATGAGTGCAGGAGGCACAAGTAATTTTAGCTCAAGTATTCAGGCTATTCCTGCTTAGCTTTAGAGTCGTTAATCCTTTGGCAATTATGAATACCCCTGCTTTAAACAAGAATTTTTTATATTGATGAGACTATACACTTTCAATCATATTAGAATTAATTACTGGAGATAATACGGTCAATAAATTATCTCCACCGATGGATGAATTACACCTAAACTTCACTATCGCGCACATTCTTTATGCGCAGGCACATAAGTCCTGCTATGAGCAAAAGACAGCCGCCTACCATTACTGCTGCCAGCCTGTTGTTGTCTAGCACGTGCTCCATTATTTTACCAAAGAAAAGTGCGGCTATTATTTCTGGAATGACAATAAAGAAATTAAAAATACCCATATACAAACCCACGCTGCCTTTGGGTACTTGCGATGCAAACATGGCATAAGGCATAGAAAGTATGCTGGTCCAGGCTATGCCCACCATGGCCATTGGTACAAACAAAGCATACTTATTAGTAATAAACTGCACCATTATAAGGCCCACTCCGCCAAGGGAAAGGCATAGCAAATGCGTATTTCTTTTGCCTATAGCGTTAGCTAACTTTGGTAGAGCCAATGAAAATAAAAATGTAATGAGCGAGTAAAATGAGAAACACAATCCACCCCACTCTGTACCTTGTTTGCGTTTATTCAAATTGCCTTTTATGGCATTGTCAAAAGATTGAACGGAACCAAATTTAGCAGCCAATTCTTCAGCCGAAAGAGGCTGTTCTTGCTTTTCATTTTCAGCAGCCACAGGCATTTGAGTGTA
>JANOXJ010000115.1:0-2000 GCA_031418455.1 Flavobacteriales bacterium | reverse complement strand
GAATGCTATGTCGGTGGGACTTATAGACAATACCAAAATTATTTCTGCTAAAGCAAAAGGTGTTGGCAACCCCGTATTTATAGTGGGTTCCAGCACAGGTAAAGATGGTATTAAAGGTGCTTCGTTTGCATCAAAAGATATAACAGAGGATAGCGCCAACGATTTGCCAAGTGTGCAAGTGGGCGATCCTTTTCAGGAAAAATTATTGCTAGAAGCCACCATGGAATTGGCCAATACTGATGCTATAGCAGGTATGCAGGATATGGGCGCAGCAGGTATTACCTGTAGCACCAGCGAAATGAGTGCAGGTGGTGGAGTAGGTATGGATATTTATTTAGACAAAGTTCCTACACGTCAAGAGGGCATGAAGCCTTTCGAAATTCTACTATCTGAATCGCAAGAGCGCATGCTTATAGTGGTAAAGAAAGGCAAAGAAAAAGTGGTGCAAGCCATATTTGAAAAATGGGATTTGAATGCGGTAAACATTGGTGTAGTAACCAAAGGCGATACACTGCGCTATTATATGCATGATGAACTAGTGGGCGAAATACCTGCTAAAAGCTTGGTGCTGGGCGGTGGAGCGCCTGTATATGAGCGCGAGTACAAAGAGCCTGCCTACTACCGCGAGGCTAAAAAGTTTGACATAAGCAAAGTAAAAGAACCGAAAGATTATGTAGTGGCTGCAAGACAACTTATAGCCAGCCACAACATAGCCAGCAAACGCTGGATATATGAGCAGTATGATAGCATGGTGGGCACCGCCAACATGACTACCAACCAACCAAGCGATGCTGCAGTGGTGAACATAAAGGGCACTAACAAGGCCATTGTATTAACGGTAGATTGCAATGCACGCTATGTAAACAACGACCCTGAAGTGGGTACTATGATAGCAGTGGCAGAAGCTGCACGCAACATAGTATGCAGCGGTGGTGAGCCAAGTGCTATTACAAATTGTCTCAACTTTGGCAATCCTTATAACCCGGAAGTGTATTGGCAATTTGTAGGTGCTATAAAAGGCATGAGTGCTGCATGCAAAAAATTCCAAACTCCAGTTACGGGTGGCAATGTTAGTTTTTACAATCAAACAGCTAACGAAGATGGTACTACCAACCCTGTATTTCCTACACCTACCATAGGTATGCTGGGCTTAATGAAGGACAAAAGTTTGCACACCTCACTCGATTTTAAATACAAAGGCGATTTAATTTATTTAATAGGTGAAGCGCGCGAGGACATCAACTCATCAGAATATTTGGCAAGCATACACGGTATTAAATTATCGCCTGCGCCTCATTTCGATTTAGAAGAAGAGTATGCCATGCAACAATGTATAAAAGCACTTATCAAAAACAGTTACATATCTTCTGCTCATGATGTAAGCGATGGTGGTTTGTTTGTAACGCTTTGCGAAATGGGCTTGCCTAATTCTTTGGGATTTGACATAGTGACAGATGGTGAAATACGCAAAGATGCATTTCTATTTGGCGAGTCGCAAAGCCGTGTGGCAGTTACCGTGGTAGAAGATTATGAAGATGATTTCTTAGACATGGTAGGCGATATGAATGTGCCAGTAATTCTTTTGGGACACGTTACCAAAGGCCGCATAACTATCGATGAAGAAAATTTTGGATTTATAGAAGACTACCGCCATCTGTATGAAGATAGCATAGCTGAGGAAATGGCGAGGTAGTTTTTTTGAAGTTCCATTTTTGATGCATTTTATTCTCTATTTTCATCATGTATTGAACTAATATATTCAATACTAGTGGGTGTTTTCGATTGAATTTTTCATTACCTTCGCTCCTAAACCATTTCTAAAATGATACGCTACATACTCGCACTATGGTGCCTTACAGCGTGCACACCTGCATTAGCACAAGTGCCTGCCCAATACAAAGTGTTGCAAGAGTTAGACTCAAATCTTTTTAAAGTATCAAAAGGCGGCAAGCAAGGCGTATTCAATACCAGTTTTAATGAACTTATAATTCCTGTGAACT
>JANOXJ010000114.1:0-2047 GCA_031418455.1 Flavobacteriales bacterium | reverse complement strand
GACACACACTCGCATATATACCTGCCCCAGTTTGACCAAGACCGCGCAGCTATGCTGCAACGCGCTTTGGATGCTGGGGTGCAAAAAATATTATTGCCCAACATAGACTTAGAAAGTAAGCCACTGCTGTTGGACTTATGCGAGGAGTATGCGGATGTGTGCTACCCTATGATGGGGCTGCACCCATGCGATGTAAAAGAAAATTACAAAGATGTGTTAGCGCAAATGCGCAGTGCATTTAATACCACCAACTACATAGCAGTGGGCGAAATAGGTATAGACCTCTACTGGGACAAAACCACTTTGGACATACAGATAGAGGCCTTTAAAATGCAGGTAGAATGGGCAAAAGAATTACAGCTACCCATAGTAATACATGCACGCGACTCATTTAACGAACTATTTGAAGTACTGGACAAAGTGAATGATGATAAGCTAACAGGAGTGTTTCATTGCTTTACAGGCACATTGGAACAAGCCCATAAAATAATAGGCTATGGCGGATTTATAATGGGTATAGGTGGGGTGCTTACCTACGAAAAAAGTGGATTGGATGCAGTAGTAAAAGACATACCTATGGAATATCTAGTGCTTGAAACCGACTCACCTTTTTTAGCCCCTAAGCCATACAGAGGAAAGCGCAACGAAAGTGCGTATGTAAAAATAGTGGCGGAAAAACTGGCTGCTATTAAAGGCCTTTCGCTGCAAGAGATAGAGCGCATAACTACCGAAAATGCTGAAAAACTTTTCTTCGCAAAACGTGTATGATTTGGCTATTTCCAATATGATAAACCCACTAGCATTGCAACTATGAATTCGTCTATACTACTAATCTACACGGGAGGCACCATAGGCATGATGGAAGACCATGCTACCGGCAGCCTTACGCCATTTGATTTTAAGCACCTGCAGGATTATGTGCCGGAGCTAAATAGATTTAAGTGCAACATAGAGTCGGTTTCTTTTGACGAGCCCATAGACTCCAGCGATGTGGACATAGCCACATGGCAGCAAATAGCCCGTATGGTGGAGGTAAACTATGAGCACTACGATGGTTTTGTGGTGCTGCATGGCACAGATACTATGGCATACAGCGCAGCTGCATTGAGCTTTATGCTCAGGGATTTGGCTAAGCCAGTCATATTCACTGGCTCGCAGCTACCCATAGGAAAATTGAGAACAGATGGAAAGGAGAATTTGATAACAGCTATAGAAATAGCCTCTGCCCGCAAAAACAATGAGCCTGTGGTGCAAGAAGTAGCCATCTATTTCGAATCGCAACTATACCGTGGCAACCGCACGCATAAGTACAATACCGAAAATTTTGACGCCTTTCAAAGTGCCAATTTTCCCGCCCTGGCCGATGCTGGTGTGCACATTTTTTACCGTCACGACTTACTGTTGAGGCCAAGTAAACAATTTGCCTTGCATACAAATATGGACAACAATGTAGCCGTTCTAAAAATATTTCCTGCAATAAATGCAGCCATTGTAGAGGGTATTTTGAGCATTAAAAATTTGCGAGGTTTAATACTGGAAACCTTTGGGGCAGGTAATTTTCCGCAGCGACCAGAGTTGCATGTGCTGCTGCAACAGGCCATAGCCAAAGGCATAGTAATAGTAAACGTGTCGCAATGCAATAAGGGTTTTGTGGAGCAGGGCCGCTACGAAACCAGCCATGCACTGCAAAAAATGGGTATCATAGGTGGTTTTGACATGACCACCGAAGCAGCACTTACCAAGCTTATGTTTTTGCTTGGACAGCACAGCGACACTGAGTTAGTAAAACAACAAATGATGACATCCATATGTGGTGAACTTACCTCCTACTCGTCACTCTAAAAGAACTACTATATTCGCGCCCCGAAAATTTTTCTTCTGAAAAAGAAGAAATACATAGTTATAAGGAGAGATGTCCGAGTGGTTTAAGGAGCACGCTTGGAAAGCGTGTGTGCTAGAAATGGTACCGAGGGTTCGAATCCCTCTCTCTCCGCTAGATTAAAACAATCATGCAAATCCCAACGACAGTTGGGGTTTTTCATTTTTA
>JANOXJ010000113.1:0-6189 GCA_031418455.1 Flavobacteriales bacterium | reverse complement strand
GGTATTTCTTTTAGTTGTTCTATTACCTCGTTGGTTACGTTTAGTTTGTTAAACATGCTTGAGGGCAATTTTAAAAAGCCTTCGTCTGTTAGCAATTGCATGCGCACACGTGTCTTGCCATTTTGGTTGCTTACTATGGTGGCTATGCGCTCTACCAAATTGTCGTTTAGTGTTTCTAGCGATATTATTATGTCCAGATAGCGCCCCATTTTTTCGCGCACTTCAAACAGAGGTTCTACGCGGTGTATTTTAAACTCCATGGCATTGTTGGCTCCTTTCCAATTGTTCTGCTGCACTTTTCCTACTACATATAGTTTGGCACCGGCATAGAGCAGGTGTTTGTACTTTAAATAGTCTTCGCCAAACATTATAAACTCATGTTGTGCTTCGTAGTCTTCTAATTTAAATGTGCCAAATGGCTTGTTGCTGGCACGTGCTATTTTTTCTGTAAACTCTGTAATGGTGCCTGCCAGTTTTATATCGCGGCCTTGGTTTTGTTCCATATTTTGTAGCAGCGGTATGCCACCCGGTGTGCAAAACGAGCGTATCTCCAATGCAAAATCGTCTAACGGATGGCCGCTTATAAATATGCCTACTACTTCTTTTTCTTTAGACAGTTGGGTCATAGTATCCCACGGTTCAGTGCGCGGTGGTGGTGGTTCTAATACGTCCAAAGCATCATCGCCACCAAAGAGCGATACCTGATTGGCATTGCCCTTGTCGCGTGCGCTCGATGCAAATTTTACAAGTGATTCCACATAAGTATCCCACTTGCCCTCTGGTGCAAAATAGCTGGAGCGCATTATGCCAAAGGTGTCCATAGCGCCCGACAATACAAGGCTTTCAAGTGTTTTTTTGCTTGATGCTTTTGCATCTACACGCTGCAAATATTCGAACACGCTTTTGAATGGGCCATTCTTTTGTTCTTCTATTATGCTGTCCACAGCGCTTTCGCCTACGCCTTTCACTGCAGCTAGTCCAAAGCGTATTTCGCCTTTGGTGTTTACACTAAACAATGATTTAGACTCATTCACATCTGGCCCTAGCACTGGTATGTTTTGCTTTTTACACTCTTGCATAAAGAAGCCTACTTTCTTTATGTCGCTCATGTTGTTGCTAAGCACTGCTGCCATGTATTCTGCCGGGTAGTTAGCTTTTAGGTAAGCTGTTTGGTAGGCTATCCATGCATAGCATGTGGAGTGCGACTTGTTGAAAGCGTAGCTTGCAAATGCCTCCCAGTCGGTCCATATTTTTTCCAGTTTATCAGCAGGGTGTCCTTTGGCCATGGCTCCTTCCATGAATTTGCCTTTCATTTTGTCCAACACATCCTTCTGCTTTTTACCCATGGCTTTGCGCAGTACATCGGCCTCGCCTTTGCTAAAGCCTGCCAGCTTTTGCGACAGTAGCATTACTTGCTCCTGATACACTGTTATACCATAAGTTTCCTTTAGGTATTCTTCCATTTCGGGCAAGTCGTAGCTTATTTCTTCCAACCCATTTTTTCTGCGTACAAAAGATGGTATGTACTCCAGCGGACCTGGACGGTACAACGCGTTCATCGCTATTAAGTCATCAAACACAGTTGGTTTAAGGTCTTTCAAGTACTTCTGCATTCCATCACTTTCATACTGGAATATGCCTACTGTATGTCCTTTTTGAAATAGCTGATAAGTAGGGCCATCGTCTAATGGAATGGCTTCTATGTCTATTACTAAATTGTGTCGTTGTTTTATATTCTTAAGCGCATCCTTTATGAGTGTTAGGGTTGACAAGCCAAGGAAGTCCATTTTTAAAAGGCCTGCACTTTCCACCACGCTGTTGTCAAACTGGGTGCACCACATGTCGCTGTCTTTAGCCAGGGCCACAGGCACATAGTTGGTTATTACATCGGGTGTAATGATTACACCACAGGCGTGTATGCCGGTGTTGCGCACGCTGCCTTCCAGTATGCCTGCCATTTGCAATACTTTGGCCTCGTGCGTGTCTAGCTTGTGCAATGCGCGCAAATGTTTTGCATTGCTTAGTTCATCACCATTTAGTTTTTCGCTTAGCTTTTTATCGTCCCAACCCAGCACATCGCTAAGGTCTTGCATGTCAGGCATTAGCTTGGCAAGGCGGTCAGTATCGGGTAGGGGCAATTCAAACACACGACCGGCATCGCGTATGGCGCTTTTGCCGCCCATGGTGCCGTAGGTTATTATTTGCGCCACCATGTTTACGCCATATTTCTGGCGCACATATTCTATCACTTTGTCGCGCCCTTCATCGTCAAAGTCTATGTCTATATCGGGCAGCGACACACGCTCAGGATTTAGGAAACGCTCAAAAAGGAGGTTGTACTTAATAGGGTCTACATTGGTAATGCCTATGCAATATGCTACTGCGCTGCCTGCAGCAGAGCCACGGCCTGGTCCTACGCTTACATCCATTCTGCGTGCTTCATTGCAAAAATCCTGCACTATAAGAAAGTAGCCTGGATAGCCTGAGTTGGCTATGGTAAGCAATTCAAAATCCAGACGTTCTTTTAACTCTTCGGTTACAGTGCCGTATCTTTTTTTAGCGCCCTCGTAGGTAAGGTGGCGCAAGTAATTATTCTCGCCACGCTTGCCACCATCTGCTGCATCTGTAGCATCGATAAACTCTTCTGGTATATCAAATTTGGGCAGCAGTACCTCTCTGGAAAGTTTGTATGACTCGCACTTATTGGCCACTTCCAAAGTGTTGGATAGAGCCAAGGGCAAATCTTTGAAAAGCTCTGCCATAGCTGTGGCCGGCTTTAGGTAATACTCATCGTTAGGCAAGCCATATCTGAACTCGCGTCCTTTTTTGCCTATGTATTTTTTTGGTTTGGAAACATATTCGCCTTCGCGCACGCACACCAGTGCATCTTGTGCTTCATTATCAGTTTGGCGTGTGTAGTAGCTGGAGTTTGTAGCCACATACTTCACGTTATACTTTTCGCAATACTGAAGAATTACTTTGTTCACGTGCTCTTCTTCTTCCAGACCATGGCGGTTTAGTTCTGCATAAAAATCATCGCCAAAATTTTCTTTCCACCACACAAACGCTTCTTCTGCACGCTCTTCACCCTCGTTCAGTATTTTCCAAGCTATCTCGCCAAACACTCCACCGCTTAGTACAATTATATCTTCTTTAAATTCTAGTAGAGTATCTCTATCTATGCGCGGCACATAATAAAAACCTTCGGTGTGGGCTATGCTGGAAAGTTTAGCAAGGTTGTGATATCCATTTTTTGTTTTGGCCAACAGTGGTATTTGATAGCCGTTGTCTTGTACTTTTTTGTCGCGCAAGTCGCGACACAAATTCATTTCGCAGCCTACTATGGGTTTTACTTCTTGTTTTAATGCTGCACTTACAAATTGAAATGCAGCCATCATATTGCCATGGTCTGTCATGGCTATGGCTGGCATGTTCCACTCTTTGGCTTTCTTTATTAGGCCGCTTATGTCGCTTGTAGACTGCAGCACGGAGTATTGAGTGTGCACATGCAAATGCACAAAATCTATGTGGAGTACTTCTTCATCCTCTAGTGTTGCGCCCTCTGGGGCCGCGGGATGCGTTTCAGGATTTAGTAATTCTTCGGTTACTGCTTTTTCGTTAAAGTTGCTTGCATCAAGCTGCGGTGCCTCGTAGTTCACTTGTGCCGGATCTACATCGGGCACGCGTATTACACCTCGTTTTAGCAATTCAAAAAATGCTTTGCCAGTGGCACTAACATCGTATGCTGCATCGTGCGCATCGCCAAATCCTTCGTTAAATAGTTTGGTATAAAGTTCAGTAAGAGTTGGCCATTTGAACTTGCCACCCTTGCCGCCAGGTATGGCGCAGTAGTCGGTACTTAGGTCTTTGGTATCTAACGATTTTTTTTCTTCTAAATAATTTTTTAAACCACAGCGCAAGAGTTCGCAGCCCATTACGTTTAGGTCAAACTCTATGTTGTGGCCTGCTAAGTAGTCGCACTGATTTACATCTTCTAAAAAAATATTAATAACCTCTATAAGTGGCAAACCATCGCGCAGGGCGCGCTCTGTAGATATGCCATGCACTTTTTCAGAATTGAAGGGAATAGAAAAACCCTCTGGCTTAACTATAAAGTTTTTTGCATCTTGCAACTTACCAGTAGCATCGTGCAACTGCCAGGCTATTTGCACCACACGTGGCCAATTGTCAAAATCAGATAAGGGCGCATTGTAATTGCGCGGTAAGCCTGTGGTTTCGGTATCGAATATTATGAACATAAAATGTGCTCGGTGGTATAGTAGAAAGTCTTATTATTTTGGGAGGACTTCAAATATAATTTTGAATTTAAGCAGAATAAAACTGCGATTTCAACATTGGGCTGTAAGCCTTGATTTTGTTATGCAAAATGTTATTAACAGCCTGTATTATGGTGTGCCAAATAGGTAGATTAGCGGTGCTAAAATGAAGGGGCTGCAAAGCCTTTATTTAATTAAAAAAAATAACGATGCCCATAAAACATTTTCACCTAAGACTTTCTAAGGAACACATAGCAGAAGACGAGTTGCGCATAAACGAATTTATGAGCACAGTAAAAGTGACTGGTAATCATGCACACCTGCTTACCGTGGGTAGCACTAGCTATTGGAGCATTATTGTTTTTTATGAAGAAGAAAATAAAGCTGGCGCAAATGATGCATCTATTGAAGTAAAAGAAATAGCACCACTAACACAGCAAGAGCAGGCACGCTATGATGCTCTTAAAAATTGGCGCAGAGCCAAAGCCTCAGAGCTAGCTGTGGCAGATATTATAATAGCGCACAACCGCGAGTTAATGGACGTAGCAAGGCTGACCTCGCCTACCAAAGAAATGCTCCTTGAAGTGAAAGGATTTTCTGAAAAGAAATGGGAGAAATATGGAATGGATATTTTGGATGTGGTGAACTCAGTTGTGTAAATAAAAAAAAAAGAAACACCTCAATGAAAAAGCGCATAGTAGTTCTTACTGGTGCGGGTATGAGCGCAGAGAGTGGCATTCCCACCTTTAGAGCGGCCGATGGACTGTGGGAAAACCATAGGGTAGAGGATGTGGCCTCGCCTGAAGGGTGGCAGCGCGACCCTAAAATGGTGCTTGAGTTTTATAACCAACGCAGAAGAAAAATAGTGGAAGTGGAGCCCAACAAAGGCCATATCATTTTGGCCGAGTTGCAAGCTGATTTTGATGTGCAAATAATTACACAAAACATAGATAATTTGCACGAGCGGGCAGGCAGCAAAAATGTAATGCACCTGCATGGCGAGATTACTAAAAGCAGAAGCACACTCGACCATGAATTGGTATACGATATAGCAGGTACAGAACTTAGCTGGGGCGATAAGTGTGAGCTGGGTGCCCAACTTAGACCTCACATAGTATGGTTTGGCGAGCCTGTGCCTTTAATAGAAGATGCGGCCAAGCTTACTGCTACTGCTGACATATTAGTGGTGGTAGGTACATCGTTGCAAGTATATCCTGCTGCAGGTCTTGTGCAAGTGGCACCGCATGTAGCCAAAAAATATATTATAGACCCACATATGCCGCAGGTAAGTGGTGTTACCAACCTTACTACTATAGAGGAAGTAGCAAGTGTTGGTTTGCAAAAATTACGCGAGATGCTTTGCTAAGATTCTAATTTTTTAGAAATTTATTTTGCCTCAGAAAAAGTCTTCCGCTATTTGTCATTAATAGATTTTCGCTCCTTGCCAAATCAACAGTTAGACCTGATATTTAATCTATTTAAACATAGCGAACAAAGAGTTCACATAGCCCTAACTCAATGCTCTACGTGCTCTATGTGCCTAGCCAATTATTTTTTTATCCACTCAAACCCTGTGTAAGGCACTAGTGCTTTTGGAATGCGTATTCCTTCAGGTGTTTGGTTATTCTCCAACAATGAAGCTACAATGCGTGGCAATGCTAATGCACTTCCGTTTAGTGTATGCACCAATTGCATTTTACCATCGGCCCCTTTGAAGCGGCACTTGAGTCTGTTGGCTTGGAAAGTTTCAAAATTAGAAGTAGAGCTAACCTCTAACCAGCGCTCCTGTGCACCGCTCCATGCTTCAAAATCGTAGGTGAGGGCAGATGTAAAGCCCATGTCGCCACCGCATAGGCGTATGATTCGAAAGTGCAACTCAAGTTTTTGAAGTATCATTTTTACATGGTCTACC
>JANOXJ010000112.1:0-3913 GCA_031418455.1 Flavobacteriales bacterium | reverse complement strand
TGGACTGCAGAGGAGATAGACCTTGAAGCCGACCTAGTGGATTGGAACACAAAGCTGAATGACGATGAGCGCCATTTTATAAAACACGTGCTTGCATTTTTTGCAGCTAGCGATGGCATAGTAAACGAAAACCTGGCCGAGAATTTTGTGCGCGAGGTGCAATACACCGAAGCCAAATTCTTCTACGGCTTTCAGATAATGATGGAGAACATACACAGCGAAACATACTCGCTGCTTATAGACTCTTATATAAAAGATACCAAGGACAAGAACTTCCTATTTAAAGCCATAGACAATCTGGACTGTGTGAAGAAGAAGGCAGACTGGGCCCTGCGCTGGATATCTAGCGACAACTTTGCTGAGCGCCTTGTGGCCTTTGCAGCAGTAGAGGGCATATTCTTTAGCGGTTCGTTCTGCTCCATATTTTGGCTTAAGAAGCGCGGTCTTATGCCGGGTCTTAGCTTTAGCAACGAGCTTATAAGCCGCGATGAAGGCTTGCACTGCGACTTTGCATGCCTACTCTACAATAGTCATATTGTAAACAAATTGCCTAAAGAGCGGATTCGCGAAATAATTGTGAATGCTGTAGAAATAGAAAAGGAATTCATCATAGATGCGTTACCTGTAAAACTGATTGGTATGAACAGCGACCTTATGGCGCAGTATATTGAGTTTGTGGCTGACCGCCTTCTGAGCGAGTTGGGCAACGACAAGGTGTACAATAAAACCAATCCTTTTGACTTTATGGAAATGATATCGCTTCAAGGTAAAACTAACTTCTTTGAAAAAAGAGTGGGCGAATACCAAAAAGCTGGCGTGATGGCCGATAAAGACAAACAAATGTTTTCGCTGGAAGAAGATTTTTAGAAATAAAATCTATTTCAGAAACAGACACTCCTTTAACGCAAAAAAAGAGAGTGTGTATAAATGACCCGCTATTCTTCAAAACATCTCATAAGGTTTTTTGAAGAACCATTACCTAAACACTTTTATTGCAAGCCTAAAGTTCACTTTGTTATGATTTCATAACAGAGGGAATAACAGACCTTATCACCGCGCTGTTTTTTTTTCTAACCAAATAAAAAAAAATAGTACGGTGAATACTAAAACCAACAACGGTATTGTTGACAGGGAACAACAATGCCAACGAAACACTTCCCTGAACAACTCACAAACACACACAACATACAAAACCATGTTCGTAGTAAAAAGAGATGGACGCAAGGAAAGCGTCAAGTTTGATAAAATAACTGCACGCATAAGCAAACTGTGCTATGGCCTAAACCCTATAGTGGACCCACTTAAAATTGCCATGAAGGTGATAGAAGGGGTGTATGATGGTGTAACTACCATAGAGCTAGACAACCTGGCTGCGGAGATTGCCGCTACCAATGCAGCTACTCACCCAGACTATGCGCTGCTTGCAAGCCGCATAGCCGTGAGCAATTTGCACAAAAACACAAAGAAAAGTTTTAGTCAGGTAATGACTGACTTGTACTACTACTTAGACCCAAAAACAGGTGCCAATGCAGGCTTGATAGCCGATGATGTGTACAAGATAATTGTAGACAACGCACCACTTTTAGACAGCACCATCATTTACGATCGCGATTTCAATTTTGATTACTTCGGTTTCAAAACATTGGAGCGTTCTTACTTGCTAAAACTGCACAGCAAAGTAGCTGAGCGTCCGCAGCAATTGTTTATGCGCGTGGCTGTGGGCATTCATAAGAACGATATGGAAGAAGCTATTAAAACTTACCACATGCTTAGCGAAGGTTGGTTTACACATGCTACTCCTACATTGTTCAACGCAGGTACTCCTAAGCCGCAAATGAGCTCGTGCTTCCTGTTGCAAATGCAAGACGATAGCATAGATGGTATATACAACACACTTAAGCAAACCGCACTTATATCGCAAAGTGCTGGTGGCATAGGCCTTAGCATACACAATGTACGTGCAAAGGGTTCTTATATAAAAGGAACTAACGGTACTAGCAATGGCATAGTGCCCATGCTAAAAGTATTTAACGATACAGCCCGCTATGTAGACCAAGGTGGTGGCAAGCGCAAAGGTTCGTTTGCTATTTATCTGGAGCCATGGCACTCTGATGTGTTTGACTTTTTGGACCTAAAGAAGAACCATGGTAAGGAAGAGTCGCGCGCTCGCGATTTGTTCTACGCACTGTGGATACCAGACTTGTTTATGCAACGCGTAAAGGACAATAGCACTTGGACACTTATGTGCCCGCATGAGTGCCCTGGACTTAGCGATGCATGGGGCCCAGAGTTTGAAGCCCTTTACACAAAGTATGAAACAGAAGGCAAAGGAAGAACTACTATACAAGCACAAGACCTTTGGTTTAAAATACTAGAGTCGCAAATAGAAACGGGTACACCTTACATGCTATATAAGGATGCTGCCAATAGCAAGAGCAACCAACAAAACCTTGGAACTATAAAAAGTTCTAACCTGTGTACAGAAATAATGGAGTACACCGCACCAGATGAAATAGCGGTGTGCAACCTTGGTTCTATAGCCTTGCCTAAGTTTGTAAAAGAGGGCAAGTTTGACCACAACCGCTTGTTCGATGTGGCCTACCAACTAACTATAAATCTGAATAAGATAATAGATGGCAACTACTACCCGGTGCCAGAAACTAAAAAGAGCAACTTGCGCCATCGCCCTATAGGCATTGGTATACAAGGCTTGGCAGATGCATTTATACTTATGCGTTTCCCTTTTGATAGTGCTGAGGCTAAGCAGATGAACAAAGAGGTTTTTGAAACCATTTACTACGCAGCCTGCACAGCATCTAAAGATTTGGCTAAGCGCGATGGTAGCTACGAAACTTTTGAAGGCTCGCCTGCTAGCAAAGGCATATTGCAGTATGATATGTGGAATGTAACACCAAGCACACGCTGGGAGTGGGACATACTGAAGGAAGAAATAAAGCAACATGGCATGCGCAACTCATTGTTGCTAGCACCAATGCCTACAGCAAGCACTGCACAAATACTTGGCAACAACGAGTGTTTTGAGCCATACACCAGCAACATATACACGCGCAGAGTATTAGCAGGCGAATACATTATTGTAAATAAGCACTTGCTTAAAGACTTAGTGAGCCTTGGTATTTGGAACGAAGATTTGAAAAACAAATTGATGGCCGCCAACGGTTCGGTACAAAACATAGCAGAAATACCTGACAACTTAAAGGCGCTTTACAAAACCGCTTGGGAACTTTCGCAAAAGGCAATAATAGAAATGGCTGCTGACCGCGGTGCATTCATTTGCCAAAGTCAAAGCCTCAATGTGTTTATGGAAAACCCGAACTTTGGTAAGCTTACCAGTATGCACTTCTACTCGTGGGAACGCGGCCTAAAAACAGGCATGTACTACTTGCGCACCAAGGCAGCTACTGATGCTATTAAGTTTACTGTAGAAAAGAAATACTCTGTAGAAGCAGATGCTAATGCTGCAGTAGCAGCAGACACACTTGCAGCTACCAATGCAGCGGCTAAACTAGATGCGCGCACAGCAGCTGTAGAAGCAGCTATACCACAGTTTGACATGCAAGGTGCTACAGCAGCCGCGCATACCAAAACAGCAGAGCAAATAGCTCAGGAACAAGCAGCCATTTCATGCTCGCTTGACAATCCTGATAGTTGTGAGATGTGCAGTGGATAGAATAGTTCTTCAGAAAAAAAAACAGAACGAATATTAGCGGTTGATTTATGAAGTAACCCCGTCTAGGCTTAGCCGAGACGGGGTTTTTTTTTGATGGGAATTCTTTATTCGATCACAAGTTTTGTGCTATGCAGTAAATTATTCTGTAGCAGTTGAATAGTGTAAATGCCATTAGGCAATTGCTTTCTTTCAAGAACGAAAGGTGATGAACCATTGATGGTA
>JANOXJ010000111.1:0-27753 GCA_031418455.1 Flavobacteriales bacterium | reverse complement strand
GGTAAAATGGAAGGGGTAATGCAAATGGGATATAAAACAAAGAGGCCTCCACGTTTGGAGGCCTCTTCAATGCTTTTTTTAACGGATTGCTTTAAAAACCAAAATGAAACATTCTACAAAAGAGTTTAACGGGGGCGGGTTTTATAAAGTTTCGTTTTTCATGAAAAAAAATAAAATATTTTCAATTTATGAGGAATGATAAGGGTTTTAGAACGGATTTTTTGGGGCTTGTTGTTTTGGTCATGGTAAAATGGAAGGGGTAATGCAAATGGGATATAAAACAAAGAGGCCTCCACGTTTGGAGGCCTCTTCAATGCTTTTTTTAACGGATTGCTTTAAAAACCAAAATGAAACATTCTACAAAAGAGTTTAACGGGGGTGAGTTTTATAAAGTTTCGTTTTTTATGAAAAAAAATAAAGTATTTTCAATTTATGAGGAATGACAAGGGTTTCAGAACGGATTTTTTTTGGAGGTATAGTAAAAAATAGGCCTGAAAACTTATGTTTCCAGGCCTTTTTTTTGTTGCCTTAGTGGCTTAGTCAATTACACGCCTTTATGTATTAAACCTCTACAAGTGCTTCTGTTTCTATCTTTTTGCGAAATACAATGTCGCCATCAAACACATCGAGCACCACAGGTTCCGATTTATCAATTTTGCCACCTAGCAAATATTTAGACAACTCGTTCATCACTTCTTTTTGAATAACGCGCTTCACTGGTCGTGCACCAAATTGTGGGTCGTAGCCTTTGTCGGCCAAGTACTTCATAGCATCTGGAGTTACTACCAATTCTATTTCAGATTTCTGCAAGCGCTGGTTTAGCATGTGCAATTGCATTTTTACAATGGCTTCTATTTCCTTGCGCTTTAGTGGGGTAAACATTATTACCTCATCTATTCTATTTAAAAACTCTGGCCTAAGCGAGTTTTTTAGCAGCATCATTACTTCGCCTTTTGTTTTCTCAAACAATGCTTCATCATCTGCATTTTTTGCTTTTTCATAATTCTCCTGAATTATTTGCGAGCCCAAATTGCTGGTCATAATAATGATGGTGTTTTTAAAATTGGCCACACGTCCTTTGTTGTCTGTAAGCCTTCCATCGTCTAGTACTTGCAGTAGTATATTGAATACATCTGGGTGAGCTTTTTCTATTTCGTCTAGCAGTATTACGCTATAAGGTTTTCTGCGCACTGCCTCTGTAAGCTGGCCACCCTCGTCATAACCCACATAGCCTGGAGGCGCTCCCACAAGGCGGCTCAAAGCGTGGCGCTCTTGGTATTCGCTCATGTCTATGCGTGTCATTGCATTTTCATCATTGAACAAATAGTCGCTCAATGCTTTGGCCAATTCTGTTTTGCCCACGCCTGTGGTGCCAAGGAAAATGAATGAGCCAATGGGTTTTTTCTCATCACTTAATCCGGCACGGCTTCTGCGCACAGCATCGCTTACGGCTTGTATGGCTTCAGTTTGACCTACCACACGTTTGCCTAATTCTTCTTCCAGTCGCAGTAGTTTGGCACGTTCGCTTTCTACCAATGCTTTTACAGGTATGCCTGTCCAGCGGCTTACTACATCGGCTATTTCTTCGGGGTCTACTTCTTCTTTCACCATTTTAGAATTGGCTTGCAGTTCCAAAAGTTTGGTGCGTCCTTCTTCTATTTTTTGCTCTTGTTCTTTTATGCGGGCATAGCGTATTTCGGCCACATGTGCGTAGTTGCCTTCGCGCTCGGCTTGTTCGGCTTGCAGTTTTAAATTTTCTATTTCTTTTTTGCCGTTTTGAATGGTGTCCACCACATCTTTTTCGGCTTGCCACCTGGTTGAAAGTGCGTTGCGCTGTTCGCTTAGTTCGCCCAGGTCTTTGTTTAGTTCCTTTAGGCGCACTTCATTGTTTTCGCGTTTTATAGCCTCGCGCTCTATTTCAAGCTGCATTATTTTTCGTTCTATTTCATCCAGCTCCTGCGGCTTTGAGTTTATTTCCATACGCAGTTTGGCAGCCGCTTCATCTATGAGGTCTATGGCTTTGTCTGGCAAAAAGCGGTCAGTAATGTAGCGTTGCGAAAGTTCTACTGCTGCAATAATTGCATCGTCTTTTATCTGCACCTTGTGGTGGTTTTCATATTTTTCTTTCAGTCCGCGCAGTATAGATATGGCTGCATCGCGGTCTGGTTCATCTATCATTACTTTCTGAAAACGCCTTTCAAGGGCTTTATCTTTTTCAAAATATTTTTGATACTCGGCCAGCGTGGTAGCGCCAATTGCGCGCAGTTCGCCACGTGCCAAAGCAGGCTTAAGTATGTTGGCTGCATCCATAGCACCCTCGCCACCACCGGCACCTACGAGGGTATGTATTTCATCTATAAAGAGAATTATTTCGCCATCACTTTTCTGCACTTCATTCACCACAGATTTTAATCGTTCTTCAAATTCGCCTTTGTATTTAGCACCCGCTATAAGTGCTGCCATGTCTAGCGAGTAGAGTTGTTTCGATTTTAAATTCTCTGGTACATCGCCATTTATTATGCGGTGCGCTATGCCTTCGGCTATGGCTGTTTTTCCTGTGCCGGGTTCACCTATTATTATAGGATTGTTTTTGGTTCTGCGCGAAAGAATTTGCATCACCCTGCGTATTTCTTCATCACGTCCTATTACCGGATCCAATTTGCCATCGCGCGCTAGCTTGTTCAGATTCTTAGCATATTTTTCAAGCGACTGGTAGGTGTCTTCTTGCGAAGCAGAAGTTACACGTTCGCCTTTGCGCAGTTCTTGAATGCCTTTTTTAAGGTCTTTAAGTGTTACGCCACTATCGCGCAGCATTTGCGATGCTTTGTCTTTGCCCTCGGCTATGGCCATAAGCAGATGTTCAATGGCTACAAACTCATCGCCAAATTCTTTTAAATAATTCTGAGCGCGAAGTATGGCAGTGTTGGCCTCTGATGAAAGCGTTAGTTGACCGCCCGATACTTTGGGCATGGAGTCCAGCATTTTTTCTAATGCAGGTTCTAACACCACCAGGTTTACATTCATTTTCTTAAGCAAAAAAGGAGTAACGTTTTGGTCGGCCAGAAGAATTCCTTTTAGCAGGTGGGCATTTTCTATTACCTGGTGCCCTTTTTCCAAAGCCACTTGTTGCGCCTTTTGTATTGCTTCTTGAGTTTTGAGGGTGAATTTTGAAAAGTCCATAAGTTTAATAAAAATAATTTGTTTGACTAAGCCTTGCTCAATGTTCGCACCGCAGGCCTTAGTTCGGAAATTCTGACGTGGAAAGGTAGTGCTACATGACGAATTGTGTATAACCTATGCGTTAAATAAGACAAATTATCATATTAAATTCGTGGCAATGAAAATATTTCTAATAGGTTTTATGGCAAGCGGAAAAAGTTCGCTTGGGCAAGAACTTGCCCGTCACCTTTTGTTGCCATTTATAGACTTGGATGAGGAGATAGAAAAGACCGAAGGCAAAAGCATTTTAACCATTTTTGAAGAGCAAGGAGGCCATGAAAGGTTTAGAGAATTGGAACACGATGAACTTATGGATATAGTGGCCAACCAACCCAAATTTGTAATGGCGACTGGTGGCGGCACCCCTTGTTATTTCAATCATATGGACCTAATGAATGATGCAGGGAGCACTATATTTTTAGATGTATCTGCGGCTGAATTAGCTGATAGGTTAAAGGATAAAACCGAAAGCAGGCCACTTGTTAGGGGTTTAATGAACGATGAACTGGTGAGTAAAATTCAAGAGTTATTGGCAGAACGCAGACCATTTTATACCACCTCAAAATTCATTTTGAGCAATGACCATGCGGGTTTAGACGATTTACTAAATCTGCCTTTTTCCAGGTAAATAGGTGGCTACATTCGCGCACACAACACAAAGTAAAAAAACCACATTTTTTATACAGCATGAAAAAAGTACACAACTTCAGTGCAGGTCCTTGCATATTGCCAAGAGAGGTAATTGAACAAAGCGCACAATCCATTTTAGAGTTTGATAACATGGGCTTGTCGCTCATAGAAATTTCGCACCGCACCAAAAATTTTGAGGCGGTAATGGAAGAGGCGCGCTCGCTTGTAAAAGAAATTTTGAATCTTAATTCGAATTACGAAGTGCTCTTTCTGCAAGGTGGTGCCACGTTGGGCTTTTATACCATAGCGCTAAACATGATGCGCGAAAATGGTAAGGCAGCTTATGCCAACACAGGTGTGTGGGCTAGCGGTGCCATTAAAGAAGCCAAGATGGTAGGTGAGGTAGATGTAATAGCTGACTCATCAGACAAAAATCACTCATACATACCGGAGTTTGAAGTAAAGGGTGAATACGATTATTTCCATTTTACCTCTAACAATACCATATTCGGTACTCAGTTTCAAAAAATGCCAAAGTCGCCTGTGCCATTGGTTTGCGATATGAGCTCCGACATTTTTTCAAAAGAATTTGATGCCAATGAGTTTGCATTGATATATGCAGGTGCACAAAAGAATATGGGTCCTGCAGGCACAGTGTTGTACATACTTGACAAGGAAAAATTAAATCCATCGCGCAAAAAATTGCCCACGTATATGGATTTAAAGCAGCATTATGAGAAAGACTCTATGCTAAACACGCCAGCGGTATTTGCGGTATATGCCAGCATGCTTACACTACGTTGGATTAAGGCCAACGGTGGTTTAAAGGGCATGGAAATTCGCAACCGTGCAAAGAAGGATTGCTTTTATAACGAGCTAGATCGCAACAGCATGTTCCATGGCCATAGTGTGCCTGATTCACGCTCTTGGATGAACCCAACCTTTAGACTAAACAACGAAGCACTTGCTGCCGATTTTGATAAAATGTGGAAAGACGCAGGCATAAGTGGCATTACCGGACACCGCTCTGTAGGCGGCTATCGCGCCAGCATGTACAATGCATTACCATTGGAAAGCGTGCAGGTGCTTGTAGATGTGATGAGTGAATTTGAAAAGCGAAAAGCGTAAGGTAAGATGTGAGATTTTAGATATGAGATGTGAGAAGTGTCGAGCATAGTTCAAAATCTGAAATTTCTGATCTAATTAAGCCTTAGTGTAATTTATTAAACACATGCACAATTACAAGGAACTTAAAATTTGGCAGAAGAGCGTGGCACTTGCTGTCAATATTTATAAACGAACTAGAAGTTTTCCTAAAGAAGAGTTATTTGGATTGACTTCGCAAATTAGGAGAAGTGGAATTTCAATTTCAAGCAATATTGCAGAGGGAGCTTATCGTAATTCCAATAATGAATTTAATCATTTCTTAGGTGTGGCCAATGGATCGGCAGCAGAAGTGGATACACAACTTTTTATTGCCAAGGAACTAGAGTTCATATCCCAAAGCGAGTACGAAGAATTCAACTTGGAGATAACTCAAATTCAAAAAATGAACTACACTTTCCAACAAACATTAATTTCAAAAAATCAAAAGTCCTAAGAACCAAATCATATCCCATGTCTAAAATCTCATATCTCACATCTAAAATCTCACATCTAATTTAATGAAAATACTAGCAAACGATGGCATAGATGCCACAGGAAAAAAGGCCCTCGAATTGATGGGCTGCACTGTTATAACTGAAAAGGTGGCGCAAGAAAATTTGGCCGCTGCTATCAACAACGAAGGCTTTGATGGACTACTTGTACGCAGTGCTACTACCGCTCGCAAGGAGCTTATAGATGCATGCCCAAATTTGAAATTCATAGGCCGTGGTGGAGTGGGTATAGACAATATAGATGCTGACTATGCGCGCAGCAAAGGTGTAGATGTGTTCAATACACCCGCAAGCAGCAGTCAGGCCGTGGCAGAGTTAGTTATAGCCAGCATGTTTGCCGCTGCACGTGGTGTGTACGATTCAGGCACACACATGCCAGTGAGTGGAGCAGAACAATTTGAAACGCTTAAAAAGAAATACGCCAAAGGATTTGAGTTGCGTGGCAAAACATTGGGTATTGTTGGTTTTGGTCGCATAGGCCAAACACTTGCCGGATACGCCCTTGGCTGCGGTATGCGCGTAATAGCCTGCGACAGAACTACCGATGATCATAAAACTATAGTGCTGGACATAGCAGGACACGATGTAAAGGTGAATGTGCCTTACATGCCATTTCATGCATTGCTTGCTCAATCAGATTTTGTATCGCTGCATGTGCCTAAGCAGTCAAATGGCGCAGCTGTAGTAGATGAAGAGGAATTTGCTCACTTGCGAAAAGGGGTTGTACTCATAAATACATCGCGCGGTGGTGTGATAGATGAAAATGCGCTAATAAAAAATTTAGATAGTGGCCATGTAGCTTTTGCATGTTTAGATGTTTTTGTGGGCGAACCAAAGCCAAATGAAGCATTGCTGAAACACCCAAAGGTAATTGCTACACCACACATAGGCGCTTCCACCGTAGAGGCGCAAGAGCGCATAGGACAGGAAATAGCGGAGAATGTAAAGCGCATAATGAATCTTGTGAAAATGTAATAACAGCATGAAGATTAATACAAAGTTTTTGTTCTCAAAAGCACTAGTTGCATTGCTCATAGCAGCCTGCAACGAGCCTACGAAGGACTCAGGTACCAAAACAGAAGTGGAACATAAGGCAAGTGTACCATCCTATGCTTTTCACCCTGAGTGGAAGACAAAACTGGAGTCAAGCAAAATGACAGGCGGTGTTTACGTATTTCATCCAAAAGATAATGCGTGGAATGTAAGCGATAGCGTTCAGCTCCATCAATCATTTATGCCAGCTTCAACATTTAAAGTAATAACCTCTATGCTAGCCTTAGAATTAGGTTTGGTAAAGGATGAGAATGAAGTATTGCCTTGGGATAAAGTTGTAACTGATAAGCCAAATTGGAACCACGACATGAACATGCGCGAAGCGTTGAAACTTTCCACCAATTGGTTTTATGAAGGGTTAGTGGAGGAAATAGGAAAGGATAGAATGAAGCAGTGGCTGGATAAAATGGAGTATCCGTGTAATAGCATAGAAGACAAAGATAAGTTTTGGATAGAAGAAGGTTTTGAGGTGACACCTCAGGAACAAATAGTATTTTTCAAACGCATACACGATAACCAACTTCCATTTTCTCAACGCACTTTAGATATTACCAAGTCTATAATGCTACGCTATGACACGTTAGGAGTTAGAGTATATGCAAAAACGGGATGGGGAACTCCTCCAAAGCAGAATATTGGCTGGTATGTAGGTTGGGTAGAGAAGGGCGATGAAATAAATTATTTTGCCACATGTATACAACAACCCGATCCTAATTCAGAAAACTTTGGCGCAATGCGCATTGAGCTTACGCTCGATGCATTAAAATCATTGAATATTGTTCCTAATGGTTTAGTTCAATAATGCTTACAGTAAAACCATTTAAAGCAGTAAGACCAACGCGCGACAAAGTGCATCTTGTAGCCTCGCGCTCTTATGTGAGTTATACTGTGCCGCAGCTGCGCAAAAAATTGCATGAGAATCCTTATTCCTATTTGCACATTGTACATCCGGACATTGGCAAAAGCAAACTGCACAAGCTAAGTATGGAAAGCAGGTTTGCACTGGTGAGAAAGCGATACGAAGATTTTTTAGAAAGAGAATATTTGAAACGCGATGAAAATCCTTCTTTCTATTTATACCGCCAAACAAAAAACAATCATCAGTTTGTGGGCATTATAGCTGCGGTGGCTGTTGATGATTATTTGGAAGGCAGAGTAAAAATTCATGAACAAACATTGTCTAAACGACAAGATATTTTTACCTCCTACCTGGACGCAACGAATGTGAATGCGGAGCCTGTGCTGCTTATTTCGCAACCGTCTGATGTGCTTAGAAATGTTTACTCAAAATATTTGACACAAAGGGCAGAATACGATTTTACCCAGGTTACCTATGTGCGGCATGAGTTGTGGTGTATAGATAGTGTGGAAGATGTGCAGCAGATTCAAAATGCATTTGCATCGCAAGATGCGCTTTACATAGCAGATGGTCATCATCGCTGTGCCTCCAGTGCTGCCTTATGCGTAAAAAGAAGAGAGCAGCATCCGCAAGATACATCTGCACCGCACAATCATTTTTTAGCATACATAATAGATGAAAGCAATGTGAAAATTTATGCTTTCAACAGGTTAGTGAAAGATCTGAATGGATTGACGGACGAAGCTTTTATAAACCGTATGCAGGAACATTTTACCTTATCGAAAACAACAGCACCTGCAAATGAAAAAGAGGTAATGATGTATTTGAACAAAGAATGGTATGTGATAAAAAGTAAAAACGGTGACACCATAGAAGCGCAAACAATATCTGATAAAATACTGTCGCCCATTTTGGGCATTCATGATTTGCGCAAAGACAAACGCGTATCGTTCATGGAAGAACCACGCGGACTCGATGCACTAAAACACGCAGTGGATCGTGGTCACTTTCAGGTAGCTTTTGCATTGCAGCCGGTATCGGTGGATGTACTAAAGCAAGTGGCAGACAATAATGGCACCATGCCACCCAAAAGCACTTGGATAGAACCCAAGCTGCGCAGTGGTATGGTTATTTATGAATTGAAATAGTACTGCTATTAATTAAAGTACATTTTGAAAGCCACAAAATGTCGGCCTAAATAAGAGATGCTATTGGTTCTGAAATTGGTGGCGTCTTTGCCAATAATGTTAAGCAGGCCAAAGGAAAAAATAAGTTCGCTGCGCATAATGCTATTTTTAAGAGCTACAGGCTGCGAAATGCCTAAGTCTAAATTAAGATTGAATGACTTTAGTATAGGCTGATTGTTGCTAAACAGTTTGAGCGGTATAACAGGCCGCAGTCCTGCTATAAAACCTGTTCGGAATAAGCTTGTAGCCTCTACATCGTATCTAAAATGCCTGCCGTATACAAACGAAATGGGAGTCTCGATGCATAAAGGAAAAATGGTAGACTCTTCCTTATTGGGTTTACCAGTATCGTAAATCAATTGTGCATTTAAAAAATGAGCATCCACGGCAAAGCGCATGGATAGTTTTTCTTTCAGTGGTTGGTAAATGAATATGCCAATGTTGGCACCCATCTTATTCATAATTTTAGCTTCGTACAAAGTGCTGTTTACCTGCGAGAAGTAAGGGGAGGAGTTTAATTGCAGTATGGAATAAGACGCGCCAAAACTTAACCCAAAGTTGCGCGCAGAGCCGCGCCTGGCATGTGTACTATCAGGCACCCCAGGTGTGTTTTCTTGCGCTACTAATTGGCAAGAGCATAAGACTATAATAGAAGCAACAATATATTTTAGTAGCGATATATTCATTGGAAGAAATAAAAATTTAGTTGATTTGAAACTCATCGCCTGCTGCATACATGTTCATATTCAGATTCCGAATTTTGTCGTGCTTAAAATAAACTCCGCAGGAATCAAGCGCATCAAAAACTACCACCTGGCTATTTCCAATTACCTGAGCATTGTGGCCGCTTACAAGTATGGCGGTCTCTTCATCTATGCCTATACCTGTGCTGCCATTAAAATCGCACAGGGCGCTTAATAATCTGTTGTAGCGGCTGCGAGCTATAAAATGTTGATCTATTATAGCATTGTCTATAAGGCCAAGGCCATCAGCATATATACCATTGCCCTTCCACACCTTGTCAAAAGTGCTGGCGTATTCTGGCGAAAAATTTTCGTTGCCTGTTATCATTACCTTACACATTACAGCAGCGCCTGCGCTTGTGCCGCCAATTAAGGCTCCATTTTTATATGCCTCTTTTATTGCATCTTGTATAGGAGTGTCTTTTACTAAAGTCATAAATCTGTTTTGGTCGCCTCCTGTTATAAAAATGAATTTTGCATTTTTAAGAGAATCTATCTTCGGAAAATTGATAATGTCTTCTTCTTCAAAATTCAAATTCACACATTTTATTTCAGTTACACCTTGCATGTCTTGGCAGAAATAATGGAATGCACTGTCAGGCTCTGAGCTGCACATGGGCAGCACAGCTATGTAATCGCCAGATACAATGCCCGATCTGGCTATCATGGCTTCTAATATTTCTGTAGCAGCCTGGCCGCCACCTATTATGCAAAGAGTGCCTTTTGCCAAGGGAGCTGCTTCCTTGTGCTCCTCCGGTTGGGTCGCTGTAGTGCTGCAAGCTGCTAAACTCATAAGGGCACAACAGTGAAGAAATAATTTAAGCCGATTATTTTTTGCAATCATTAGTGAATGTTTTGAAGTTTACTAATGCGGGCCAATTCGCGCTCTATGGACCAAATCATATTGGTATCTAATTCGCCTGCTTTAAGTCCCATAAGCAAAGCCCCTGTGTTTATTATTTCGCGCGAGTTAGCCTCCTCGGGCAGGGCCTCGCTAAATTCATTAAATTGTTCTTTGAACATTGTCATGTAATGCTCTTGCATATCTATCCATTCATCTATTACGCATAGCATATTATTGAACGAAGCAGTTTGAGTAGTAAGTAGCTTTAATGCGCTTACTTCTTTTTCATACGCTTCCATAAATAAAGTTTGCGAGTGGTATGGACCTACAAGGCCATGCTCGTAAGTTTCTGTTTGCACTTTATTTAAAAGCAGGGTTTCTGCCTCGGCTAATTGTAGCAATGAGGTTAGTTTTTTGACCAATAATGTGGGTACCATGTATTTGGTAAGTACCTCATTTTTGAGTTCAAATAATTGTTGTTCCAGTGCTTCTTCTATTTGTTCTGAAGTGAGCCCTGCACCTAGTTTAAATTGTTGCAATGCCTGTTCCATGTTCATACGATACAAATTAATATACGCGCTCAGCACCTGCGACAAAGCCTAAAGCCGAATTTTGAACAATGCACTGAAATGTTAAGTAGGAAAAAAAGCAGTTTGAAAAATTATATTTGCTATTCTCAAAAGTAAAAAATGAAAAGCATGAATTATTTAGCATGTATATTGGCTATATCCACTGCGGTGCAGGGCTGCGGCAGCAGCAATAACAAGGTGGCTGCCACTACTGCTTCCATAGAAACCGTTGCAACTACCCCCACTACTGATGTTGTTACTGAGGCGCCTGCCACCGGTATGGTTGAGTTAAAAGGACAATTGCTGAACCCGCAAAGCGGTAAAATATTCTTGTGGGAAACCCGGGGCAAAAACACCAATAAAATAGATAGTACCGGCATAGCCGCAGGAGCATTTTCTTTTGGTAAAAAGGAATATGAAACTGGTATATATATGCTTGGGTTGAATGAAAACAACATGTGCCCAGTAATAATTAATCCTAATGAAAAAGTGTGCGAAGTAGGATTTAAAGGTGGTATGCTGGAGCAAAGTATGTATGCCATAAACTCTAAGGAGAATGAAGGATGGGCCAAATACCTGAGCCAGGAGCCCACCTTGCTAAAGGCCATTAAAGATGCGCGTGTTTCGGCCTATAAGGCCACCACCATGAAAGGGCAGTTTGAACAGCAAGCGGCATTGAAGGAACAAGAATTGGTGACGCTCCAAAAATCACTTATTGCCGAATATCCAAATACGCATTTGTCTAAAATACTTACGTGGAAACAAGAACCCAATAAAACTGAAATTGCAAAATATTGGGACAACATAGATTTTAAAGATGAAAGCATCATTAGAAGCAAAGTACTTAGCGATAGGATAGAAAGTTTTATGCGCACCTTCAGTAAGGGCGAAGAAAGCGGATTTATTAATTGTATAGCCACTGTGGCCGATAAGGCAAAGGTGAATGACAAAGTACTTGAGTTTTCGTTAAATCAAATGCTTGTTGGTTTTTATGAAAGCGGATTAGAAAACATGTGCACTTTTATAATAGACAACTATATAAATGGCGATGCATGTGGCGATGCTGACCTAAGCAATGTTATAAAGAGCACTGCTGAAAGCATTGCCAGCCTTGGCATTGGCAAAACGCCCCCCAATTTTGTAATGACAACTAATACAGGTGTTAATGTGGATTTGTACAAAATAGCTGAAGCAAAAAAGTATACATTGGTAATGTTTTGGAGCAGCTGGTGCGAGCATTGCAAAGGCGAGGCACCAGAGGTAAAAGCAAGTTATGACCAATGGAGCGCTAAGGGTTTTGAAATTATAGGTGTGTCTATAGACCGCAGCAAAATGCCATGGGAAGCAGCTATTAAAGAGCGTGGTTTCACTTTTCCTAACGTGTGTGGCATGAAAGAATATCAATCGCCAGTTGCTAAGGATTATAGAATTACTAAAACGCCAACATTTTTTCTATTGGACAGCAATAAGAAGATTGTGCTAAAGCCTAAAGGAATAAGAGAAGTGCAAACTTACTTAGCCGCTAATTTGAAATAATGTGTGCCAATCATAAATATAGCAGCCTGACTAAACTTGTTGTGCTTGCCATTATTTTATTATCAATACCAGGAGGATGCAGAATGAAAACTAATGAAGTGATAATACACGGCCATAGGGGTTATAGAGGTCTGTATCCTGAAAATACCATTGCGAGTTTTATAGCAGCTATAGATGCGGGAGCACAGGCCTTGGAGATGGATGTGGTGCTTACTGCGGATAATAATATTTTAGTGTCGCACGATCCATTTATGCATCACGAGATTTGTTTGAAGCCTGATTCTACCGAAATAATAGAGGCAGAACAAGAGTCGTTTAATATTTATAAGATGACCGTGGCGCAAGCGCAAACCTTTATTATGGGTGCAAAACCACATCCGCGTTTTCCTAATCAAAAACAAATAAGCGAGCATAAGCCAACACTGAATGAAGTAGTGGCAGCTGTCAATCAGAAATTATTAAATGATAAGAACAAGCAAAATAGCTTGTTGTATAACATAGAAATAAAATCGCAGCCCGAATGGGATAGTATTATGCAGCCCATACCTGCTGAATATGCGCGATTGTTTTTAGCAGAATTTGAACCACTGAATATATCGGACAGAACAATCATACAAAGTTTTGATCCAAGAATTTTGGAAGAATTGCACAAGCAACAACCCAAACTGAAACTGGTTTATTTATCGGAAGACACAACAAAAACGGCTGCAGAGAAGTTAGCCGAACTTACTTTTAAACCATATGGGTATAGTCCAAATTTTGCCATGGCCAATGAACAGGTGGTGCAATACTGCAAGGAGCAAAATGTGGAGCTAATAGTGTGGACGGTGAACGAAGAAGCAGATATTAAAAATGTATTACGTCTGGGAATCAAACACATTATATCTGATTATCCTGCGCGTGCTTTAGCATTGGCAAAAGAGCGCTAGTTTTTTTTTCAGCGCATGCGTATGCGCCATTCTTTTGGATAATAATTATTCACTCTTCCCTTTAGCACCTTTGCCCAGCCCAACGCATGGCCTAAGTAGTTTACTAAGTACCATCCCTGTGGCTTGTCAGAATGTATAGCATCGCCACGCAAATAGTTCAGACTTTCTTGTTCACTTAATTCAACAGTGTTTTCTGAACCACTTATAAAAGAAGATAATGCTAATGCATGCGCAGGAATAAAATCACTATTCATAAACTGACCAAGCTCCACACCGGGCATAGTAACATAGAGCGAATTGCACAATTGATTTAACTCATCTAGTGGGAGGGGAGAAGCAAACAGACTGTTTTGCTGCGTTTTGATAAGGTGGTTATTTGCGGTGTTTATCCACTCTGGTAGCAGCTGTGTTTCTTTTTTTGGAGCTTCGTTAAATATGCCTTTCACCTTGCGCGCATGCCATGTGTCATGCGAACTGTTTTTCTTTTTAAATACCGAAATAAAAAAGCCTTCACCACTTACCTGGTGTGGAAGAAATTGGTATGCAATAACTCCGTCTTTATTTATAGTGTGTATGTTCCATTCTTTTTGAATGGTGAGCGGAACACATTCCAGTTCATAATTGTCTAGCCAATATTTACAATTTAATTCATTCTCAACTGGTGCAAAAGTGCAGGTAGAATAAATAAGAAATCCGTCATGCTTTAGTGCGGGCAACACATCGTCTATAATGCGCTGCTGGCGGGCACTGCATAGCTGCACATTGCTTTCCGACCACTCAGTGCATGCCTTAGGATCTTTTCTAAACATGCCCTCGCCACTGCAGGGTGCATCTACTACTATACAATCAAAATAATTATGCAGCTGCGAGAATTGCTTGGGATCGTTGCATGTAACAATATTGTTAGAATTGCCCCACTTTATTAAATTTTCGCGCAACACTGCGTTGCGCTGTTTTATAACCTCGTTGCTTATAAGCACACCATGGTTTTGTAAAAAAGATGATATGATAATAGACTTGCCGCCTGGCGAAGCGCATAGGTCCAGCACATGCAAGTTGTCTTTTTCAGAAAGTGTTTGTGTCAAAGCCTGATAAAGAAACATGGAAGAACTCTCCTGCGGATAAAAACATCCGGCATGGAAGAGAGGATTAAGAGTGAACGATGGTCGCTCTTTCAGTTGCACACCTTTGGGGTACCATGCAACAGGAGTAGTATCTAAAAATTCAACACTAGGTTTAGCCACATTTATATGAATACTGGTAGCGGCCTCGTTATCCATTGCTTCCAGCAGAGCCGGATAGTCATTGGCATATTGGTTTTTTATGCGGGTTACAAAAGCTTCAGGAAATGTATTCTTACTCAAAATATTGGCAATGTTTACCTGGTGAGTTATTCAATAATAACGCTGCCAAAATATTTTGCAATTTCAGCTTTCGTTTTATCAAGATATATTTTTTCGCGCAATAGGGGTTCCAGTTTCGCTTCATCATTTCCGGCCTCTTCTATGTCGCGCATTAGCTGTTTGCTTATAAGCTGCACTTTGCGGAGCTTCAGTCGGAATATGCAATCTTTTACAGCTTTGCGTAAAAGCATAATTTCAGTTTCCGGATATACTTGATGTCTTGCAGTCCAGTTATCGCTCATGGCATACTGTGTTACCAACACATTAGAACTTTCGGTGCTTATTGCATTGTCAGTGTGTTGGGTAAAAGCATCAGTGCTGGGTATTTGCTCGGTTCCAACTAATTCTATGTATTCTTTGAAAATTTTTGAATACACAGGAGTTTCCAGTTGAATTTCATCTTGCTCCAGATTTGCAATTAAATATTCAGCAACGCTCACGCTTATTTTTTCTTCGTGATTGTCTTCGTTTATAATATTTATGTCTACGAATTGGTCGCCATACGTTAGTAATAAGCGAATGAAATCTTTTTCTTGGTGGTAGAGAGTAAATTCAGGAGCAGCTGCTACAGGCATTCCATCGGCAGGAGTTTCATCAATTACAGGAGCCTGAGGAATGTCTTCTTTATTGGTCTTTTTATAGTTGGCAACAATTACTTTATTCAACTCTGTGAGCAAAATTTGCTCCTGAATATTTAGCAATCTGCTGCATTGCTGCACATACACCGTGCGCGAAATAGCATCGGGAATAAGCGCTATGCTGTCTACTATATTTCTTATAAGGGTAGCACGCTTTACTGGGTCGTTACCTGCTTCATCTATAAGAAGGCTGGTTTTGAAAGTGATAAAATCCTTAGCGGTTTTACCAAGAAATTCCTGAATTTCGGTACTGCTGTGTTTGCGTGCAAAACTGTCAGGGTCGTCACCATCAGGAAAGAGCACTATGCGCACATTCATTCCCTCTTTCAAAATCATGTCTATGCCGCGAAACGAGGCTTTGATACCTGCACTATCGCCATCATACAATATGGTAATGTTGCTGGTATATCTTTTTATAAGGCGAATTTGTTCTTCTGTAAGGCTGGTGCCGCTGGAGGCTACTACATTTTCCACGCCTGCCTGGTGCATGCTTACCACATCGGTATAGCCCTCACACAGGTAGCACACATCCTTTTTTACAATTTCATTTTTGGCCAGATGCAGGCCATACAATACTTTACTTTTTATGTATAACTCGCTCTCTGGTGAGTTAAAATATTTAGCAATTTCTTTTTCAACTTTTAAAGTGCGGCCGCCAAAGGCAATAACTTTTCCGGTAATGTTATGTATAGGAAACATAACACGCCCTCTGAAAAAATCGTAGGGTACACCGTCTCTTTCTCTGGTAAGGCCTGCTTTTATAAGGTATTCTAATTTATAGTTTTTTTCCAGAGCCTCTTTGGTCATTGCATCCCACTTGTCGGGGCAATAGCCAAGCTGGAATTTTTGAATAATATCTTCTCTGAATCCGCGCTCTTCAAAGTAGGAAAGCCCAATGGCTTTGCCTTCTTCGGTTTCCATCATGTGCTGATGAAAATACTTAGCAGCAAATTCATTTACTATACTTAGCTGTTCGCGTTCGCTTTTCTCTTGTAGTTGTTCGCTGGATTGTTGTTCTTCTTCTATTTCAATTTTATACTTGTCAGCCAGCCACCGCAGTGCTTCTGGATACGAAAGCTTTTCGTGCTGCATAAGAAAGTCCACCACGTTGCCACCTTTGCCACTGCTAAAATCTTTGTAAATATTTTTGGCAGGAACTACAAAAAAGCTGGGGGTTTTTTCATTGGCAAAAGGGGAGCGTCCTTTGTATGAACTACCGCTGCGCTTAAGCTGCACAAACTCGCCTACCACATCTTCTATGATGGCAGCTTGCATTATACGGTCTATGGTGGAGCGCGAAATCAATGTTGGTTTAAATCAAAAAAATAATGTGAGTCTTCCTTTCTTAAATCGTTAAACTATTGATTTAATAATCATTTTTTGATGCTGCAATTTAATATTAGAAATTGGGATATGAATACTCTTCAGACAAAACCCTCTTTAAGTAGGTAGTTTCGAAGGTTTTATCATCGTAATAGTTGCCTTTCAAACTTTCCATTTTCAGGTTTATATAGTCCGAAAAATTTTCAATTTGCTTTTTTATTTTCTTACTTTTTAGTTCTTTAAGTGCGTTGTTTTCAAGTGTTACAAATCGATAGCCCACAAGTTTGCCATTACTTACCGAAAATTGAAACACATCATTTATGCTATCGCCATTTAAATCCTGTACATACATTTCAGAAAAGATTATTTTTTCTGATGGATGCAGGTATTGATTCATTAAGGGTAGGTATTCATCCAAATCGCAATAGCTGGTGTCATTAATTACAAGTGGGATATAGGAATTATCGCTCCAATAATTTTTCGAGTACAATTCTTTTTTGTAAGTCTCCATGGCCAAATCATCCATAAAATAGGATACGTACTTATCGTTGTCCTCTTGCATTTTGTAATTCATTTGAAGTCGAACTATCATAGAATCTAAAGCTAGTTTGCGCGAACCGTGCCATTGGGCATAGTTGCACAAGAGTTCATCATTGCTAAAGTCACTAATGTTATCCATGTAAATAAGCTTGCCAAATGGAATGTTTGTCTTTCCAAATTCAATAAGCGGCACTTTGATCCATTCTGAATTGCTAGTAGAATTGGGTTGTATATAATAAGTTTCTTCTTCAGTATTATGAAGAATGGTATAATCATGCTGTTCCAACCTTACAAAATTCCATGAGAATTTTGCATCTTCATTTGAAAGTTCAGGTAAAGAAAAAAGTTGTGCGGTAAAGTCGTTGCCATTTGGTTTTACTTCTATCATGTACTCATGCACTTGCTGCGCTCTGCCACTAATGCGCAACAAAAAGGAACCATCCTTATCTAAATAGTCGGCTGACCAAAAATTTAGCGTGTCTTTGAATATTTCTTTGCGAATTAATTCTAAGTACCGCGATTTAAAAACAGTGCCGTCACTCAGCTCTTCCGGTACATCAAGCATTCCGAGTTCATTCAGTCGTTTAAGGGCGCTTTCTTTAGTGCCACCATTATGAAAATCGAAATAATCATTCAAATGAATTTCTCTATTTCTTATTTTTCTTCTTTGTGCATACACTTCTTCAAAAGTGTATCTATTCTTTACCTTCTTTGCAATTAGGAGGCCTTGTCGCTCTTCGTAGTATTTTACTTTTGCTTCAGCATATTTTTTAGCTATAGTAGAATCAGACTGGGTTCTTACTAATTCTTCCACAACAGCTTTGCCATAATAATCTTCCATAAATTCCATTAAGTAATAATCTGACAAGCACTTTCTTTTTTCTACTAAATAGCTAAATTCTTTCTTGTATATTTCTTTTTTTTCGTTTTCTAATTTGGCTGTGGCATATTCTGGGGTATATGGATATTTTAATATTTCATCGGCTTCCTTTATTGTAATTACCTGGCAATTGTCAGCAATCATTTTGGCATATTCCCAATACGAATTTTTAATGTTCGACTCTAAAAGCATGTAAGTACATGTGTAAATAAAATCTTCACCTACATCCTTCAAGCCTATCACATATATTTTGTTAGAGGCGTTTTTAGACGAACCAGAGCATTCATCTGGTACTTCGCGCGCTGCTATCAGGTTAAAACCTTTGTATTGGATAGAATCAATTAGAAAAGTGTTATTGATGTTTTCTAAATCTTTTTTTTTCTTGTCTATTATTTGCGATGGCGGCACAATGCTGTCATCCAGAAAAATAAGCCCAAGTGAAATTTTGTTGTTGTTTTCTGCTGGTATGGCTGTAGAATATAAATCGGTAGAACTAACACGAGTACCTATTTCCCAATTGAAATTATCTCTTCCATATGAAGCAGTCCAGGCTGCACTGTCATATAGCTGAAGTACTTTGGGATAGAAAGTGGCAGTGTCTTTTTGGGCTTTAGCATTTAATAATCCGAATACCAAGGACAGCAGGAAAATAATATTTTTTATCATGGGTTTTTAGGTTTGGAAATAACAACCAAAAAATTAGAGTATTAGTATATTGGAAAGGTTGATATAGATTTCCGTAATGTGCTATTAAATAGGATCAACATCTATGGCCAATCTTATTTGTTTAAATTCAGTTTCAAGCAGGGTATCTTTTATAGTTTTTACAATGGTATATTTTAATGCATTGCTTTCCGGTCGCTTGTCAAGTTTTACAAGGAGCTGTCTTAAGTAGTAGTTATTAATGCGCGGCACATATGGTTTCTCAGGACCCAATAATTTATCGTCCAACATAGCCCTCAGTTTTTTGCCTATATGCTCCGCGGCTTTATCACACACATCATCTTCTTTATGTTTTAATGTTATGCGCAACATGCGCACAAAAGGTGGATATCCAAAGTGATGTCTTTCGTTTATTTCTTTTTCATAAAAGGCGTTGTAATCACCTTTCTTTATCATCTCCAGTAGCCAGTGGTTAGGTGCAGAGGTTTGAATAATTACTTTGCCTTGTTTGTTTTTTCTGCCAGCTCTTCCTGCCACTTGCATCATCAGTTGATAGCCTCTTTCAATGCTTCTAAAGTCAGGGTAGTTAAGCATTTTATCTGCATTCATTATTCCTACCAGCGACACGTTGTCAAAGTCCAGTCCCTTTGTAACCATTTGTGTGCCTACCAATATTTGCGTATGTCCACTTTCAAAATCACTAATTATTTTTTGGTAACCACTCTTGCTTCTGGTTGTATCCAAATCTAATCGCTGCACGCGTGCTTCGGGAAAAAACAACGACAAATCTTCTTCAATTTTTTCAGTGCCAAAGCCAATCATGCGCACATCTTTGCTGCCACATGCGTTACATGCTTGTATAGGTGGAGTGGAGTAGCCACAGTAGTGGCATTTAAGCAGGTTAGCTTGTTTGTGGTAAGTAAGACTTACATCGCAACGGGTGCATTGGGGTATCCACCCGCACGAATGGCACTCCCATAGCGGTGTGTAGCCCCGTCTGTTTTGAAATAGAATAATTTGTTCGCCCGCATTCAGTGCTTGCTGCATGGCATTAATGAGATGAGAACTGAAATTGTTCTTCATCGTTTTTGCTTTTGTTTCAGGCCTTAGGTCGCATATTTCTATCTCTGGTATTTCTATTCCACCATACCTTTTGGTGAGGGTAACCAGCTTGTACCTATTTTGTTTTGCATTCCAAAATGTTTCGATAGAAGGTGTGGCAGAGCCAAGCAAAACTTTTGCATTGAATTTTTTTGCAAGCCAAATAGCAGTATCGCGCGCATGGTAGCGAGGGGCGGGGTCTTGTTGCTTGTAGCTCTGCTCATGCTCTTCGTCTACTATTACAAGGCCAAGTCGGTTAAATGGTAAGAACAATGCGCTGCGTGCGCCAAGTATTACATCACATTCTCCGGGTGTGTCGCTAAGCACTTTGTTCCACACCTCAGTGCGTTCGTTTTCGCTATATCCGCTGTGGTATACACCTACACGTTTGCCAAAATATTTTCTTAGCCTATGTATTATTTGAGTGGTAAGAGCAATCTCCGGTAGCAAGAAGAGCACTTGCTTGTTGGTCTTTAGTGCATCTTCTATTAGGGTAGAGTATATTTCTGTTTTTCCGCTGGAGGTAATGCCGTGCAGCAGCGCTATATCCTTTTCCTTAAAGCATTCATTTATTTCATTGTATGCGCCAAATTGTTCTTCGGAAAGTGATTTAACTTTATCAGATGCAAGCAGGTGTATTGCCAATCGACCTACCTCTTTAGTGGTCACTTCAAAAATATTTTTTTCCACCATGGCTGCTATTACACCGCTGTTTACCTTGGCAGCTTCTTGCAATTTTAAGCGAGGCACCTCATTGCGCTTGCCTTGGTCCCAGGCGCTTTGCTGCAAAAAAATCATGAGCGTATCGCTTTGTTTTTGCGCTTTGCGTTTTTCAAGTTCGGAAAATATTATCTGCAGTTTTTCTTCTGTATCTGCCGTGGCACCTAGTGTTACATAGTCTACTGTTTTAGGTTTAAATTTTTCGCGCAGTTCTTCTTCGCTTATAATGGCACCTTTTTCTATAAGTCGTTTCAGTATGGTTTGTACTTGCTTTAGTTGCAATATTTCAGAGGCATCGTCCAGCGTAATGGTTCCGCGGCTTTGCAAGGCAACAATTATTTTTTCTTCTTTGTCCGACCAGTCATGTTGCAATTCTTCCCACTCCGGATTGAGCGAAAATTTAGTTTCGCTTGCAAGCTTGAGTCCGCTGGGCAATGCTGCATTCATAACCTCGCCTACGGTGCAACAGTAGTAGTTGGCTATCCACTCCCACAGTTGCATTTGTGTTTCGTGAATGAGAGGTTTCTCATCCAAAATGGCCTCAATGTATTTGGCCGCATAGTTGGCAGGGGCTGTATTGTGCAGCTTTCTTATAATTCCGGTAAGTAGTTTGCTTTTGCCAAGCTGCACTATTATGCGCTGCCCCTCGCACACAGACTCGTTTAGAATGTGTGGAACACGGTAGGTAAGCAGTTGTGGTAATGCCTGAGGCAATATCACATCGGCAAATAGTGTTTCGCGTTGCATGGTGGCAAATTAGCGTTTGCAGAGCTAAGTTTAAAAGGCAAAACTGTTCTTTTCAGCAAAATTCAAATTAAGCGGCTGTGCCTCACATTTTTATGCTCATGGGGCTTTCAGTTTGCCCTATAGATTGGGCATTTATTCCACAATATGACTAAGAGCTTGAGGGATTGTGCTAAAATGGTACGAGTAAAACATAATATATTTAATAACAAAAGCGACCTATATAGGCCGCTTTTGTAATAATATTAATCTAAGGGATTATTGTATTAATGCGCTAACACCAACTTTTGTATTACAGATTCTTTGCCATCTGTAAATCGGATAAAGTACATACTGTCTTTAAGTTCGTTAGTGTCAAGCGTTATGTATTTGCTCTGCTCATTGTCCATAGCACCTTCAAATACTGAAAGTACCATTTTGCCGGTTATATCAAATACTTGCAATTTCCACGTGCCTGCATTAGCTGACTTAATCGTCACTGCAGGAGTTTGTCCCACATTGCCGGTCACATTCATAAGTGCATGCAGCTGTTCATTGTTAGCTATTGGCAATACAAAAACTATTGATTGTACATGGCACTCTTCGTTGCCACTGCAGTCCACTGCACACCATGTGCGCACAATAGTGTCGCAGTTTCCATTGCCTGTAGTTTGTTCGCTAAATGTTACTGTTACATTGTCATCACAATTATCAGTAGCAGTTATCTCTGGTGCTGTCGGTGCAGTTACACCACAGTCAAGTGTAAGGTCACCTGGATATTCACTAAGCACAGGAGCAAAGAAGTCAGACACAGTTACTATTTGTGAGTCGCTGGTTATATTTCCGCATTCGTCTGTGGCTGTCCATGTGCGTGTAAATATTAATCCGCATTCAGTATCTACAGTAGTTGCATTTAAACTAAGAGTTGGCTCTGTAGTGCAGTTGTCTATTGCAAAAACATTTACGGCCTCTAAACTGGAGAATTGGCTGCAGTCTATGGTAATATCATCTGGCACGCCTATAAGCTGAGGTGCTGCATTGTCTACTACAGTTATGGTCCATGTTTGCGATACGGTGTTGCCGCATGCGTCTGATAGGGTATAGACTCGGTTTAAAACATAATTATTGATGCAATCACCGGCAGTTATTGTTTCTACCATTGTTATAGTAACAAAAGAGCAGTAATCCAAATATTCAATGTTAGCAGAATTTGGGCTTGGCACGTTGCCACAATCCACTGTAACATTAGCAGGGAAAGCCTCAATTATTGGAGCGTCATTGTCAAACAGCATAATCGTTTGTACTGCTTGAGAAATATTTCCGCATGCATCTGCAGCGGTATAGGTGCGCACAACTGTTCCGTTGCACGATGTTCCAATTAACACATCAGTATATGTCATGCTAAACGAATTGCAATTGTCTGCAGCAGTTGCAAACACACCATTTATTCCTGTGCAAGGCAGTGTAAGTTCAGATTGGAAATCGATAAATTCCGGACCTTCTGTATCTACTACCTGTATAGTTTGTGTATGAGTATTTGTGTTGCCACAAGTGTCTGTAGCAGTCCAAGTGCGCTCTGCGGTATAGGTATTTGGACAGCTTCCGCTTGTTGTAGTTTCATTAAACGTAAGTGTTACTGCTCCGCTGCAATTGTCTGTAGCCATTACATTAGGCTCTAGTGGGAATGGGTCAGAACACTGCAATGTTATGTCTTGTGGTAAGAAATTAAATGCAGGAGGTGTGTTGTCTCGAACGGCTATTTCTAAATATTGATCTTCTTGGTTGCAATTATTATCAGTAGCTATCCAGTGATAAATAATGTTGTAATAATTGTTGCATACACCAAAGTAGTTAGTGTCTACAAAGAATTCTACATCAATGTTGTCATCACAATTGTCTGTAAAGGTTACATAATTTTCATCTATAATTGGTAGATTATCACACTCTGCTTCAATGTTTGAATCAAATGCGCTTGGAATAGGAGCTTCATTATCTTCCACTATTACTTCCTGTGTAGCATATGCTTTGTTTCCGCAGCCATCAGTAGCTGTGAAAGTGCGCACATAGATTTGGCCATCGCAGGTAGCATTGTCATTTACCAATACCAGTTCTTCGGTTACTGCTACTTCCGAGCATAAGTCGTCAGCTGTAGCATCTTCCAAAATCATTGGGTCACCGCAATTTAAAATTACAGTTTCCGGTACAAAAGTGAAGAACGGAGCGACTGTATCTAATACGGTTATTTCTTGCGTGGCCTGCGTTGAGTTTCCGCACTCATCAGTAGCTGTCCAAACGCGCACAAAAATGTAACCGCAAGGTTGATTATTGGTTTTTGCATGCAGGCTTATTGTAATATTGTTTTCAGAGGAACAATTGTCTACAGCCATTACCACAGCTTCTTCTATAGGGTCGCCACAGTTAATGGTAATGTTTTCAGGCACATTAAAAATCACCGGTGGTGTTTCGTCCAGTACTTGTATAGTCCAAGTTTGAGAAGTGGCATTACCACAAGCGTCAGTAATGGTGTAAGTTCTGGTTATCAAATAAGAATTAGCACAATTGCCTGCAACTGTGTTTTCTTCCACAGCAACAAAAACAGGGGTGCCACATACATCTTGGTAAGTAATGTTTGCTTCGTCTATAGAAGGCACTTCATTGCATTGTATAGTTAAGTCATTAGGAAACGATGTAAACACTGGTGCCTCATCATCTACATAGGTTATGGTTACATTAATATCAGCAGTGTTGCCACATCCATCAGTAGCTGTATAGGTGCGTATAATTCCGCCAGCGCATGAGTTTAATAATGGAGCATCTGTATAAGTAACAGTCACGCTGCTGCAATCATCTGTGGCAGTGGCCATAGGCAAATTGAAAGTGGCGCCACATGCTACTGTAATACTAGCAGGAACAAATGCAAATTCAGGAGATACACCATCGCTAATGGCAATTAATTGTGATGCAGTGGAGCTATTTCCGCAATTATCAGTAGCGGTGAACACTCTTGTAATGTTTAATCCGCAATCGCTTGTGTTAGGAAAGTCTTGGTAGGTTACCATAACATTTGGACTGCAATCATCAGTGGCTTCAGCCATTACCAATGGTGGATCTACAGGATTTTCAGCTGTGCAATCGCCAATAACATCTTCAGGCACAAAAGTGAAAACAGGAGGTTCAATATCGAAAATTTCTACTTCCACTTGCTCAGAAGCAATGTTGCCGCAGCCATCTATTGCAGTCCATGTGCGTACAAAAATTTGACCGCATTCCAGAGTGATAGTTTCTGCAGTAAGCGATACATTCACATTTCCGTCACAATTGTCGGTAGCAATTACAACGGCATCTTGCACGGTTTGACCGCAGAAAATATCCTCGTGTTGTGGTAGCCCAACCAACAATGGAGCTTCTGTATCAGATACATTGAGTGTCCAGGTAAATTGCGATGTGTTGCCACAGTCATCTTCTAATGTCCATGTGCGAAGTATGGTGTAGTTATTTGCACAATTTCCCTCTACTATGCTTTCGTTAAAAGTTACATCTACAGCGCCACAATTGTCAGTATAAGTTATGTTAGCACTGTCGGCTGTAGGCACATCGTTGCACGGATAGTTGCCATCTTCTGGTGCATTTGTAAATACAGGAGCCTGGTCATCAGTAAATATTACATCTACCGAAATGGTAGTAGTATTTCCGCAGGCATCTGTGGCAGTGTATATGCGCGTGTAGCTGCCGGCACAAGCCGTGTTAGGTGTATCTATATGCGTAATTGTTACACCCGAACAGTTATCAGTGGCTACCGGAGTAGTAAGTATAACATCAGTACCACATGGCACTATTGCATCAGCAGGTACAAGTGTAAATACAGGAGCCTCATCATCGTTAAAGCTTATGAGTTGTGTGGTAGTTATGGTGTTGCCGCAAAGGTCAGCAGCATAAAATGTGCGCAATATTCCATCCCCACAGTTGCCACCTAGCGGACTGTCGGTATAAGTTACGCTTGCATCAGTACACTCGTCATAGGCTTCTGCTAACGGCAAATCGTCTATGGTAACACCACTTCCGCAAGCAAGATTTATGTCGTCTGGAATAAACGTCCATACAGGTGCCACATCATCGCTCACTGCTATAGTTTGCGAAGCACTTGTGCTATTGCCACAAGCATCGGTAGCGGTCCATGTGCGTATGAAATTATAACCACAATCAAGAGGTTCTGTGGTAGCTTCTAATGTAATGGTTACATTGCTATCACAATTATCTATGGCCGTAACTACTGCTTCTTCTATGTCATTACCGCAGCTTGTGCTAGCATTTGCCGGAACACCTAAAAGAGCAGGTGCTTCATCGTCACTTACTGTTATTGTCCAAGTCCATTCGCTGCTGTTGCCACAATCATCAGTAAGTGTCCATGTGCGTAAAATGGAATAGCCGCATGTAGCAGGCACTTCAGTTTCTTCAAAGTCCACACTTACACTGCCGCAGTTGTCTGAGTATTCTAAATCTGCTGATTCTGCTGTAGGTATTGCACCGCAGTTGGTAGTAATATCAGCCGGAAAATTCAACATGGCAGGTGGAGTGGTATCAACCTTGGTCACCAATGTGTTTTGTATGGCTTGATTGCCGCAGCCATCAAACACGCGGAATACGCGTATAAAACTACCTGCACAATCGCCCAAAGGAATATCCACTGTGTAGAGCGTAGTAACAGAGCACTCATCGTCATATACAGGGTCTTCTAGCTCAAAAGGTTCATCGCAATTGACAGTAACACTTGGCGGCCAGAATAGGAAGTATGGATTTACATCATCTTCCACAGTTATTATCTGGCTTGCTGTAGCAACGTTGCCACAATCGTCAGTAGCTACCCATGTGCGGGTAAATATGTAACCACAGTTTAGATGTTCGGTGCTTGCTTCAATACTAATGTTCACATTCTCAGAACAAGCATCTATTGCAAATGCATTAGCATCTGGCACAGGGTCGCCACAACCTATAGTTATGTCGGCAGGAATATTATATAACACAGGAGGAGTGTTATCGCTCACCTGTATAGTCCATGTTTGACTTATGGTATTGTCACAATCATCTGTGATGGTGTAAGTGTGCGTTATGGTATATGTGCCATCGCATTCACCGGGAATTATATTGTCCTCTACGGTGAGTATTACGTTGGCGCAGCCGCCTTCCCACATCACTTCGGGCGATGGAATAAGGTCTACTTCACTGCAAGTTATCATTAAATCCTCAGGGAAGTTTATAAATGCTAAATCATTTTCGCCATATAAATTAATGATTTGGTCCGCTGTGGTAGAATTGCCACAACCATCGGTAATGGTATAATGTCTGATTACTTGGCCATTGCATCCAGTTACTACTACATCATCGGTATAGGTAATGGTAAATTCAGAACAGTTGTCGGTAGCGGTAATGAATATGCCTTGGTAATCTGTGCATAACAAAGAAATTATTTCTTCATACTCATTAACCACAGGTGCTGTAGTGTCTATTAAAGATATGGTTTGCGATTGGTATGCCACATTGCCACAAGCATCTGCCGCACGGCATATTTTGGTAAAAGCAGTAGAACCGCAGTCGCCATTATTTTCTTCGCAGGCTTTGTCCACATTCACATCGCCATGCCCTATTACCTCCATGCCATCATACACACCATCGTAGGTAAACCAGCCACTAAAGCCGGCATTGGCGTTTTTGTTGTTGGCCGCCATTCCGCTTTGAAAACCGAAATAGTAATTAGCAGGTTTGTGATGCATTTGCAACTGTGTGCCTGCAAGAACTCCTAAACCGGTTACTGTAGCAAAGCCTTCAGCAAGCTCATAGTATTTCCAATCTAAATGTGTGGTAGTGCCCAATTGTAGGTCGTCTTTATAACTGCGGCCAAGAGCGCTCCAGTCGTTCCAGTTAGCGCCATTGGCAAACCACATGTCTACTGTCATCATGAGAGATGTGTTGCCTGCATTGGCAATGGTGCCCCACAAGTGGGCAGTGCCATCTGTATATTCTTCCAAAGAAGCTGGTCCAGTAAAATTCCATGCCACACTGGGAGCATCCAATAAAGGAAACCATAATGCCCAGTCAATACCAGGTCCGTTGGCAGTGCTAATGGTGCAGGTAGATGCAGCACTTCCAGTTTCGCTTACAAATGATGTAACCGAAACAGGGCCTGTACAGCAATTGCTGGTGGCCACCGGACAGTTGTCAAATGGTGGTGCGCTTTGTGTGCAAGACAATGTAATGTCTTCAGATTCGCTTGCAAACACAGGTACACATTGCGAAAAAAGTTGTGTTGATAGAAATAGGCCTGCAGCAAATAATATTGCTCTAAAGAGCAAATGAGCCACACGCACAGGTGCGGTAGGTTGGTACGTTTTCACGTTGATTAAGAATTAGGTTAATAATAACGGTTACAGGTAAAGCAGCGCAGGGTGGAAACGATTGCCTTTTCCTGATACCAAATTACACCATATTAATCACTGTGAATGTTAAATGAATAGGATTTGTTTTCAACGGAGTTGCTAAC
>JANOXJ010000110.1:0-1786 GCA_031418455.1 Flavobacteriales bacterium | reverse complement strand
GCGGCTATATTACCGGGCAAACGCTGCATGTGTGTGGTGGCATGCTTATGTAATTTATGTATCCAGTATTTTCTTCAGGAAGAATAATTTCTCGAAAATGCGTTATATCTCATTGTAATACTTCAACATAAAAAAGTTTAATTAGTTAATTAATGTCTATAGTTACCGAATCACCTGCCTGGTTTATTTTCTTGTGTTTGCTTGCGGGTGTTATCTATGCAGGAGCGCTTTATTTTAAAGATAGATTTAATCGTAATTACGGAAGTTTTTTAGCTTCCGTTTTAGGCATATTGCGCTTTATGTCGGTGGCTTTGCTTGCGTTTTTCTTACTCAAGCCACTTATTAAAACTATAAATAGAGATGTAGAAAAACCCATCATTGTATTAGCGCAAGACAATACGCAGTCGCTCGTTGTAGGTCAGGATTCAGCTTATATAAAAAATGAATACCAGCAAAAGCTAAATGAACTCATAGCGCAGTTTGGCAATGAGTATGAAGTGCGGCCTTACAATTTCGGAAGTAGTGTTCAGGAAGGTATTGACTCTCTCAAATTCAACGAAAAAATAACTGACTACTCGCAACTGTTAGATGAAGTATACAATAAATACAGCGGCAGAAATTTAGGCGCAGTTATAGTAGCCTCAGATGGTTTGTACAACAAAGGGAGCAATCCGGTGTATTCCTACAAAAAATTAAACGCTCCTGTATACACCATAGCACTGGGCGATACCACTGTGCACAAAGATGTTTTATTGTCAGAAGTAGCGGCCAACAGGCTGGCCTATTTAGGCAACAAATTTCCTATGCGTATAACTGTAGAGGGCAGAAAGGCACAAGGCGAAACAGCTACACTCACAGTATCGCGCAAGGGCAATAACCTGTACTCAAAAACTATTGCATTTACCAGTGATAGGTTTAGCGAAAATGTGGATGTGGTGTTAGATGCTAATGAAGTGGGTTTGCAAAAGTATACTGTAGCTATTTCATCAGTTAGCAATGAGATTACATATGCCAACAACAGAAAAGATGTGTTTATAGATGTGCTGGATAGCAGACAAAAAGTATTGGTACTGGCCTATGCACCACATCCTGATTTAAATGCGCTGCGCGATGCTATTATCAGCAACGAAAGTTATCAGGTAGATGTAAAATTGATAAACGATTTTAAAGGTAATGTAACAGACTACAGTTTGGTTATATTTCATCAGTTGCCTGCTGTGGGCAGTGCGGGTCTCAATGCTATACAAAATGCGCTTAAAGCAAATGTTCCTTCATTGTTTGTGTGGGGGTCACAAACAGACTTTAGAACCTTTAGTGATTTAAAATTGGGTTATTCATTAGAGTTTTATCGCAACAGCAATACAGATGTGGGTGGCTCATTTGCTGATGGCTTCACATTGTTTACTTTGGAAGATGATGTAAAAATGATTTTTAAAACCCTGCCACCATTGCAAGTGCCATTTGGCGATATGGCTACAAGCCCCGGTGTTACCACATTAATAAATCAGCAGGTAGGACAAATACAAACTAAAAATGCCCTTGTATCTTTTAATAAGGCAGGTGACAACAACAAGGTGGGACTGATAGCGGGTGAGGGCATTTGGCGCTGGCGTCTGGGCGCTTTTCAGCAGTTTGAAACACACAATTACTTCAATGCTTTTGTAACTAAAATAGTGCAATACATGGCTAGTAAGGAAGACCGCAGTTTGTTCAGAGTAAACAGCAATAACGATTTTCTGGAAAACGAACCTGTAATATTGGATGCAGAATTATACAATGCCAGTTA
>JANOXJ010000109.1:0-2128 GCA_031418455.1 Flavobacteriales bacterium | reverse complement strand
TACAGTAGATTAATACTACGTTGTTCAAAAGCGGAAGATTAGGAAGGCTATACTGCTATTAGCTGGTATAGTTTGCAGTATTCTTAAATCTTAGTCCATGAACAAATTTTCTCTCGCTCTCTTCTGTATTTTATGCAGTGTTTCAACTGGTTTTGCGCAGTGTGCGCCTGATCTTTTACCGCCCACTATTACCTGTCCACCAAGTCAAACAGTGTTTCTGAATGCTAGCTGCATAGCAATTATTCCAAGCTATATTACGCTTGCAGCAGTTAACGACAACTGCACATTAGCAAATGACATTATTATTTCGCAGTCGCCTGCTGCAGGCACTACTGTGAGTGGTGAAGGAATCACTTCGATTACTCTCACAGCTACCGATGCAAGTGGAAATTTTACTAATTGCACATTCAGCGTTTATAGAGTTGACGATATTCTTCCAACTATAACTTGCCCTGAAAACATTACCGCATATGTGGATGCCGGAATGTGTACTGCTACAATTGCTTCGCCTGGTACTCCTACAACTGCCGATAATTGCTCTGTAGCTGCGGTGACTAACAACCATCCTTCTACAACATATCCTGTAGGTAATACTACTGTAATCTGGACTGTTATTGATGCCAGCGGCAACATAACTACTTGTACACAAAGTGTAACTGTGGTTGATAACATTAATCCTACTATTATTTGTCCAAACGACACAACAGTATACTTAACCAACAACCAGAATACCATTTTCGTAAACATACCAATGCCAAGTGCATTTGACAACTGTTCTGTAGCGAGTGTAATAAACGACTATAACAATACTAATGACGCATCTGACGCATATTCTATTGGCACGACTCAAATAGTATGGACATCACTTGACGTAGCCAACAATACAGATACATGTATTCAAATAGTGATAGTATTGGATGCTACACCACCTACAATAGAGTGCACCAGCTATAATTTATTTGCCGACAGCACCATATGCGGTACGTTGGTAAACATGAACTTGCCTGTTGTGCAAACCAATACTTCCGTTACTTACTTTAACGACTATACCAACAATGATCAAACTCCTTCTGATATATTCAATACAGGTACAACATACATTCTTTGGACTGTAACAGATATTTATGGTGGCATAGCTTCTTGCATAGATACGATTACTGTATCAGACTTTATTGCTCCGATAATTTTCTGTCAAGACACTTTAATTGTAAACAGCCAAACAGGACTGTGCGGAGCTTATGTGACAGTAGCAATTCCTGCGGTGTTTGAAAACTGTGATAACAGTAGCCTTATCAACACTCAAACAGGAGGAACCGATGCCTCAGGTATCTATCCCCTAGGTACTACAAACGTTTCATGGATAATGGCTGACGCTTCGTTCAACTTCGTAGTTTGTGAACAAGTAATTATTGTTGAAGATGTTGTAATTTTTGATATTTATTGTTTAGAAAATAAATCTGTAGTATTAAATGAAAATTGCCAATATGTATTGCCAAACTACGCAGACAGTGTTGCATATATGTCGGATTGTGCGATTGAGATAATTCAGTCTCCACCGGCAGGCACTGTCCTAAGCGGAGAGGGCTCTTCAATGGTTACTTTATCCGGCACCGATGCTTCAGGCGAATTTGCAACTTGTCAGTTCGAAATTACAAGGGAATTATCTAATGCATTCGCTGCTATAGCCCCAGCCGATTTTGAAACCTGTGTTGCTTCTAACACCATTGCAGGTAACGAGCCACCAGCTGGTTATACAGGCATGTGGTCTTTTGTGCAAGGCAGCGGAAGTTTTGCTGATGCCACAAGTGCCAATACCGCAGTTACTTTTATTTCACCGGGTATTCATATTTTACAATGGGCCATTACAGGAACAGACAATGGTTGCGGTATTCCAACTTCCAGCGATTTACTTACTGTTACTTTTTTCGACTCAAATTGTGCACAGGCAAATGCAGGTGCTGATATGGAAATGTGCATGCCCCAGAATAGTGTGGCTATGAATGCCAATGCTATTGCTTTGCCTGCTCTTGGCCAATGGTCTGTAATTACAGGTATGGCAACTTTTGCCAATGTCAATTCTCCAACTACTATGGTTACTGGTTTGGAAGCGGGTATTACCATTTTGCGT
>JANOXJ010000108.1:0-4486 GCA_031418455.1 Flavobacteriales bacterium | reverse complement strand
TTTTTTTAATGAAGATGCTCTAGTGCTTTCTCATAACTGGACCACTACAGATTCTATAGCCCAGTGGGAGGAGGTAAACTTTGGATTTGTTCCACCGGGAGCTACAGTTACAGAAGCCCAAATAATAGTGTCGGCAGGGTACAACGGCCCACTGGGCGGTGGCAGTTGGTACACTTGGATAAGTGTGGATGATATGTATTGGACCACTGCGGAATCTGTGGAAGATACCAATGGTGCAACATTAGAATTATTTCCTAACCCTACTAATGATGTGCTAAATCTTAAGTGCTTAAACGTTGTGGGAAAAGGCTGCTGCTTTAGCATCACAGATATATCAGGCAAAGTAGTTTACATCAACACTAACAATGCAGCAATGTCTAATAATGGTACTTTACAAATAGATGTATCGGCACTGCCCGGTGGTAGCTACATAGCTGAGTACACTGCTGGCAGCAGCATACTCAGAGAGCACTTTGTAGTGGCTCATTAACAAAAAAATGTTCAGCCCGTTTAGTATGAAAGCTTAGATTTTTTGGGAGTAAGATTTATGTTGAAAGTAAGACCATATCTGAATCCGATTTTGTTCAGATTGTTGGGGAAATCTATGGCTGTTGCCTCCTCATTGTTCCAGCCTTTGGCTGTGCCAATGTTATAATTTATACCAAAGAAAAAATCAGTAAAGAAGCCATCGTTTTTGCGCTTGTGCCCAATGTAAATAGAAAGCGGAACTGTCACCTTGGTGTATTTTTTAGTGGTAATACTGCTGGTGGTAGATCCATAGTTAGTGTATTCTGACTGCCAGCCATTAAGTCGCAGAGCTATGCCAGAGGCCACATAGCCGGAGTTTTCATCATTGTCGCGAAATGAAAAACCAGATTTGTAAGACAGCTCTTTAAATGTGTAATAGGTACGAATATATCTGTACAGCGCCCCATTTTGCATTTGATTGATGTACTTGTTTATTGGCGCTTTAAAAATGGTGTTGGCATCGAATTTATAGTCAAGCGAAAGGTGCAAACGTGGAGTAGGCTCATACATTAACCCAACGGCAAAACTTACTGCCTCCACTCCCTTTGCTGGAAAGTAGGAGTCGTAAAATGAAATTCGCGCATTAATTTGGCCTGTGCCCACATGGCACCAACATGCAAGAAGTAATAAGAGAATTAATTTTCTAATTTGTATCATTATAAATTGGCTGGACAAAAGTTCCACGAAATGCCAAAAACAAAACCACCAGCCACAAGTGGTGCTCTTATTTCATATTGGTCCAGATTGACTTTCCAGTCGGCACCACTTCCCATGTTGATGGTGTAGCCCAAATAAAAATCGGTAAAACCGCCATCATTTTCTGTCATAAATCCGCAGTAGAAGGCAAGCGGATGTGTTTTCCGAAATGCATGAATACTTTTAGATGAGAATCCAGCGTTGTCATCATATATGTCAACATCGGCCGTTAGCGCGTGCCAGCGAATACCAATACCGCTTCCTACATAAAATGAATTTTCATCATTGCTTCTGAATAGGTAAGACGATTTATACATGAGTTCTGAAACTTGCACAGAATACGTGCTGCTATAGCTTTTAGGAAAATCATCGGTGCTGACATAAAAATATTCTTCGCTTAATGATCGCGCTATATCAAATTTATAATCTACACTAAGTGCCAGATTGTTTTTGGTTTGGTGCATAAGGCCTAGTCCCACGTTGTAGCATCCGCGCGGGCCATCGCCCAATGGTGTGTCCAGATATCTGAAAGTTTCCAAAGGCATTACCCTAATGGAAATTTGACTTTGCCCAAGTGTTGCAATAGCAATAAAAATTACAATAAAAAAAATCCTTAGCATAGTCAAATTAATTTTTAAAAGTAATGTTGAGCATTTCAATAGCTTTACTAATAGGGATGCAAAAACCTATGCCTTCAAGATTATCGCCACTTAGTTTCATAGTGGCTATGCCCACTACTTTTCCTAATTCATTCACCAGCGGTCCTCCGCTATTGCCGGGGTTTATGGCCACATCGGTTTGTATGTATGGCATGTCGTCAAAAGTTCTAAATCCGCTTACTATACCTTTAGAAATACTTTGATTTAGTTTTTCGCTGGCACCTGTTCCTATGGCAAATACTTCTTCGCCCAGCGCAAGCTCTTCGCTATTGCCAAGACTAAGGCATGTGACTCCGCTGGCATCTACTTTTAGCAGCGCTAGGTCAAAGGCTATGTTGGATTTTACCACTGTGCCATTCAATTTATAGCCTTCGGTAGTTACAACAGTTATATGGCTCATGCCATCTATTACATGGTGGTTTGTAAGTATGTAGCCGTCAGGTGTTATAAAAAATCCGCTACCAAAACCTTTTTCGGTTTGCACAGTAACGCTCCCCTTTACCAAATTTCCAAACAATTCTTTTTTGTCTTTTGCAGCGGTAAATGCCGGAGCTTGCAATTCTAAATTGGTGCCGGCAGGCATGTTGAGCGATTTGCTTTTTGTGGTGAGCGTATCATACAATCCATCAGTAGAAACAAGTGATCGAATAGCTTCTTGCCATAGCAGGTCTATTAAAAATTCAGCTTGATTATTCTTAACAGCCTTTACCGAAGTGGTAGTTGAATAAATCATCTCTTTGCTTATTGGATTAAAAAAATCCCACTTCACATCCATGGTGCCAGTGCCTTTTATTTTAAGATTAGAGTTGCCTTTTAAATTGATAGTTAAGTGCTCTATCGATGGTACTATGCGCACTTTGGGTTTGCGCGCATAGTCGTTGCGCTCGTAGGTTTTAGTCAGCATAGATTCAAAGTAGAAGTTGTTCAAATAGGATTTTATACTTCGGTCATAACTTTCAAACCATTGCAACTGATCCATATTATCAGTTTTCGAAAATTTCAGGTTAGTGCTATTGGTTTTGCCTAGTATTTCGCCATTGCGCATTGTTGTTTCTACGGGGTCTATTATGGCAAATATTTTTTCGTCATATTTGGGCATAGACTTGTATAACTTGTAGGACAGTTCTTTGTCTTCAAGCACCTTGTTGTTTTTAACATCGAAAATGCATGGTATGCACAGCAGTAAAGCGTCCAAAGCCAAGTAGCCATTTTTTTCTACTGTTACTATATCCTGTGTTAAAGGCTCATAACCTTCCATTTCAAGCGTAAGGGTATGCTTGTCGGCCGGGTGGTCTGCCAGATTGAAGGTGTATGGCGTGGTGCCCACTACACCGCCATTTATAAGCACTGAAGCACCGCTTGGCTCAGAATTAATCATAGCAGATTTGTTAGCAGTGCTATTCATGATAGTAGCGCATGAGCTAAGAGATGCAGCTAGCACAAGAATTAATAATACTCGCATAATTTTTTCAATGAAATGGTAAAGTGTTCAAAAGGCTGAATGCAGGGCGGCAATATAAATAATGGGTGAGTGTGAAAAGGAATGAATGACTGAATAAACCGAATATCTGAATTATGAGGATTAATTGTGACAAAAAAATGGATAGCTCACCTGCAGGCAATAGAGCTTAAAACAGAGTAAGAGGTAATCCAACATGAAGTTTATGTTAATGAAACATGATGAAAAGTTAGTTTATGTTAAGTTTTTGCACATTGGAAACGAAAAAAGCAAAAATTGTTTCCTTTGTGTAAAGCGTTTATATATTTGGCACCCGAAAAATTGAATTTTTTTCATGTCAGAAGAAAAAGAACTTAAACTACTGGAAAAGGCGCGCGATGTTTTTATGCAATATGGCATAAAGAGCGTGAACATGGATGATATGGCCAGGCATTTAGGTATATCTAAAAAAACACTTTATCTATACGTCAAGGACAAGGAAGAGCTGGTGCACAAGTCAGTTTTTTTGCATGGCCAAGATGAGGATGAGAAGATGAAGGAGATATGCGCCATGGGTCTCAACGCCATAGATGAGCTGATGGCGATAATGAATTGGGTAACGGGTATCTTAAACAAAATTCATCCAAGCATAGTTTACGATTTGGAAAAATATCACCCTGAGGTGCACTACGCCATGTTCGACCAACGCCAAAATGCTATTTATGAATGCATGATGAAGAACATGAAAAAGGGCCAGCGCGAAGGATTGTATAGAAAAGATTTTAATGTAGATGCCATTACCAAATTTTATATAGCAAGGTTAGAAATCATTTTTGATCAAAAACTTTTTCCGCCCAGTGAGTGGAGCTTGCCGCAAGTATATATGGAACTGTTTAAATACCATGTGCGTGGCATAGCCAGTGAGAAGGGGCTGGAGTACCTTGCAACTAAAAAACTAAAAACAACTAAATAATTTCAATTCGCTAAACCGATTTACCGAAAATAAAAATTCACACACTATGAATGGAATAATAACAACACACATCAAAGCAAAAGCCGTTTTTGCTATGATGGCTATGCTCCTGATGCAACTGGGCGCAATAGCGCAAGTAACCGAGCAGGAGTTTACGCTATTGCAGGCGCAAGACTATGCCATTAAAAACTC
>JANOXJ010000107.1:0-32816 GCA_031418455.1 Flavobacteriales bacterium | reverse complement strand
GATGCCAACATGATGGAGTTAAAACTAACCGGATTTATGAGCAACCGCGGCCGACAAAATGTAGCCAGCTATTTGTGCAACGACTTAAAGTTAGACTGGCGCTATGGCGCAGCCTATTTTGAACAACAACTTATAGACTATGATGCATGCAGCAACTGGGGCAATTGGGCATACCTGGCAGGTGTGGGCAACGACCCCCGTGGCAGCAGAGCCTTTAATATAGAAAAACAAGCCAATGATTATGATAAAAATAAAACCTACCGCAACTTATGGATGAAGAACAACTAATGTGCGCTTACAGCGGATTGCCTTCGCTGGCGTGGTACCTGCATTTGCAGGAAATAAGTACTCAAGAAGAAAATTCCGAATTAGAAAGCGAACAAGAATCCACTCCATCAGTGGAAGAAAAAAAAAGAAAAGTAGAACCAATATGACAGATAAAAAAAATAATCGTACAATTACAATCCTTACTAGATGATATCGTAGCGCTTAGACAACTCACTCATTACTTGCAGCAGAACACTTTCCACCTTGGCGAGTAACACTTCTAACTGCTCTGATTTGCCATATTCCACTGCGCATTTTTCTATTTCGCGCATTTCATTTTTGAGCGACACTATACCCATGTTATCAATACTTGGCTTCATCCTGTGCGCTACTTTTCTAATCTTGTCAAAATCATTATCATTATATCCTTCTTTAAATTCTGAGAGAGAAGTAGCTACCTGGATTTCAAAAACCTTTACCATCTTTTTCACAAACTCTTTATCACCTCTGGCTATATCGTGCAACTTAGATAAGTCAAACAATTCCTTTTTTACAATAGGTATAGAAGTTGGTGCAGGCATATTTTCTGCATTTTCCAGCCATTTGGTTACTACACTTAACAATTGATTCTCTTCAAAAGGTTTAGATAGGTAACCATTCATACCTGCATTTAAAAATCTTTCTTCATCCCCTTTAATGGCCATAGCCGTTAATGCTATAATTGGCACTGTCAAGCCAAGAGAATTTCTTATGGCATCAGTTGCTAACACACCATCCATAACAGGCATTTGCACATCCATGAGCACCAGGTCATAAACATTTAATCGCAATTTCTCAATTGCTTCCAAACCATTTTTGGCTTCATCTATTTCCACACCATAATTCTTTAACATCATTGATGCCACCAAGCGGTTCATCTCATTATCATCCGTTAATAGTATCTTTTTATTTCTTAATATATCTGAATTAAAATGTCCGCCTACTTTAATTGGCATATCTTCTAAAGTACCCTTTTGAAAAGTTATTGTGGCAATAACAGTAGTACCCCTTTCTTTTTTACTACGCACTTTTATTTGCCCACCCATGAGTTCTATAATATCCTTAGAAATACTCATGCCTAGACCAGTGCCGCCAAACTTTCTGGTAATAGATACATCCTCCTGTGAAAATTTATCAAACAACCTGACAAGGAATTCTTCTTCTATGCCCTTACCTGTATCTTTCACAGAAATCTCCAATGTTTGGCTAGTAGCATTATCGTCTAAAACGATACACGATACTTCTACCCTTCCTTTGGCTGTAAACTTTATAGCATTTGAAAGAAAATTAAGTAATACTTGATTCAGTCTAAATGGATCACCTATAAGGACAGAATTTACCCTTCTGTCGCAAAACACCAAATCGAGCAAAAGCCCCTTCTCTTCAGCCTTGTGCCTCATTACTTCCAATGAACGATTTAGCAAATCCTTCATATTAAAACCTATGTCTTCTAAGGTTAATTTGCCTTCTTCAATTTTAGTAAGGTCCAGAATATCATTTATAATAACCAATAAATTTTCGCTTGCTGAGCGAATTGTATTCAGATAAAATGATTGGTCATTATTAAGGTTAGTTTTACTTAATTGCCCTGCCATTCCCATAATCGCATTCATGGGTGTTCTTATTTCATGGCTCATATTGGCTAAAAAGCTTTGCTGAGCTCTTACCAGTTGCTCTGTAATTTTCTTAGCCCCCTTCAATTCCTTTTCAGCCGCTATTCTGTCAGTAATATCTACAGCAAATCCTATTACATAAGGTTCTTGTCCAATTTCCTCCTTCAAATAATTATTGTATAGGCAATAAATAATTTCGCCCAGTTTGTTTACCACTTTAAAAATGCCACTTGCTCTTTTATGCTTTCTAATGTTTTTAAGATAATTCAGATAAAAGCTAACCTTATCCTCATTTGGCATAAACTCGCTTAAAGAATGGCCAATCATATCCTTCTCAGTGTAGCCAAACAACTCAAATAGCCTTGGATTTGCCGTAATTATTTTGCCCTCCAAATTATGGGTGATAATTAACGCTAGGCTATTATCTATAACATCGCGATAGCGCTTTTCACTCAGCTCTATTTTTTGTTGAATATTTCTTATTTCGGATATATCTACTCCATATCCTATTACCCATTTCACGTCCTCATCATTACTCATTACAGGAAACATATTTCGTAAGATATGTTTAATGCTTCCATCCTCTTGCGGCATTTTCTCCTCCCAACTTTGCAGTTGTTTGGTTTTCATAAGCCTATTAAATGCACTGCGCCTTTTTTCAAGTAAGGCAATGGGTTTGTTTCTATAGTTTACATATTCCTCATCTGTTTTACCTATCAGCCATTGTCTTAATTCGTTGTCTTTTACACCCTTTGGGTTAAGGTATATATATCTGTGTTCATTATCAAACACCACTATGTCTGAAGGTATGTTATCTAATATTTGCTCATAAAATCTTCGTTGTTCACCTAATCGTTCTTCTAACGTTATTTTTTCTGTCACATCAGTAAACATCCACAAGTGGCCCTCATATCGTCCGCTATTCCAAATAGGTATATAGTCTTGTTCAAAATATTTGCCATCATTCAATGGCTGAATATTGCCTATGCTCAATGTACCGTTTTGCTTTAATTGATTGCAAACAGAAACTAACGTTTGGCCATAAGAAAACTGCTGTTTTATTTGATTAAATACCAAATTGCTCTCACTACCAATAAGCTCTTCAGGACCCGAATTGATTGCAAACTGACGACAAAATTCTTGGTTGACCAAAGCTATTGTACCATTTTCATTTTCAAGCAATATGCCTGCGTGCAAATTGGTAATAAGTGAAGACAATCGAGCAGCATCGCGCTTAATTCTTTCTTGAGCTAGCCTCTCCTTGGTAATATCTTCCAAAAACGCACAAAAATGCGACACCTTGCCGGCCTTATCAAATATGGGTTGGCAATTTATTCTTGTCCAAATACCCTCACCTGTTTTTGTGTAATTGTATATTTCGCAAGCAAAGGGTTCATTGTTCTCGAATTGCGCTTTCATATAGCGCAACGTATTTATATCTGTATCCTTACCCTTAAGCAAATCCTCAGGTCGCCTCGTTACTATTTCATCCAGTACATACCCTGTTATATTCTCAAAAGCAGCATTCACCCACTTTATATTACCCACAGTGTCCGTTATCCAAACGGCACTATTGGTTTGTTTTACAATTTTAGAGATTAGATCTAACTCTAGTTGTTGCCCGGTGTATTGCGTTGTATCTCTACCATAGAGATTAATGTATCCCCCCTCCAAAACAGGTATACACACAAAAGAATAATCTCGTTCGTTAGACCTAACCTCAATTATAGAACGTGTTTCGGCCTTTAGTATTAGAGGAATTATTGCCTTAAAAAATTCGTTTCGATAGTAGACTTTTTCATCGTAAACAAATACTCTTAAACCTTCAGCAGCTATATTCAAATTTACAATTTCGCCCTTTTTGTTAATCCTAACAATAGGATCAGGGTTTTCAGCAGTAAATAGTGCTAGTTCATTTATTTTTTCATTTGCCCTTCTTAATTCCTTTCTCTGCTTTTTAATAATACCAAATAAATCTGTTATCTCTTCCTTCGAAATTTCGCCCGTTCGCAAAATGTGCCTTACATTCATTTTGGTTTGCAATGAATGTGGCTCTATTGCGCTTCGCTCAGCATGATTTACTTTTTCAATTTCAGAAGGAACTCCTACAAACAGCATTTCATTGCCTTCCGCTAAGAATAGAAAATGACCAAAAAGATTTATCGATTCTCCCTTACATGACTGCACAAGCAAAGGCTGGCCGCACAATCCAATTAAGTCTTCAAAATTATGGAGAGTGAAGTTTGGTTTTGCAACTTGAAAATAATGGCTAAATAGAAAACCTTTATCTATATCTAAACTATTTGATATAGCATTGCCCAGGCTTATTACTTCCAATGCATTATTAACTAATATATGACATGGGAAAATACGTTTAAGCTGTTCGCTATCAAATGGAAATTGATGACTCATTTATTACCTAACTAATTTTAATACCTAATAATCGAATACTATTTCTAATTTTTTTTTTAGAAATATTATTTTAATGACAATTCGCCTGACTGAATCATCTTATATATTGTGCTTTTGCCTATATCCAGCACGCGGGCTGTAGCCACCACATCATCATTATTCTTTTTTAAGTAATGTTTAATAATATCACAGGTGTATTTTCTCAGTGTTATTTCCTCAGACAGCTGGTACTCTATCTTTTTGCCCGTACAAAATGTAATATCGTCTGGCATTATAATATTTTCCTCGCACATTACCGAAGCCAATTCTATAACCGCTTTCAGCTCGCGCACATTGCCCGGAAATGGATAGCCCATTAATTTATTTTTAGCCTGCTGAGAAATTTGTATGGGTACCATTTTATTTTCTTTTGCAAACTCGTCTACAAAATGTTTAGCCAGTATCAGTATATCATTGCCCCTCTCGCGCAGCGGTGGCAACTCTATAGGCATACCCATTATACGGAAGTATAAGTCCTCTCTAAAATTACCATTGGCCACTTCATCCATTAGGTTTTTGTGTGTTGCTATTATTACCCTTACATCCAGTTTTACGGTATCGTTGCCCCCTACTCTTACTACCTCACGCTCTTGCAACACTCTTAGCAATTTGCTTTGCAATCCCAAATCCATTTCTGCTATTTCATCCAAAAAAATAGTGCCTCCGTTAGCTTCTTCAAACTTGCCTATTTTTCTGGCAAAGGCACCTGTAAAGGATCCTTTTTCATGGCCAAACAATTCGCTTTCTATAAGTTCCTTTGGTATGGCAGTCATATTCACGGCTACAAAATTCTTTTTCCTTCTATCGCCATTATAATGTATTGCCTTTGCCACCACTTCCTTTCCTGTACCTGTTTCGCCAGTTATAGATATATTTATGTTCGATTTTATAGCTTTTTCAATCTTGCTAAAAATTTGTTTTAAACTTTCACTCTGTCCAATCAAAGAATTTTGAAACGAGAATTTCTGTCCCAGCTCTTCGCGCAAATGCTCCACTTCCTTTTTAAGGCATTGATTTTCTCTAATGCGAATAATGCAGTTCCATAGCAGCTCCTTAGTGGCTTCATCCTTTACTAAATAATCATTCACGCCTAACTTGAGCAAATTCACAGCTACAGACACTTCCTCCTGAGAGCTAATAACTATTACAGGCACGCCCGGGTGTTCTAATTTTATTTTTTTAAAGAGTTCTTCGCCAGTCATATCAGGCAACGAAAAATCTACGGTAATTAAATCCGGCTTTGAACCAAGCGCTGCCAGACAAGCGTTTCCAGTTTCAAATTTTGAAACTACAAAATCAGGATTTAGGCTTAGATGGTAACTAAGAATTTCGCCATACCATGGATCATCTTCTACTATAAAAATTTTAAACTCTTTCATGGGAATTTACTTTATTAAGCGAATAAAAATTTCTCAACTCTTTTAAACTCAATTGAAACTCCAATAGTTTCGAAAATAGAATTTTTTCCAAGATTTGGAAAAATGAAACACCCCACAAAAACTCAAAAACCTAATAATGAACACATTAAAACGCGGCACTAGCTTTGGTTACCCCTTGGCCTAACTTTAAACAAACAAAACATGCATAGTTCAAATTCGGCCGCAACCAATAAAAAGCAGAATTACGCCATCATCATTCCGTGCTACAACGAAGAGAATAGGTTTCCTTACGATGCATTTCTAACATTTGCACAAAATCATAAAGAGGTAATACTTTGCTTTGTAAATGACGGCAGTAAAGACAAAACCTTATCTGTACTAACTGCTATTCAACAAGAAAGTCCAGACAACATTTATGTGCATTCCATGGCACAAAATGGTGGCAAGGCAGAAGCAGTGCGCCAAGGTATGTTGTGCATGCACAAAACATTTAATGTAGAACTCTTAGGATTTTTAGATGCCGACCTGGCCACTACTTTGGAGGAATGGCTGCAAATGGCCAAGTACAAAGAATCTAAGCCTCAGTTTGGTGCTATTGTAGGAAGCAGAATACAGCGCTTGGGAGCTAACATTAAACGTGATGATAATCGCTCGCTGTTCAGCAGCGTTATAAAAAAATTCATTCGAATTATTTTAAAAACACCATTTCAAGATACCCAATGTGGTGCTAAAATTTTTCAGCGCAATTTGATACCGTTTCTTTTCAACGAGTCATTTATGACTCCATGGCTTTTTGATGTAGAAATATTTTTAAGACTACAGAAAAAATTTGGCAGAACATCACTTCAAAAAGGTGTATTAGAATTTCCATTGATGGATTGGACAGAGGTGGGCGATTCTAGATTGAAACTAAAGCATACCATTAAAATTCCGATGCAGCTTTTGAAGCTTCATTATAAATACAACTTATCCAAAGTATTTAAAACAAAGTCAGGATACTCGCTATTTGACTCTAAAATAAATGCCACTGTACTACAGCGCACTTTAAAAACAACTGGATAAAAACTCTATTTAAAGTCCCAAACAAGCCTCAATAAGAAAATAAAAAAAAATCAACCCATGAATAAGAATAACTATGCCGTAATAATGGCTGGAGGAATTGGAAGCAGATTTTGGCCAATGAGCAGAACAAGCTTTCCTAAACAATTTCTCGATATTCTCAATACAGGATCCACATTGCTTCAAGCTACCTGCGCTCGCTTTGAGGGGCTTGTGCCAATTGAAAATATTTATATAGTTACATCAGAAGAGTATGTATCTATCGTAAAAAAACAGTTGCCCGACTTGCCTCCACAAAATATAATTGGCGAACCAGAAAGAAAAAACACTGCTGCATGCATAGCCCTCATTTCTTTTAAGCTTCATAAATTAAATCCGAAGGCCAATCTAATAGTGGCGCCAAGCGACCATTTGATTGAAAACGTGGATGAGTTTCAAAAAAATTGCCTTGCCGCATTGAATCAAACAGAAAACACAAACACATTTGTAACACTTGGTATACGACCTACATATGCCAACACCGGCTACGGATATATACAGTGGGAAAATGGGCTTGGCACTAAGCCGCCTTACAAGGTAAAAAGATTTACCGAAAAGCCAGACAAAGCAACAGCTATAGAGTTTTTGAATGATGGTAATTATTTATGGAATTCAGGAATATTCTTTTGGAAAGCAGAAGATATCCTGAATGCCTTTGAACAATATATGCCTAGTATGTATAACCTATTTGAATCTGGACATATGGATTTAAATACAGATAGAGAAATAGCCATGATTGGAAATGTGTATTCTCAATGCGAGTCCACATCTATAGACTACGCCATATTGGAAAAGGCTCAAAACGTAATGGTAATACCAGCCACATTTAGCTGGAGCGACTTGGGCACATGGAATAGCGCATGGGAAAACATAAACAAAGACAGCGCTCAGAATGCTATATCAGGCAAGAATACGCTTATGGTAGATGCAAAAGGCTGCATAGTGCACTCGCAAGACAAAAAACTAATATTAGTAGGTGGCGTAGAAGACTTAATAGTGGTAAACACGCCTGACGCCTTGCTAATTTGCAAAAAGGAAAACGAACAAGAAATAAAAGAATACCTCAACAGGGTGAAACAAAGTACCGGAGAACTTTATCTCTAGAATTTCGTATGAGTGGCACACCCTATTGAAACTGCCAACACAAAATATCTGGAACGACTTACTAGGTAAAAAATTATTGCTCGCTGCGCTTTGCCTGGCATTGCTAACGCATGGAATAATTATCTACTTTACCTTACCTAGAACTTATGATGCATTCGTGCACATATTCTTTGCCGATCATTATTCTAGATTTTGGTTTGAACCTTGGGAATACCGCTGGTATACCGGTTTTTTAACCACCAGCTATCCGCCACTGGTGCATCAGGCTATTGCACTATTAAGCAAGATTTTCCCCTTAAAGGTAGCATTTAGTATTTATGCCATTACCATTTTAGAAATTTTAATTGTAGGCGTTTACCGATTTACAAAACTCTTTTACAATAAGCCCATTGCAGGCGTAGCAGCCATCTTAACGGTAGTACTATCATCTATTGTAGAAACCTTGCACGTATATGGGCAAATGCCCACACTTACAGGCTTGGCTTTTCTATTAAATGCATTACCCTTTCTGTATCAATATATAGTCAAAAAGAAACCTATATATTTGGTAATGACGCTGTCTTTTTTATCAGTAGTCATCTGCTCGCATCACGTTACAGCCATATTCGGCATGGTATTCTTCATTGCACCCACCATGTTTATGGCTCTGGTAGATGGCATGCAGCTCCCCAAACAACACAAAAATTTATTTCAGTTTGCTCTCGCCATTATTAAGGAGGCATTGAGCAAATACAAACAAATAATCTTATTTGGTGGAATTGTGATTGTTTTAGCCATTGGATTAATTTTTCCTTATTGGTATTGGAGCAAAACTGACCCAATCACTCAGGTCTCTATACCACATGGTTCAAGAGATAATTTTTTGCAAAACACCTCATCGGGTTTAGTATTTTTCATTATTCCGCTTACACTTATACTGGCATTATTACCTGCCATAGTTTATAGCATAACCAGGCAAAAACGATTTATTGGCTGGGCTGTGGCATTTTTTCTTTGTCTGCTTTTAGGCAGCGGAGGCACCACGCCTCTGCCCAAAATGCTACTAGGTAGCAACGCATTTAATATTCTCACTCTTGACAGATTTGGATTTTGGGCATCCATTATAGCCATACCCTTTATGGCTAAATTTATCTATTCCTTTTTAGCAGGACCAGTGAAAAGATTTTGGGTACAAAATTTTAGCAGCTCCAGTCATTTTGTGCTATCAGGCTCCACAGGCTTTGTCTATTTATTATTTATAGTATTCATATTTCACTTAGGAAGCTTTAGACCACTGCAGCCAAAAGAAATAGAAATACAACCCATGCTCAATTTCTTAAACCGCGATGACCATATGCGCTGGCGCTATCTAACCCTGGGTTTTGGCGACCAAATGGCATGGCTAAGCGCTAATTCGCTAGCAGCTACTGTAGATGGTAACTACCACAGCGCACGCAGGCTACCAGAACTAACCACACGACCTATTGAAAGATTGGAGAATGCAAAATTTAGTGGAGAACCAGGTTTGGAATCGCTCAACGACTTTCTTACAGCCTCAGAAAAATATAGTTTAAAGTACGTATTTAGTAACGACCGCTACTACGATCCGCTACTCTATTACACGGGCTGGAACCGCACTATACGTCTGGAAAATGGCATAATGGTTTGGGAAAAAGGAAACATATCTACCATAAAACCCATAACACCAAAGGAAGTAAAACCCATACTAAAGAAGGCCTGGGGAATAATTCCCGTAAGCAGTATTTGCCTCGCATTTATACTCACTGTTATTTACTTATTTCGCTTTAAGCAAAACGACTACTCCACGCATGAGAACACCAATGAGCCATATTATCCGTTAGGCGTAATATATTTTGCTTCATTAATGCCATTGCTGTTTTTTACGGCATTTATGTCCAAGCAAGTATATGAATTACTTATGGTGAAAGAACAAAAGGATCCTATCACCTCCGTTCAAAATTATTATAATCACTTAGACTTTCAGCGCTTCGAAAAGGCCTTTCACTTTTTCCAGCCATTGCCTACATATCCGCTAGACCAATACTTGCTGGAAAAATCGGTGACAGATGGAGGCCTGCTACCATCGTATGCCAAACTAGATAGCATATATGTATATGAAATACATCACACCAATGATTCGGCAAGAGTGCATGTATACACAAGGTGGAATACCGCATTAGGCACTCGTGAAAAAACTGATACTTTGAACCTGATATTGGAAAATAAAAAATGGTATATACTACCAAAATTATTTGTGCCGGAAATACCGGATGAGCAAATGCGCAGCTACACCTATACGCTATTTAAAAAGCAAGGCAAGCGTGTTATTAGCAGTTTCCCTACAGTAAAAGACGACAGAGTAAAGAAACCATTTGTGGCATATAAGCAAGCCAATTTTATACGAGATGGAGAAAAGAATTTTATAACAGGAGAAATATTAAATTCAGATGATGTGCCTGTGAATTGTGCCTTACGCGTATGTATTCGTTTTCAAAACGACTCAATAAAAACATACTATCCTACCACTGCCATGCAATATAACTTGTCGCCTAAGGCAAGTAGCTTCTTTCAGATAGATTTAGATAGCACAAGTACCCTAGATAGTTTAGTAATAAAAACGATAGAACTATATGCAGAAACAGATGTGAGCGAAAGAGGCTATATACATGGTGGCACACCCAGTTATACAGTATCTAAAACAAATGAAAATGCCGTAACAATATCAGCGCATTTTTATAATGAACTTACCACAGAAATAAATATACCAGGAATACTAATAGCTGAAAAAGATGACAAAGGCACCATTTGGCAAACTAATTTGGTGGTGCACCCTACAGCAGTAAGAAGTGGTTTAAATATAAACTTCAATACCAACTTTAATAAAATATCAAGTAGTGCTGCTCTCTGGAAAGAGTTACATATAAAAGCATTTATAAATGGCAATCCCGCAGGCATTTTACCTACCCAAAAAGACCCGGTAGCAAATAAGAACAATGGAATAGTCCTATTGCCCCACTGTTTTATGAGTCAAGAAATTTACTTGCATTGAGAAAATTCTTTTTACATAGCATTGCACTTTTACTATTGGTAGCTTGCACACACAAGGCCAGCATACAACCTGTATGGATAAATAACGTAGACATATTATTCATGCCATCTGATTCTATGGTGTTTAAAGCTACGGGCAATAATTGGGAGGCCTGCATACAAACTTTTGTGCAGCCCATTCCGCTTAGTATAAAATATACAGCTGATGGATTTATACTTACACAGCCCACCAGGCATGGTGCTATTGAAAGCGCTGCACAATTAATATTAAGCAATGGACAAGACCATTTTTATTATAATGTACACATTATAAATAAGGAATTTTCAGCTATTCAAAATAGAGACTACAGGTCTCCAAAAACACTCAACCCTGACTACGGCCTTGTCCAACAGCGCTTAAAACATAGTATAGACCAATGGAGAAATTTAATTTTCCTTCCCAATAAACTTGAGTATTTTTTTGAAGATGAATTAAAACTCGCTCCCAAGGCCGGAGTATATAGGATTAAAGCAGATGAGTCATTAAGCGCTTATTATGTGCAGCCAGGCTCTTGCACAGCTATTTCCATTTCATACAAATTCAATAAAGATGATAATAACTACACCGTAATAGCCGGCCCCTTATATGATGCATATAACAATATGGTAGCCAATGGAACTTTAGTAGCTTTTGTATATACCGCTAATTTTAAAACCCATAGGATGGAAACAAGTCTAATTAATGGTGTTGCCACATCATTTATACCATACCAAAACAACGATATACAGCTACATGCTGAAATAAACAATACTGTGTCTAACACCATCACCCTATCGCATTAAATGCTTCGCATATTCTTCATATCACTTGTAGCTCTTTTGGTAAGCTTTTTTGCTTTGCAAAACTACTTTGACGATCACATGGAAATAAAGCCAGTGTTTTTGTGTACTGATGCTATTGCGCTAGCCCACCACACTGATATAGAGGTAACAGTGCATTCCAGATACAAACCGGATTCAATGCAAATTGAAAATTTAAGAAAAGACTACAGTAACCTGTGGGCTCATTTAAACCATCTTTATGCAACTAATGATGTGGAGGCGGGAAAAGAATACTATACCGAAGATTGGTTTAGACAAATATGCAAACACTACAATGGCATCAGGCCTACTCAACTTCAGCGCAATGACGCTGAGCATCATTTGCATATTCAAAATTGGTCGACCGATGATTTGGTGTGCACAGCTATAGATAGCAACGTAGTTCTAAATACCACACTGCCCAACAAAACCATTCAAAAAACAAAAGCTAACATTGCCATAGTGCTCCTGTTGCAAGGCGACCATTGGCGCATAGATGCTATGCGTGTACTTAGCGACAACAACATGAATGAACAACCACCACCCAATCCAAATTGAGGAATATGAAATATTATTTTCCGAATTTTGGAAAAAACACAACACACCAAACACTCATTACATACTCATTATCAAACCCTTACACCCATGGCAGTGTTATTGAAGTTTGGCCAAACTCAATCCTAAATAAATCAGACCAATGAAAATTGCTTTCGTTTCACCTTATCCACCAAGCCAGGTTACACTCAACGAATATGGCTATCACCTTATCAAAAGTTTTTTGGGCAAGCCCGAGGTGGAGCAGATTTATGTACTAACCAATCATTTAGAAGATAATAAAGAATACAGCCGCTATGCAATGGATGGCATAGAACTCATTCCATGCTGGAAATTTAACAGCACGCTTGCAGCGCTTGAAATAAGCAAAAAAATAAAAGAGCTAAAGCCAGATTTGGTAATAATGAATTTACAATTCATGACCTTTGGCGAAGGCAAAGTGCCTGCGGCACTTGGACTTTTGACCCCGTGGGCTTGCAAATTAATGGGTATACCAAACATGGTAATACTGCATAACATAACCGAAACGGTAAAGTTGGACACCATAGGTATGGCCGGTAGCAAATGGAAAACAAATTTGTTTTTGTGGATAGGCAAGCAACTTACCAAATTTATTTTAAAAGCAGATTTAGTAGGTCTAACTATATCGCAATATGTGGATATAATAAAAGACAAATACCAGGCAAAAAATGTAATACTGCTGCCACATGGCAATTTTGAATTGCCAGAACGCAGCTACTTGCCAGACGATTTGCCTGAAATAAATTTAATGGCCTTTGGCAAATTTGGCACCTACAAAAAAGTGGAGGTAATGCTAGATGCTGTGCAGCTACTGGAAAAGAAATATCCCACACACAAATTTAAAGCCACCATAGCAGGCACCGATAACCCTAACGTAAAAGGATATTTAGATAGTGTAAAGGAAAAATACTGCCATATGAAAAACCTAATTTTTACAGGTTATGTGGCTGAAGAAAAAGTGGAAGGCATTTTCAAAGAAAGCACGTTTGTAATATTTCCATACACCACTACCACAGGTAGTTCAGGCATACTGCACCAGGCAGGCAGTTATGCGCGTGCGTGCATACTTCCCAAGATAGACGATTTGGAGCGCATAGTAGAAGAAGAAGGATATGGTGGAGCCTATTTTGAAACGGATAATGCCCAAAGTTTAGCTGATGCTGTGGCCTACCTCATAGAGCATCCGGAGGAAAGAAAACTTTATGAAGACATGAACTATACTGCTGCCAAGGGCTTACCCATGGGCGAACTTGCACAGTGGTATCTGGCACATGCTAAAAAAATAATCGCATCTAAAACAAGAAATAATACTTCGCATGGTAAAGAACTGCATCCTGCAATTGCTTAACTTTTTTTTCCCCATTGTAAAAAAAATATTGCCTTTTCAAGTGTATGCTTACCTGGCTGTAGGCGCTGCCAATACTATACTCAACATAGTTCTTTTTGCGCTCTGTTATTTGGCTTTAAGCTCTACTTCGATGGCTGTAGAGCTGGCTACTGTCATCTCATTTCTTATTACAGTTATTACTGGATTTTGGCTCAATAAAAATTTTGCATTTACTGATGCAGCCAATAACGATAAAGAAAATAAAAAGCAATTTGGCAAGTATTTTCTGGTGTCGTTGCAAGGTCAGTTTAGCGATTACTTAATTACAAAAGCACTTATTGTTTTTGCACTTATTAATCCGATAGTAGCATATTTCATTTCCACTTTCATCATGCTCACTCTTACATATTTCCTGCAGAAATATTTCACTTTCAAAAAAGAAAAATTATATACAGCCAAATAATTTCCATTGTCAAATTGGAATAGGCAGCGGGCTCCACATTGGCTATCTCATTTTATCAAGTGCATTTAACGCAAGCGGTCTTAAAACTCCCATGGCCATGCCTACCGAGCAGTGTTAAAAAGCATACATTGGCCTCTTCTATTGGCCTCAATAGTTTTACTACTCTTAACGAGTAATGCCCGATAAATGAAAAAGCAAGTCTTTATATATTTTGCATTTGGTTTGTTTGCTTCGTGCATGGAACAGCGCAGCTCTGTTGCGTCCGGTGATGCTTTATTTTTCATATACAGTCGTTTAGATGAGAGCCCTGTAAATACATTATTAGACACACCTAAAGGTATAAATACCGGATGGACCATATATGAAGATATTATGTGGCCCAACACAGTTATAGAAGGTAGAATAACTACCAACACCACACGCTTTAATGCCAGAAAGGTGCTAAACTGCGAGATAACAGGTGGCGATGCATACAACAATATTTTTTATACGAATACTCTGGCAAGAAATCAGAACAATGAAAAGTGGTATTTCGAAAATGTAAATACTTTTATTTATAGTGTAGATTTTTTTGTGGATAGCCATATAGATAGCATTACACCCAACTTATCAGAAGTGGAAGGTCTTGAATTTGCATTTCAACATGCAATGCCTCCCTATTCCAATTTATGGGCACTACAATGGAGCAAGTCTGATGTATGGTGTTATTGGGACGATAATAAAATAAACGGCAAACCCATAGGCTGGGTAAAACTTCCCAAAATAAAAGAGCATATTAAAAACCATCAATGGAATAACATAGTAATAGCCGGACACTACGACAATAAAAAACTCTATTATGAATACATGACCTTTAATGACAAGAAATTTGAATTAAACAAGTCCATCAATAAAGGATTGTTGCCAGAAGTTTGGCGCGAGAATTATATACAAGTGGGTTTCCAAATAAATGGCAATAAGGCTATAAGGACTGACCACAAACATGGTGTGGACCCCGTAAGCGTCTATCTGGACAATGTAAGCTTACAAATATTTGAACCTATAAAATAAAAGGGCGCATTAGCACTCAAAATTTGTAGTTGTCCGTTTAGTCTGTAGTAATTATTACCACATCCAAGTCATTTTAAAAGTAAACCAATTAAACTTATAACCTGTACCTGCAACAGAAGCTACGTTACTGGTTTGATATTTTAAGGATGCATCAAATCTTTTAAGACGAAAGCCTACCTCCGATTGCAATCTAAAAGCCGGCTCCCAGTCATTCTTCTCAATTTTTTGCCAACCTGCCGCTGCCTGCAGTTGCAGATAATATTTAGACAGCTGTGGCAGAGCAGTGCTGTAATCTGCAAATACTTCTGAACTTAAATACCTGTTAGGCGAGAAATAACCTTTGAGCGCATCATCAGAATAGTGCAATGCAGAAAAATTAATACCGCCTTTCAAAGTAGGCTCCGTTCTGAAAAGGTGGTATACCGAACCAAAGAACAGGTATCGCTGATTTTTATCAGACAAAGCTCCTGCACTACCTTGAGAGTAAAATCCATTTTTACCATTAAACATTAAATGTGTCACATATCCCAAATTGGTCATTCGAATATTCTGCTCATATAAATTAGCGGTAAAGTTTAGTATTTCTGAGCTTATCATACCGCCTACCATGCGCCTGTCATTAGGCTGATATTGTATGGATTGCTTGCCAGTTAGTGCCATAAAACTTTTATTCAACAATGGACTTATGCGCTGCAGCTGAAGCGAAGACTCACCACTCAAGGCCTTACTCCAGCGCTCGTTGCACGTGCCATTTAAATATATACTTGTTGTGCGCTCTATATTATTAGACTCCACGCTGTGGAAACCTGCGCCTACTTTCATTCTGTATACGTTACCTTCTTTTTGCTGCCAATAAGCACCATTTTCTATGCGCACATTTTTAGCTATATCAGCAAAATAGACCGACTCAGTTCCTACTCGTTGCACCTGAGTTGCTTTTAACTTATCCATTAGCGCATTATACTCCTTAGGTGTAAACATGCTGCTGTCTTTTTTAATAATAACTTCAGCCTCTTTCAAATCCTTTTTTCCTATCAATACTTCTGCGTACTCCTGCACAAAATATTTATCCTCATAATTTTTTACCAATCGGCTATACGACTCTAAGCCTTTTTCATAATTGCCACTGGTAGTATACAGTCTGGCTTGCATAACCAATTTCTGAGCATCATTAAGCAACTTATCATTCGCTTTTAAGAACTGTTCGGCCTCATCGGTTTTAATATTCCAAAGCATAGCATTGAAATAATTAATGATTGCATTTGTATTGGTGGGATCTTGTTTCCAGGCCGACTCAGCAAATTTTAATGCCTTTCCAGGTTTATGACTAAGGAACAAAGCGTAAGACAAATTAATTTGAGTAATGGTAGGCTCAAATTTTAAAGGCAACAACTGCTTGTAAGTAGCTGCAGCCAATGGGAATTTTTTGCCCTGAAGCAAAAGGTCGCCTTTGAATAACAAAGCACCCGCATCAGCCGGGTCGAAAAGAAGTATGCTATCCAACTGCTGCACCGCTGCCAGATATTCTTCATTGGCACGCATTTGCAAGGCACGTTGAATATACTTTTCTCTTACCTCGCCAGTAAGAGGCACTAGCGTATCTACCTGAGCATACGTGTAGCTAATACCAAAAACTAATATGAAACTAGCTATACGATAAATGGTTCTCATTATATTTATTAAATTCACTGCTCTTACGCAGCAGGCAGCAATGCAGTTTCAATAAAATTATCAAGCCCTGTAGTTTGCACCCATTTTTCTACAATAGAATTTTTTCTGTAGGCCAGCACAAGGTTCTTGCTGCTGCCATTTAAGGTGTAAAAAGAATGTATAACCTCATTTATTCCTGATAGGTCTACTTGAGTTACATTTTTCGTATCCAGAAAAATGGTTTGATAATTTGACTGCAGGCAGCCATTTACAATATCCCTAATTTGTTTTGCTTCTTCCTTTGTGAGCTTTTCGAAATTATGAATTTTAAAATTATCCACTTTGCTGTTATTAAGCGTTGTGTATGCTGTTGTTTCAATATTCATGAGGTGAATTAATTGATTATTTAAATGAAAATTTTGAAATAATAGAGACAGAAATAATGGAGTAAATACCAGCTCCCATTACAGCCATGAACACTCCCCAGAATGAGTTGTGCTGAGGCCAAACAATTAATCTAACGCCTAAAATGAAAAGAAACAACACCGTAAAAAATGGCCAATAAAATTGTTGGCGCACCACTGTTGTCTGTTTCATATCCGTTTTAGGCAATTTTATTAATGCTATTACCACTATTAATAATCCAATAAAACTGAATACAATTTGTAGTAAAAAGTAAACTGGTAAAAAGACCGAAGAACAAGAAACCTGCTGTTGCAGAAGGGGGAAAATGGAAACAAATATGCCATCATCATGTGTAAATCCATCCCACAAAATGTGAGATAAAACACCAATCATTAATGAATAGAAAACTTTGAATTTATTTTCTATTACATACCTATTCCAATTAAAAGCAGGTATAGCACCAATTCTACCGGCCAATGCAGATGGCAAATGTCGCCATAGCCCATCGCGCAGCAGATGATGAAATAAATAACACATAATAAGCGCCACAGGCAAGTCGAATATGAATATACCCAACCAGGAATGCCCAATATTTTCTACTTCCCTCATTTGAAAAAAGTATTCAAAATCCGGTACCAGACTTCCTGCTAACAAAGCAGAAAATGAAAACCACTTTGAATTTTTCAAAGGGATTACAAGCGCGGGGTGAGCAAAAGTGAATGGCATTTATAGAGTTATTATACTTATCAGTTTAAGAAAGTAGAGTTAACTTCCATATTCTTAATTATGCCTTCTACCTCTTTGCTAGTAGCATTAGATTTAAGCAGGTAATCAAAAGAGCCATATTTCATAGCATTTACAGCCACATTTAGATCTTCTAGCGCGGTGCAAAACACCACACCTATACCCGGATAATATTCCTTTACTTTTTGAAGAACTTCTAATCCATCCATGTCTTCCATTTGATAGTCCAAAAAGATAAGATGGGGATTTAATTGTAGATTGTCCAAACAATCCTTTCCATTACTTATCGTAGTAATGTTAGAGTAATCCAATTCGTTCAACATTTGCGATAGCATAGCAGTCCAAAACGGATCGTCATCTACAATAATAATTTTTTTTAAGTTAGGTTTAGTCATGAGTTTATAAGTTTCTGCGCCTTATACCAAAAATGACCCAAAAAGCTAACCCATTAATTACAAACAACTTACAGCTAAAAGATTCTTCCGTTATTTCCAGTTTTTGGAAAATCATTCAGAAATGAGATTTTTTAAAGTGTTGCTTAAAGACAGAAAAAATTACTTTATTCATGCAGCTACTCGATGCATCATTAGAAAAAAGCAAATGAAAATTGAAGGTTTAACAAATGAAGTTTTGTTGTGAGAAGATAAAAGAACAATACAATTTTATTGGAGTATTGCAGAGGCTTCTAACCATTAAAGCACTTCGCCCACCACAAATACACTGCCCCCAACAAACACCAAATCATTTACAGAAGCATTTGCCTTAGCGGCTTCAAAGGCATTGCTAACACTACTATATGCTTGCCCATTAAGTTTAAATGCAGCAGCTCGTTCCTTTAATTCGCTTGCGGCCATGGCCCTTGGTATGGATGCATTGCAGAAGTAGTAAGTGCAGGCAGTGGGCAATAGTTGCAGCACCATATCCACATCTTTATCTGCTACTAAGCCAAGTACAAAGTGTAAATGTTCGTGAGGAGTTGCAGCTATTTGATTTAACACCATGCTTATTCCATCAGCATTATGCGCAACATCTGCTATTGCCAAAGGCTCTCTTTGTAACACTTGCCAGCGCCCGTACAATCCAGTGTTTTTGGACACTTGCAAAAACCCTTCGGCTATTTGGTTATTACTAATGTGCCACCCATTTTCAATTAATACTTGCAAGGCAGCAAAAGCTGTTTTTCTATTTTCATTTTGGTATATTCCTTTTAACTCGCAAGGTGGCAATTCACCATCAGCTAACAAAGATGCATCTGCAATGGATGCATGTTTTTGCAAGGCTATACTTTCTATTACAGACTTAGCATTACTGCGCATTTGGCCTATCACCACAGTTACATTGTCCTTTATTATTCCTGCCTTCTCTTCTGCAATTTTTTCAATAGTGTTACCAAGCAGATTCATATGGTCCATGCCTATGTTGGTTATTGCGCTCACCTCTGGTATAATCACGTTGGTGCTGTCCAATCGTCCGCCCAACCCCACTTCTATCACATTTATATCTGTAGCTTCTTTTTGAAAATACCAAAATGCGAGGGCCACAGTAATCTCAAAAAAAGAAGGTTGAAGGTGTGCCCATTGGTCTTTATACTGAGTTATAAATGCCACCACATCTTGCTGGCCTATCATGATGCCATTAATTTTTATGCGCTCTCTAAAATCTTTTAAATGAGGTGAAGTATACAAGCCTGTTTTGTAACCGGCTTGTTGCAGCACAGAAGCAATCATATGCGAAGTACTTCCCTTGCCATTGGTACCTGCCACGTGCACACATTTCAAATTGCGCTCTGGATTATTCACTATTTGCAACAGTGCAATGGTGTTATCCAAGCCAGGCTTATAAGCAGCAGGACCCACCCTGTGAAACATGGGCAACTGCTCATACATATATTCAAGTACCTCGTTGTAATTCATTTTTTGCGTGTACAAAAAAAAACCGTCTCGGCTAAGCCGAGACGGTTTGTATTATTTAGTTATCATAATTTTATTCTACAACAAAACGCAAGGTTTGAACCTGATCTGATTCCATAACACTCATAGTGTAAACACCATCGCTTAAGTTGCTAATGTCAAGAGTGGCTTGACCGGTAACGCGCTGTGTAAGTACCAATGCACCGCGGCTGTCATACACCTGCACAGGTGCACTACCAGCATACTTCACTGTAAGTACCTCTTTTGCAGGATTTGGATACACGCTAAATGCACGCTTATTAGCTATTTCATTTACACCTACAGGTGCAGTTACTTGTATATTGAAAGGATTGTCTGAACCACCATAACCATCTACCTGCACATAATAGTTATTGCCAGGAGTAAGTCCGTTCAAAGTTAAAATAGATGCAAAAGTTGTGTTAGCACCAGTGCAACCACCTATAGCATCATCATTAGCACCTAGTAATGTGTAAGTGCTGTAGTCGCTACAATTGCCTACGGTGTACACTGCTACTTGAGAGTCTAGACTAGTGCCCGGTAAGCAAGTAGTAACTGTAACTGTGCCACCAACTGGAGCTATAAACTTATACCAAACTGATATAGTTGCGCTAGAATCAAATGCGCACCATCCTATAGAGTCTTGGCATGCCGTTCCGGGAGGGTGGGCCTCATCTTCTTCAGCTGTTGCAAACATGTTAGAACCTGCAGTTGGAAAGTCGTTAACTACAAGTGTCGTAGCATTGCATGGTTGGTCGTTAGCCGGAGCTATACAAGCACCTGCCATAAGTGGAGTAAACGCGCCACCAAAGTTGTTGTTGAAGGTGAACAATCCAAATCCAGGACCTCCGCTATTGTTAGCAGGATTAACAAATCCAGAAGCAATAACTATAATGTTAGCAGGAGCAAACTCAAGGTTAGCACAATAGGTAAGACCAAGGTTATTGCCACTTGCATCAGCTAAATCCAAAGAATAAAGACCAGCTGGCAATAAGGTATAATCTGTGCCATAGAATTGGCCATAAGCCAAATCGTTGAATAGTGTAGTACCTGTATTAAAATCTTCTACATCCACTGTAGATGGAGCATCGGTGCTACCATGCAAGAGCAATGTAGCAAATGAATCTGTGGTTACATTGTTCAAAGCAGCATTGTCAAACATAGAGAATGCGAATGGAACAGCAGGTGAATAACCTGTAGAAGATAAAATACCATTGCCAACAGCTATGTAGTTTTTAGCAGCGTCTAAGGTCATTACAACTGAATAAAGCGGTGCAGAATCATCCACACTATTCATATCGTTCACAGTTATAGTTACTGCCTCGTTGGCTGTTACATCAATAAAGTTAGTGTGCGAACGGAAAGCTAAGTTGTCTACAACTAATTCTCCATTCACACGAATATCTACAGTAGCGCCAAGTGCATCAGCACAGTTATTTACCCACTTTACGCTTGCTTTAGGTGTGCTTGCCAATACCTCCAATTGGAAATCTCCAGTTTGACCAAAATAGCCATCTACTTGCAGGTAATAAGTATTGCCTGGAATAAGTGCATCAATATCTAATGTAGATGCCCAGTTGGAACCACTGCCAGTGCATCCACCGGGAGTGTCATCGTTAGCACCCATAAGCGTAAAAGTGCTATAGTCAGCACAATCTGTAGCAGAATAAATAGCAAGTTGGGTATCGAAACCTACACCTGTTATGCAAGTGTTAGCAGTGACTGCGCCACTTGCAGGGGCTATAAATGTGTACCACATAGTGCTATCAACACTTAATTCGCACCAGCCCGTGATGCAATCATTTGCAGTTGGCCCTACTTCATTAGCATCGCCTGTAGCTGTGCTATTGTTGTAAGTAATTGGGGGATCATTTAAGATAACTGCTATAGCTCCGCATGGCTGGTCATTGCTTGGCTGGGCAAATGCCACAGTGGCTGTAAGCGCAAATGCTAATAGTAATAATGTTTGTGTAAAGAGTTTTTTCATGTAACTGATATTTAATTTGAATAATGGAGCGCAAGATAATTGAACTTCAAAATGGTGTAAGATAGAATTTCACAAATTCTTGTATTTGTAGTTTTGCTAAAAATCTATGAATAAAAAAAGCCCCCACTGAAGTTGTAATGAGTGAGGGCAATATTTAATGTGACATTATTACAAGTCTATGTCGGTCTAAACTTAATGGTAATAGTTCCGGTTTGCAATTCCACCGCTCCTGGTTTAGCATCAAATTTGGCTTTCATAGCAGCTTTTTTGGCCAAATCCCATAGTTGCGTATTGGCAGTATTGGTGCCACTTTGGTCTATTTCTACTTTGGTAACCACACCATCTCTGTTCACCCAAATTTTTACTCTCACTGTGCCTTCATCGGGTGCTTGCTCGCTAAGTGATGGGCGCTGCTTAATGACACGGCCATTTAAGCTATAGTCCATATTGTTGCCACCGCTGCCTGGGCCACTGCCTGGGCCTGTACCAGTGCCAGTGCCAGTTCCGTTGCCGCCACCCTGGCCACCACCTGTGCCTTGGCTTCCGCCACCACCTAGTGCTCCATCTTTGCCTATTTGTCCGTTTTGTGTTCCGGTTTGGCCACTGCCAGTGGTGCTGCCTTGTCCACTCGGTTTCATACCGCCCAGTGCATTGTTCAAATCCTTGCTCACCGCTGGTTTAGTTTCCTTAGGTGTAGTAGTGGGTTTGGTGGTATTGTCCTTAGGCTTTGTAGTTGGCTTTGTGTTTGGCTTATTGGTAACTACAGGCGCATCCGTTGATGCATCATCTGTTATTGCAGGCATTTCTTCCTGCACGGTAGGCTGGTCATACTCCGCTGCTACAGCCTCGTGGTATTCTTCGCCAAAACCATTTTCGGTATCGCCAAAGCCTGCCACATCAAGACCCATAAGGCCCTCGTAGCCATAGCCATTGTTGCCTCCTCCGCCACCACCGCCATTACCACATTTTACAAAGAACAATGCAAAAATGATTGCAGCATGAAATAACAATGTGCCTGACAAAGACCATCTTTGATTTTGTATTTCAATCGAGTTCATTTTATTCTTCTTTTTGTTTGGTGGCTATAAACGGCTGCCATCCATTCACTTTCATCATGGAAAAAATTTCAACCGTTTCGCCAGTTGGAACATCTCTATCCACATTTAATACCACTTTTTTATCTTGCTGCGTAGCCATAAATGCTTTTAACCTTATTTCTACATCGCCTTTTGGTATTTCCTGACCATTTACCATATACCTCATGTCTTTGGTAATAGTAAGTGTAGCCGTAGCCTGGGTAGGTTCGCCTTTGCTGGTTTTTGGCAGATTTACCGCCTCTCCATTTACAGCCAGTGTACTGGCTATAATGAAGAATATAAGGAGCATGAAAATGATGTCAGACAATGCTGACATGGCAGGCTCCACATGTACTTTACTTCTTCTTCCGAAATCCATTTTCGTATCAGATTAAATAGGTTGTTCCAAAATGTCCATAAACTCCACAGCATGCGCTTCCATTTTGTTCACCACTTTGTTTACACGGGTAACTAATGTGTTGTAGCCCACATACGCAACCATGAAAACAATAAGACCTACAGCAGATGAAATCATTTTAAGATAAAGGCCTTCTGATACGGTGCCTATTTGTAAGCTACCCGCTGCTGCAATATCGCGGAAGATGATGATAACACCAAATACAGTTCCCAAGAAACCAAACACAGGTGCTATGCCACTTATAGTAGCTAGTATAGGCAGGTTGCGGTCTAGCTTGGCTGTTTCCATTTTACCTACATTTTCTATGGCTTTCTTTATATCATCCATTGGTTTGCCTATGCGGCTTATACCCTTCTCTATCATACGCGCCACAGGTGTGTCTGATGTGCCGCACAAATTGCGTGCACTGTCCAGTTTTCCCTGGCTTACATATTCTTTTATTTTCACCATAAAGTTGGCCTCTTCCTTGTCGGCCTTGTTTACAGTAAGTGTGCGCTCTATTATTACATACACTGCCACTACGCTCATTATAAGCTGAGGTAGGTATATGTACCAACCCTTTACTAGCTGGTCAAACATGTTGAAATGGCCAACAGGTGCTACTGTGGGAGTGTTTACTTGGTTGGCGGCATCTTGTATAGCACCACCCATGTTGTCTTGCAGAAAAAAAAGAATGTCCATCATAACGGAGAAATTGGTTTATAATTTAAATAAAAGTAGTTAGCAAAAAATCTTTGGTTATAGATGCTAGATTAAGTATAGCATCGAACGCGAAAGGTTCATTCAAATTGTGCTTGTTTTAAGAAGGCGCCCTCATACTTATCTATGAGTAAGTGTTGATAGCTATAAAAGAAGCGCCAAAGGCAGACAATAAAAAATACTGGTTAATGCATGGTAATATACAATGCTGCCCCTGCAAGATAGCCTAGCAGCGCCCAAGGTCCAATTTTTTTTAGGTACCACATAAAAGGAATATTTTCTATACCCATAGCAGCCACGCCAGCAGCGCTGCCTATAATGAGTATGCTACCGCCAGTGCCTGCGGTGTAGGCCAGAAAATGCCAAAATGGTCCGTCTTGCACAAACATATCTGCCCATGCATCGCCTGTTATAGCTGGTGAAATGTCGTACATACCTATGCTACCCGCCACTAAGGGCACATTGTCTACCACTGCAGAAAGCAAGCCTATGGCTATATTGATAGAGTATATGTTTCCCAATTCATTTTTAAGCCAGCTAGCCATGGCAAAGAGATGCCCTGCCTCAGAAAGTGCAGCCACAGCTAGCAGTATGCCCAAGAAGAAAAGAACTGAAGGCATATCAATCTTTTGAAGCGCACCATATGCGCTAAATTTTGATTTTGCCTCGCTTACCTTTCTTCCATGCATTATTTCTGTTACTATCCAAATAACGCCCAATGACAACATCATGCCCATAAAAGGTGGCAGGTGTGTTACATTTTTAAATATTGGTACAAACAGGAGACCGCCAAGACCAACAAAAAAAACAATGTTGCGCTCAGTGTTTGAAATAGAATAAGACATTTCTGTCTCTGCTACGGGCCTTTCTAAATTACCTTTTAGTACAAAGGATAAAACTATCATTGGTATAAGAAGGTTGATTAAACTGCATGCCAGCAATTCTTTAATAAGCGGAAGAGTGGTAACCTGATTGCCAATCCAAAGCATGGTGGTAGTAACATCGCCAATAGGGCTCCAGGCGCCACCTGCATTGCTGGCTATTATAATTATGCCTGCATAAAACCATCGTGTTTTTTGGTCGCTTATAAGTTTTCTGGCCAGGCTTACCATAACTATGGTAGTAGTCAAATTGTCCAATACAGCCGAAAGGAAAAAAGCGAATAGACCAATAATCCACATCAACTTTACTTTGTTGGTGGTGTGTATTCTGTCAGTTATTACTCTAAAGCTTTCATGCGAGTCCAGCACCTCTACCACCGTCATGGCACCCATAAGAAAAAGCAAAATGCCACTTATATCCTCCATGTGGTGCAGCAATGCAGCCTCGGTAGCACCGGCACCTTGCACATGACCAAGACTATACAGCACCCAACAAAGCACTCCGGTGAGCAAAGCCACGGCCGCTTTATTAATCTTAAGCGAATGCTCCAGCACAATAGCTGCATAGCCTAAAACAAATACTATAAGAATGGCAATGGTCATTTAATTAAAATTCCCTTTTTTGGTTTTGGCTGCCGTATTTGATTGATTAAACCAATTTCTTGAGAGCTATTTCAAATGCTGTGCGCGTAATACCTGTTTTGTTTTTATTTCTGTCATGCACATTTTCAAGCGCATCAAAAATAGTTTTGCTGGTATCAGAGAATATTCCTTTGTCGCTCATGTCCACCTCACCATTGCTCATTAAATACGCAAATACGCGCGCCATACCGCAGTTGGCAATGAAATCTGGCAACAAGCTCACATTCAAATCGGTTTTTTCCGCTATTGGTCCATAGAATATTTGCTTGTCGGCAAATGGCACATTTGCTCCGCAGCTTATTACCTTTATGCCTGCAGCTATAAGTCGGTCCATTTGATTTTCGGTAACAAGGCGTGAGGCTGCGCAAGGCAAAAAGACATCTGCCGCAACATCCCAAATTTTATCATTCACCTCATCAAAAGTCAATAGGTTGTCACCCTTTAACGTATTGCTTTCTCGATTTAGAAAAAGTTTTTTTATTTCTTCAAAAGAAAATCCATTTTCATTAATGATACCGCCTGCGCGGTCAATTATGCCCACAACAGTAGCACCATTTTGAGCGCAGTAATAGGCAGCCGTAGCGCCCACATTACCCCATCCTTGCACTATAACTCTTTTGCCCTCTATGCTACCTCCCCAAAGGGAGTAATAGTGCTTAACAGATTCGGCCACACCAAATCCAGTAATCATATCTGCCACTTTATATTTTCTGCTCACTTCTGGCGAGTATGCCTCATCTTCCAACACCTTTACTACACCTAGGCGCAAGTTGCCTATTCGTTTTACTTTTTGCGCCTCAGTAGGTGCAAAATGTCCGTTGAATACGCCTTCTTGCGGATGCCATATGCCACACTCTTCTGTTATTGGAATTACTTCGTGTATTTCATCCACATTTAAGTCGCCACCAGTGCCATAATAATGCTTCAGCAAAGGCGCTACAGCAGCATACCAGCGCTCCAGCACTTCCAGCTTGCGGCTATCGCGCGGGTCAAAGTTGATACCGCTTTTTGCTCCACCTATTTGCGGGCCGCTTACGGTAAATTTTATTTCCATGGTTTTGGCCAAAGACTCCACCTCACGCTTGTCAAGCCCAGAGCGCATGCGCGTGCCACCGCCAGCAGCGCCACCGCGCAACGAGTTTATTACCACCCACCCTTCGGCTTCGCTAAATGGGTCTTTCCATTCAAAAACAATTTCAGGGCGTTTGTTTTCGTACTTTTCTAAAAGTTCTTTCATTTTTTTCCTAAATATGAATTGGGTCAAACGTACATGAATTTCTAAATGAAACAGTCATGAAAAAAACAAACCCTTGCGAAACAATAGTTCGCAAGGGTTCTAATGGTTATAATTCTTTAAAAAAAACTTCTAATTATTGAGCATGCTCGCGCGTAGAGAAAAAGAATGCGCCTTCAATAACTGCATTCTCATCGCTATCGCTGCCATGCACTGCATTAGCAGCTATGCTTGTAGCAAACATTCTGCGTATAGTGCCTTCTGCAGCCTTCTGCGGGTCAGTAGCGCCTATTAGGTTTCTAAACTCTTCTATAGCATTCTCTTTTTCTAAAATAGCTGCCACTATAGGGCCGCTTGACATATAGTCTACCAACTCGCCATAAAAAGGACGTGCGCTGTGCACTGCATAAAACTGACCTGCTTCTTCTTTACTAAGCTTGGTCATTTTCATTGCTTTAATCTTAAAGCCAGAGCTTATAATTTTATCTATTATTTTACCAGTATGTCCAGCAGCAGTAGCGTCTGGCTTAATCATAGTGAATGTAAGGTTTGTGGCCATAATTTTTTGTTTGTATAAATTTTCCTTTTTTTTTATTGGTCGGCAAAATTAGACAGAATCGCAGAGCGAATACTATCAGATTCAATTTTTTAAGACAAGTAATTTGAAAATTTGACCAGCTGAATACTAGAAACAAAAAATGACAGACAGCAATGCAGGGCGTATGTCAGCCTCTCTCTCCCAAACTGACACATCTTTTTTATTAAGTGAAACACTCCTGAGCCACGAAAATATTCCCCACACGCTGTTCTGTCAAGCTTATTAGGAAGCCATAAAATTAATTACAGCTAATACATTCTCAGGTTAATGAAATTAAAAACAGACAAAAAATCTGATAGCAAATGTGTAGCAAAAATTTGAATTAGCAACATATTGACTTAAAAAAAATGAACTATCCATGTTTAATTAACAGATAAAATTAAAGTAATGGTCTAGTATAAAAACATTTTCAGTAATGAAAATATGATTTTCAAAAGCCACAAAAGCTGCTACTAGAGAGGTTTTTGGTAAAGTCAAATGGTGTTTTGAATAAGTATTATATGCTTTGTTTGAAATATGGTAATATTTCGAAAATCAGCCGATTTCTATAGCATAGCGGGGCTATCTTTGCAACGAACATATATTTAGATAAATATAAAAAAAAGACGCTATGAATATGACCACAGAAACCCCCACCAAAATGACAGCAGCTGAAAGATTGATGCAGTTGGAAAATGATTTTGGTGCGCACAACTATCATCCGCTACCTGTAGTGCTGGACCGTGGCGAGGGTGTGTATGTATGGGATATAGAAGGCAAACGATATTACGATTTTTTGTCGGCATATAGCGCTGTTAACCAAGGACATTGCCACCCTGCCATAATTAATGTTTTGGTAGAACAAGCTAAAAAACTAACGCTTACATCGCGTGCATTTTACAATAGCAAGCTGGGCGAGTATGAAAAATATATAACCGAATACTTTGGGTATGACAAGGTGTTGCCTATGAATACGGGAGTAGAAGGAGGCGAAACAGCTCTTAAACTTGCCAGAAGATGGGCATATGACGTTAAAGGTGTGCCAGCCAATGAGGCCAAAATGGTATTCGTATCAGGCAATTTTTGGGGTCGCACGATAGCCGCCATATCATCATCTCAAGACCCAAGCAGTACAGGCGGTTTTGGTCCATTTGTACCAGGCTATATTATTGTTCCTTACAATGATTTGGCAGCGCTTGAGGCCGCCTTTAAGGCAGAGCCAAACGTAGCAGGCTTTATGTTTGAGCCTATACAGGGCGAGGCAGGAGTGGTAGTGCCAGCAGAAGGATATTTGAAAGGAGTGCGCGAACTTTGTACCAAGTACAATGTGCTTATGATAGCAGATGAGGTTCAGACTGGTCTGGCGCGCACAGGCAAAATGTTGGCCTGCGACCATGAAAATGTTAAACCAGACATACTTGTTTTGGGCAAAGCCCTTAGTGGAGGCACATTGCCAGTATCTGCAGTGCTTGCAAATGATGAAGTAATGATGAATATAAAACCAGGCGAGCATGGCTCTACCTACGGTGGCAATCCGCTTGCATGCGCTGTAGCCACTGCTGCATTGCAGGTTTTGAAAGATGAAAACCTTAGCGAAAATGCGGAACAACTTGGGAAAATATTCCGCTCTAAAATGAATGAACTTATTGCTAAATCTGACCTTGTAACCTTGGTTAGAGGCAAAGGGCTACTGAACGCCATAGTAATAAACGATACTGAAGACAGCCACACCGGCTGGGACATATGCATAGAACTTGCAAAAAATGGACTGCTTGCAAAACCTACCCATGGCAACGTTATAAGATTTGCCCCGCCATTGGTTATTACAGAGGCACAGCTTCTGGAATGTGCAGCCATTATAGAAAAAACCATTCTTAACTTTAAGAAATAAAAGAGCTCCTACAAACATGTTTATAGTGGGAGGCACGCTGGTAAGCGAAGAATTGCTGGACGAACAATTTGTATGCAACCTTAGCGCATGCAAAGGAGCGTGCTGTGTAGAGGGCAGCAGCGGTGCCCCGCTAGATGCTGATGAGCTGGACCAATTGGAAGATGTGTATGAACGGGTAAAACCCTATATGCGCCCTGAGGGCATTAAAGCCATTGAGGAATTAGGATTGTACCAAATGGATGAAGATGGTGATTTGGTAACCACACTTGTAAATGGGAACAAAGAATGCAGTTTTGTTACTTTTGACAAAAGTGGAATAGCCAAATGCGCTTTAGAGCAGGCATACAACGATGGCAAAACCCAATGGAAAAAACCAATTTCATGCCATTTGTATCCTGTAAGATTGCAGAAACTAACCGAGTACACTGCAGTAAATTACCACCGCTGGCAGGTGTGCAAACCTGCTTGCGAGTGCGGCAAGGCATTGCAAGTACCTGTATATAAATTTCTAAAAGACCCTTTGGTAAGGAAATTTGGACAGGAATGGTTTGATGAATTAGATACCATATACCACCAACGATTGAAATAAAATTTATAGATTAGACAACTTTAAACCTATAACATTCATCAAACAACAAAATTGCTTTATAACTCTATGAACTTAATAAGATACACACTGCTGACAGTTTTACTCACAGCAACTTTCTTTACACGCGCTCAAATAGCTGTAAATACAGTAACTCCAGACCAAGCTGTTGACTTTTTAGTTGGACAAGGAGTAATTTATAGCAACGTATCATTTACGGGCGACCCGCTTCAATTAGGCTATTTCAATGGCGGTCCTGCACCGTTTGAATTTGAGTCGGGCATTATGATAAGTTCAGAAGATGCTCATACCAATGTTCCTGGCGATTTTGGTACACTTATGACAACTCAGGTATCTGGCAATGCTGATTTATTGAACATAGCCAATTCAGTTCCCCCACTTATTGGTCAAAGCTTTTCAGTTAGTAGTGCCAATGATGTGGCTATTCTAGAATTTGATTTTATACCTACAGGTGACACTGTTGTTTTCAATTATATTTTCGGTTCAGACGAATACCTGACATGGGTAAACTCATCATACAATGATGTATTTGCATTTTTCATATCAGGCCCTGGCATTATAGGAACGTATAGCTCACCTGCAGGCTTTCCTGATGGCTCAATTAATATAGCATTTATACCAGAAACAGACCCACAAATTCCAATAACTATTAGCTCTGTAAACAACGTACTAAATTCTGAGTACTACATAGACAACCCGGGTGGGCCCGGTGTAGCGCTTAATGGCTTTACTGTATCCATGCAGGCAGTGGCGGGTGTTCAGTGCGGACAAACGTACCACATTCGTTTGGCTATTGCTGATGGCTCAGACACTGCACTAAAGTCTACTGTGGCCTTTGAAGAGGGCAGCTTTGCATCCAATACTACACTATCATCTGTAGCTATTAATCCACCTACTGAAGATTGGCCAAACAACCAAATATTGGAGGGATGTGTAGAAGGTGAAATAGTAATAGTAATAGAAGACACTGGCGATTTGGTAGATACATTATTCCTTAGCTATGCCGGCAGTGCCACTATGGGTTCGGACTATGCCCCTTTGCCCGATTATATATTAATTAACCCGGGTACTACAATAGACACACTTGACCTTTCTGCCATAAATGATGGGTTTGGAGAAGGAGTAGAAAATCTAATTATCTCTTTCCCTTATATAAACGGATGTGGCGAATTGGATACTGCATCAGTAGAAATATTTATTGCAGAACAAGCACCACTTGAAACTAATGTAGGCAACCTTACTTTATGTGGGCCGCAAACAGCCAACTCAAATGTAACAGGAGGTTTTGCTCCCTATAATTACTTATGGAGTACAAATGAAACTACTAGCACAATTACTATAAACCAATTAGGCGATTATGACATTACAGTTACAGACTTCTGCGGTCAAACCTTTAATGAAAGCTTTAATGTGGTGCCTCCAAGTGGAGTAACTCTGCAAATGGATGATGAAATATTTGTATGCTTAAATGCAATAGCAAACCCAACAGTAACCATGTTAACTGGTGCAAACCCACCCACTTGTGCATGGACAGGTAGCAGCTCTACCACTACCACCGCCACCTTTGATGCTACCGATGCAGGAATGCAATATGTAGTAGTTACAGATGCTTGCGGTCAAACAGGCACAGATTCAATATTAGTAACGATACCTACCGTTCTGATAGGTGTAGAAGACTTAGATTTGTGTGTAGGTGTAGGCACCGGAGAATTAGCTACTGGCGGCACTGAACCGTACACATATACATACGATACAGATGCCTTTACACCAAGCGAAGTAGACGTGCTTGTGCCACAGTTGGCGGGTGCCTTTACTATAGATGTTACAGATGCATGCGGACAGCAAGCTACTGTAGCTGCAGTAGTAGAAATTTGCGACACCACTATACCAAACGTATTTACACCAAACGGTGACGACAAGAATGACACTTTTGAAATATTTGGAATATTGAATTTCCCAAAAAGCACCTTGCAGGTATACAACCGCTGGGGCAATTTGGTATATGAAAATGCTAATTACACCAACAAGTGGAGCGGTGATGATCTAGATGCCGGAGTATACTTTTATACTTTAACACGCTCTGATGGAAAAACATACGAAGGCTATGTACACATACTTCGCGATAAATAATAAAGCAGAATAACATTAAAATAAAAAGCCCCTTGCTGACTGAAGCAAGAGGCTTTTTATTGAGTGTTTTTTTTTTAATACAATGGCTTACCCGTCATGGCAGCTGGTGCAGTCAAATGCAAAAGCTTTAGCACCGTGGGTGCAACATCAGCCAATATGCCTTTATGAATTTGTGTTACATCCTTATCTACAATCCATACAGGTACAGGATTAGTAGTATGTGCAGTATTGGGAGTACCATCATCATTTACCGCAAAATCTGCATTGCCATGGTCGGCTATTATAATAAACGAATAACCAAGCGGTAAGCCGCACTCCACCACTTGTTGCAAACAATTATCTGTCGTTTCTACAGCTTTTACTATGGCACTAAATACACCTGTATGTCCCACCATATCAGGATTAGCAAAGTTGAGACAAATAAAATCAGGTGTGGATTCGCGCATAGCTTTTGTTATGGCATTAGCTACATCTTGTGCGCTCATTTCAGGCTGCAAGTCATAGGTGGCCACCTTGGGCGATGAGGCCATTAGGCGTGTTTCACCAGGAAACTCCAGCTCCCTGCCTCCGCTAAAGAAAAAAGTAACGTGCGGATATTTTTCAGTTTCAGCTATACGGATTTGTGTTTTGCCATTTTGCGCAAGCACCTCTCCCAGTGTCATTTCCAGATTGTCCTTATCAAATACTATGTG
>JANOXJ010000106.1:0-3374 GCA_031418455.1 Flavobacteriales bacterium | reverse complement strand
CTGTCGTTTATGGTAAGCATTGGTATAGCCACTTTTTCCGCATCGTGTGCATCATACACGGTGCAAAATGCGCGTTTACCTTTTAGTCCTTTAGGCAAATTTTCGGGTATGTCTGTAAGTTCCACTATGCTGTCTATGCGCATGTTTACCAGCTCTGTTATGCGTATTTCGGTTTGCACAGGCACTTTACCAGTTTTGGGTTCCAAAAAGCCTTCTTCGGTTTGCTTTTTTGGTTCCACATCGGTGTGCTTTATAAAGGTATAAAGGTCGTGGCCTAGGAAGTGCTTGGTGCTGGGCTCGCGGCTATTGCCCTTGGGCGATATGAGCACTGTAGGCTCCAGTGTAAACAGTTTTTCGCCAGCGCGCCCTGGTGTCCACTCGGCTAAATGCTCTGTGCCGTGCGCATCTATTTCTGCCGGAGTTACTTGTGTCCAAAGGCTATCTTCTGTAGCATCTTTTAAGAAACTGGTAGTGGCTGTGTGTTTCTTTTTTGCTCTAAAGGGCTGACCAAATACTTGCACATAATCTCCTTCATTGTAAGTGATAGGTTCTATGTCAAAGTATTCTACCGTTACATGTAAGCGGTCGCCATTTTTGCTTTTCTCTTTGTAGTGCACCATATATGGGCCCATAGGCAAGGTGTCGCCTTGCAGTATCATTAGGTCTTCGTTGTTTTTAAAATCTTCGCTTATTTCTGAAATGTTGCCGCGTGTATTTTTAGAAATAAAAAAGCTTTGCCATGTACTTACTACTGCACCTAATATAACCATGCTAAAACCTACGTGTGCCACACTGGCACCAAGTAAATCTACTTTTCCTTTTAACACACGCAGTGCATAATCTGCATTGGCAAAGGCGGCAAACAAACATGCCCATACAAGTAGTATTAATGAAACATCATTCAGTTCTAACCCAACTCCCCAGCCTATAAGGGCAGCTACAGCTACGGACGCTAGTAAGCTTATCACTATTTTCTTGCGAAACTGTTTCATATCGGTGTCCTTGTAGCGCAGCCACTGGCCTATAGACACAATTATTAAAAGTAAAAATGCCAATGGCACTTGTATGCGATGGTATACGTTGAATCGTTCGGTTTCGCCCGGTGCTGCAAAGTCATGCGTGGCCAAGCGTTTAAACACATTCCAACCTGTGCTTTGGTACAGCGAGTTAAACGTGCCCTCAAAAGGTGCAAGGAAAATGTTGCCCACATTGACCGAGGTAAGTACTGTAATGTGTATGGCAGAAAGTGTAAGTATAAGTGCACCTATAAACATCCAAAACTCGCGGCTCCAAATGGCTTCTTCCTCGTGCTTGGCCTGGCGGAAATGTTTGCGAAATGCATAAATCAAAACACCAAGCGATACAAATATGAACAACAACGCAAGTGAAGGAACCATGGTGCCCTCACCAGGCAGCAGCTTCTCTTGTTCCTCCACCGATAGGGTAGTGGTGTATGTAAGTAAATTGCCTAAGGCTATAAGGAAAAGTATGGCACACAATGCAGCATAACCAATGCGCACCTTAGGGTCGCGTATCATTAAGAAGGTGCTAAGCGCGGTAAAGAATAACAAGTAAACAAGCAGCTGAGCCAATATGCCGCTCTCCACAAATGAGTGTACAGAGCTGTCGCCAAGCACTCCGCTGCGTGTAAGAAATGTGCTGTAAAGTATGAGTATAAAAGTGCTAAGGCATAACACAAGCGTGGCAAAAAGACTTGTTTGCTTGCGTTGATTTATAACGAGCAAATGCGCGGTAGCTACCAATGTAAGCCATGGAACAAGCGATGCATTTTCCACTGGGTCCCACGCCCAAAAACCTCCAAAGCCCAATGCTTCATAAGCCCAAGCACCGCCCATAAGTATGCCAGTGCCCAATATCATAACGCCAAAGAAGGCCCATGGTATGGCGGGTTTCATCCAGCCTGAATAATCTTTTTTCCAGAGGCCTGCTATGGCAAATGCAAAGGGTACCACAGTGCTTGCAAAACCAAGAAACAACGTGGGCGGATGAATGGTCATCCAATAGTTTTGAAGCAATGGATTGAGGCCTTGCCCATCTTGAAAAAACTTAAGCGATAGGTAATCTGCATTTTGTGTCCATGGCAAACCAAAGTTGGAAGGAAACTCGCGCATGAGCAAGAATGGATTGCTGCCAAACTGAAAGTCGCCAAAGAATACACCCAGCAACATAGATGCAAGAAAAGTTTGCACCAGTGCTAAAATGCACATAACCCATGGCTCCCATGTGCGGCTGCGAAACATGAGTATAAAACCAAGCACTACGTGCCAAAAAGTCCAAAGTAAAAAGCTACCCTCTTGGCCCTCCCATAGGCAGCTAAACACATACTTCATAGGCATAGCATTGTTTAGGTGGTCCCATGCGTAATGATACTCATACAAGTGATGGGTGAGTATGTAAAGCAAAGTACCTATTACCCCAAACACACTTATGCCGTGCAGCATAAAACCTATGCGCGCTGGTAGTTTCCACGGATTGTTTTCCAGCGGATGTTTGGTAGATAAGTAGTAAGCAACCGCAGCAAAAAGCGATGCTGCAAAACTGAGAACTATAAAAAAATTGCCTATAATGCCTGGCCAAATATGTTCGTTGAGATACTGTATTTCTTGCATGGTGTGTATGTGTGGTGTAATGCAGTTTGCAGGTGCTATAGAATGGTGCCTGCGAAATTTTTATTTAATATAAAAAAGCAAGGTGTGATGATGGGGCAGAACTCCGTGAAAAACGATGAGCAATTACTATTGGCCCACAGCCAACTCGTGTTTGTTTTCGTTGTATTTGCTTGGACATTTCATCTGTATATCGTTTGCCTCAAAAGTGCCATTGGCTGCATAAGAGCCGTGTATGGTTACCGTTTCAGACTGTTCCAGTCCCATGGGCTTGCCCTTGCTATAGTTGAGGTGCACACGCTCTGAATTGCCCTCGCTGTCCACCACATTAAATATGGTAAGGTTGGCATTTTGTGCCGCATCGTATTCCAGTCCTTTGGTTTTGTCAAACTTGCCTACAATTTTTACGTTTTTGCCTTGCACTGTTTTGGCAGCACCAAACGAGGTGCTATCTACCGAGCTGGTGTATGTGCTTACAAGTATGGCCGACACTACAGCTATAACAATAATAAGTATAATGTGAGATTTTTTCATGTTTCAATAAAGACAATTTTCCTGCTTGCAAAGTTCGCTACTAAGCAAAGAAAATAGCCAATCTTTAATGCTTTTTTTCAAGTCTTTTCAATCTGCGCTCGAGCGAGAAAATGTAGGCAAACAAACCTAACAGCACTATGGCTGCCACTGCCACCACCACGCGTATGCTGCCGTTGGCATGAAAAGACTCATCCATATTGGTTTGTGCCTGAG
>JANOXJ010000105.1:0-6076 GCA_031418455.1 Flavobacteriales bacterium | reverse complement strand
CTATGGCAAAAATTTATGCCGCGCAGAAAAGAAATTTCCACTGCGGCTGAAGTAGACTTTTATAGCATAAGAGTATATCCGCAAGGCTATCACTTCGATGAAAAATTTAGCCCCTTGGCATCGTTTGAAAAATGGGTAGGTATAGCGGTAGACCAAAACTTTGATGCACCCGAAGGAATAGAAATATTAAATTTGCCTGGTGGCATGTATGCCATTTTTAATTACAAAGGCTTAAGCACCGACTCAAGCATTTTCGATTACATCTATGGCACATGGCTGCCACAGTCGGGTTTTAACACCGATATAAGACCACACTACGAAGTGCTGGGAAAAAAATTCAAAAACAACGATCCTGATTCTGAAGAGGAAATTTATTTGCCCATCACTGCTTAGATTTTATTTAAAAATTCGAAATCCAACTTATATATCAATTGCATGCTAGGCCAAAATAGTTCCAACGACAACACTGCACTGATGGCCTCCGGCTATTGTGGCAGACTAAAAATATATTGCCGACAATTTGTTACACAAGACTACTATAGCCGTGCACTTGTGTTTCATAACATGTTACTCGAATGCGAAAAATTTAAAATTTTTCTGCAAGAATATTTCAAAGCCAATTATCCACAATTAGAATCGGCCGTTTTAAGAATAGAAGATGAAATAAATGCCTTACGAAAAATAAACAGCGCAACCAAAAAAGGACATTGCAATGTATGCAATGCTCCATTGGTTACATTTAATACTCTTATAAGCGAATGCCCCACTATGACCGTGTGCAACAATTGCCCGAAGAAAATAAACGCTTATGTGAATGACCTAGAATGCGCTACTGGTGTGGATTGGTTATAGTCTCTGTGACATTCCTATTTAGTGAATAATTTAAATTGGGTTGATATTCTATTAAAGCGTTTCGTCATTAAATTGCATCCCATCGATTTATTATTCTCTTACCATGCGTTTTATTTTATTTCTGTTTATCTCCTCCATTACTTTTTACATACAAGCCCAACAATGCCACCGTGCAGTTTGGGTAAAAACCAATGGTGGTATCTATTCTGGCGAAAATGTGTTGGATGTAGAACAACATCCTGCTGGCGGCTTTGTAGAGTGTGGCACCTACCCTAATCTAGGCCTTGTGCGCGGCACTGAGTCCATTGCTGCCGGTACAGGCGGATTTTATTTATCGCATGTGGACTCATCGGGTACTTATTCTAACCTTACACATATTCTTCCCGCATCATATGTGACCGTAAAAAGAATAGTGGTATTGAACGATGGTTCTGTAGCTGTTGCATGCAATTTATTAGGAAATATGACTCTTGGCACCGAAACATTTCATGTGCATGGTGGTGCCCGTGCATTGCTGGTAAAGTTTAATTCCAACTTTGAATACGAGTGGCATGTGTCTGCAGCCAATACCAATAATGCTCAGGACACGCGCGACATAGCAGCCGATAGCGAAGGCAACATTTATTGGGGTGGCAATTTTTCTGGTGATTTTTTTGTAATAAATGAAACTTGGATCAATAAAAATAATGGCGGTGCGTGGCTATGTAAAATTTCTGCACAAGGGCAATTGCTTTGGCTAAATCAACTTGGCAGCACAGCATCGGTAGGGGTGCAAACTGTGTCGGTTGATAGCCAAGACAATGTTTGGATTTCAGGCCAAACAACTATGCCAGCCAATGGCATTTTTAAATTTAGTCCACAAGTGGTGGCCAATGGTTTTTTAAATTCATCTGCAAGTTTATATATGGCCAAATATGATTCTGATGGCTCTTGCATTTGGGGAAAATTGTCAACTACCTCTTCTACCTTTGGTTCATTTTATACTTGGGATGCACAAGCAGGTGCTAGCGGCAGTATGCTCTTTTGTGGCAAGGTTACTCTTACGCACAACCTGGGCAACAAGCTAATAAATGGTGACGATGGCAGCGGTTTTCTTATGCGCATGTTGCCCGATGGCAGCTGCCAATGGGTGCAAACCATGGGCGGACAAGGCTCTTATGAAGAGGCTACACGTATTGATTACAGAAACGGTAAAATAGCAGTGTTTGGCTACCTCTCAAGCAATCAACCTTACATAGGAAATTTTCCAGCATATAGTTTGTTCAACTTATCTGCCAAACATTTCAATGCAAATTTTTATGAAGATGGTTCGTTGGAATTTGCACGCGCATACGACTCCAACTCTCAAGACCATTATCCTGCAGATGTGGTGTTAGACGAAGATGGTCGCCAACTTTTGTTTGGTACTTTTAAAGGTATACAAACATGGTATCCAATTTCGCTAACACATAATGGTGGTGTACTAAAAAATTATATTGCCAAGTTTGATCAGGCAGGCAATGTTCCATTTTCAATTTCAGCAGGCCCTGACAAGACAACAACATGCAATGTGTTTGTACAACTTAGCGGAAGCACTTCTGCTACAGCAGTAGATTATGGCTGGTATCCAAATTTAGGTTTTTCCTATAATTCGTCTAAAACTCCTAGTGTACAACCCACGGCACCGGGCACGTATATTTTTTATGGCTATCTGCAAGGCTGCGTGCAAAGCGATACCGTGCAAGTTGCAATAAATAATTTTGATTTATCGGTTGATATTCCTGAAGAAGAAATTATTTGTGTAGGAGAAACATTGCAAGTAGTGGCCACCTCCAATAATGCTGATGCTACGTTAGTTTGGTCGCCCAATTATAAAATTTCTAGCACCACTACAGCAGATGTAAACATTTATACCAATGCTGACATGATGTATATAGTGGAGGCTACGTACAATGGGTGCAAAGCCAAAGACACACTTTTTGTAATGGCCAAACCTGCACCTTGGATGGCAGTGCAAAATGCCTATTTCTATCAGTCTTACCAATACAGCGCATGTATGGGCGATTCCATTTATATAGACCTTGGCGACCCTGCTAATGAATACACTATTACAGATGGGTTGGATGTAGCGTTGATCAACAATCATGAAATATACATGATAGCAGATGAACTGTCGCAATACGCTACGGTGAATGCCACATCGCCCTTCGGCTGCACGGCATCGGCACCTGTATATTTGAAAGGAGTAAATACTCCACCTCCACCGGTATTGGTAGAAAATCCCACTGACACAATTTACTTATGTCCTGCAAGTGGTGTGGTGTACGAAGAATCTTTTATCATTACCAGTGATTATGTTAACCCCAACAATCCCACCTACTATTGGTCTTTAGGTTGGCAGATAGATTCGCTGGATGGGCTTGGATGGCGTGACATTCAATACTGGGATTATGGTCATTACTATATGTCGCCCATTATTTGGGGCGAGTTTAATTACACCTATTACTCCGAGCTGGAATTGTGGAATGTACACCCAGAAATGGATGGATTCAAATTCAGATCGTATGCCTTTTCGTTTTGTGGCGAGCGCTCTTACACACAGCCCATGGTGTTGCGCGTAGGTCCGGCTATAGAATCACAAAGCAACAATATTACTATTTGCGAAGGCGCATCGGATTCACTTTTCGTAAATAGTACTCTCAATACATCAACGTATCAGTGGGAAGTATATAGAAATAACAATTGGGAAATAGTAGTAAGCGGAGAAAATAATGTGACTATAGACAACAATGTGTTGCACATTACTAACGCTACCATAGGCATGGACAGTATATTCCGATGCCGCACTGCAGGCTGCACTCCTGAGTTATTTATGTATTCAGAACCAATGCAAGTGATAGTGCAGCCAAGTGCTATAGCACTTTCTGAGCCCACTACCGAAAGTGTTTGTGCAGGCAGTAATGCATACATCACCTTTACCAGTTCGCCAGGCAATTATGTTTATCAGTGGTATGCTGATGGTGTAGCTATTGATTCGCTTAATACAAACTATAGTGGTATTCATAACGATACTTTATTTGTATTAAATGTAGACACCACGCTTGCACAATTTGCATACTCATGCGGCATAGTATCCGAACAATGCGCGCAAGCCATTTTTACTTCAGAAATTTTTATTGATTTGCTTCCTTCGTTGGAAGTGCAATGGGACAATGAAATAAATATTATATGCACCAATGCACCTGCTGTAACCCTTGCCGGAGGAAGTCCGCAAGGGGGAGAGTACAACGGTAGCGGAGTGAGCAATGGACTACTCTATCCTGAAGTAGCTGCATTAGGCGAACAGATTTACACTTATACATTGGTGCATCCTGAAAGTGGATGTGTGAGCACGGCAGAGCAAAATATTTTCATTGCATCGCCACCTAGTGTATCATTTTCTATTGCTAACGATTCGCTTTGTATGCAAGGCGAAGCGCTTGCGCTGCAAGATGCGCAGCCTGCGGGTGGTATCTATTCCGGAGAATTTATTACCAATGATGGCGCTAATAATTTTTCATTCAACACTAGTAATGCATTCGCAGGTGGACATGAAATAATGTATACCTACACAGATGAAAACGGATGCTCTTCTACTGGCATTGACAGCGTTTTTGTATATGAACTTACCAGTATAACCTGGACTACAGATTTGGGTTATGTGTGCATAGGCGATACCAATATTATTTTTGAGCATGCTGAACCTGTTGGGGGTGTTTACTCAGGACTAATTACCGAAAATGATTTTATAGATACCAAACAATTTGTTGCTGGCAATTACACAGTTAGCTATACCTATGCTAACGAGCAAGGTTGCGCAAGCATTGCCAACTCGGTTATTCACTTTCAAGGTATCAATGCATCATTCATCATGGATGACACTTTGTTTTGCCAATATGAAAATGGCATTCCACTCAATAGCGGAATGCCTGTAGGGGGAGTCTATTCAGGCGATGGAATTATTGAAGATGTATTCCAACCGTCACAGGTAAATGCAGGATGGCACACGCTCACCTACTCATACACTGATCCGCTTTCGCAATGCACCGATACAGATGCCATAACAGTATATGTAGATTCATTGCCTACAGTGACATGGGAAAATGATTTTGGAGCTTATTGTTTAAGTGATTCATCACTCTTTATTGAAACAGCTACACCTGTTGGTGGAATATATTCAGGTGGTGTAATAGAAAATGGCTATGTCCTTTTTGAATCGCTCACGACAGGCGACAATAATCTGTTCTATAATTATGTTACAGAGTTTGGATGCTCTGCTCAACTCTTGGCAAATATTACCATTCATGAAACACCGGTTATTACCTGGATGCCTGATCCATTTATGGAATTTGTGATTTGCACGAATTACCAAACTGACTTTTCGCTCGAGCCTTTTGTATCCATTGCAGGTGGAACATTTTCGAGCAACGATGTGACCATTGTTGACAATATTTGGACAGGACTTCCGAGCTTCGAAACAGGGCAGGCACTAATTACATATACCTATTTAGATCCCATTACAAATTGCACTACTGTTAGTCAACAATCTTTTGAAATGGTGATATGTTTTGGAATAGAAGAAACTAATAACAAGCCTGCTATTCTTATGCAACATGGCAACCAATTGACTATAAAACACCACATGCCACTTACCATAAATTTAGTAAATACTTTAGGACAAAAAGTAATGATGGACACTATGCGCGACACCCAACAACAATGGATACTGAATGTGGCCAATGCGCCTTATTTTGTAATTGTGAATGATGGCACAAGCACCTGGACAGAAAAAATAATAGTGCAGAAATAAACCAGCATGGTCCAGAGAATAAACATATCGTCAGGCGCACCTTGGGAAGAAATAGTGGGCTACTCGCGCGCAGTGCGCATAGGCAACACTATAGAAGTAGCAGGCACCACTGCTGTGGAAAATGGCGAGGTAGTTTGTAAAAAGGATGCCGCAGGCCAAACGGATTTTATTCTCAAAAAAATATCGACAGCCTTGCAGCAAGCAGGTGCAGACATAAAAGATGTTGTGCGCACGCGTATTTATGTTACTCAAATAAGCCAATGGGAAGCCATAGGCCGTGTGCATGGCAGGTACTTTAGCACTATAAAACCAGCTACTACCATGGTGGAAGTAAGCAACCTGATTGACAAAGACATGCTTGTGGAAATAGAAGTGACCGCCATAGTACAACCCTAG
>JANOXJ010000104.1:0-14813 GCA_031418455.1 Flavobacteriales bacterium | reverse complement strand
TTATAGTGCAGGTGTTGAAACTCACGGAGTAAATCCGAGAGCAATTGCCACAATGAAAGAAGACGGCATTGACATTTCTCATCACACTTCGAACAACATTGACGAATATTTCAACATTGACTTCGATTTTGTAATTACTGTATGTGACAACGCCAAAGAACGCTGCCCATACTTCCCAACAAAGGCAAGGCAGTTTCATAAAAACTTTCCTGACCCAGCAAGAGCTGTTGGGGCTGAAGAAGAAATATTACATCAGTTTAGACTAGTTAGAGAAATGATTAAAAGCTATTCTCAGCAGTTTGTAACGGATAACTTGTAAGACTACTTAATGCACGAAGGAAGAAGAACTGTCGCAAACTACAAGCAGAATAAATTGTCAGGTCGATGGATACGAGTATTACGCTCAGCTAGATGCTTCGTTCAAAAAGCAGAAGCTGCGAAAAGTCCCAAAAAGTATAGGGATAATTGATAATTTCTAAATTTTACTACCACCCCAACGCATATTACCGCTGCCTGGGCATTAGCCAAAACCCAACTTTGATTACTTTTGAATTGCCTACGAAAATCGAGTTTATTTATAAGCATTTAAAGAATTATGAATGACTTTTAAAGAGGCTATAAATAAAACCAACCAATAATTCAAATACAATGAAAAAAATACCACTACTCATTTTAGCGCTGGCTACATCATTTGGACTTGGCTTTGCCGTTAACAATTATATACATCAAACCAACAACGAAAATACTGAATTGAAAAAGGTGACAGGTATTGGCGGGATATTTTTTAAATGTAAAGACCCTAAAAAAGTAAGAGAATGGTATCAGAAAAACCTTGGTTTAAACACTAATGATTACGGTTCTGTTTTTGAGTGGTACCAAGGTGCCGATAGCACTAAGAAAGGTTTTTCGCAATGGAGTCCATTTAAAGAAACAACCAAATACTTTGAACCATCTACAAAAGAATTTATGATAAACTACAGAGTGGCGGACCTGGCAAGTTTGGTGGAACAACTAAAAAAAGACGGAGTAACCATTTGCGACACAATAGAGGCGGTTAGTTATGGCAAATTCATTCATATAATGGACATAGAGGGAAACAAAATTGAACTGTGGGAACCTAACGATATTGAATATGAAAAACTAGGTGTTGAGTTTGGCAGCACCACTACCAAATAGTTGCACGGCATAAATCAATGATAAGTAAAGCTTTACTACGCAACTTTAATAGAGAAAACCATTCATGAATGTTCCTATGAATGGCAAACAAAATGGAGAATAAAACAGGGCATAAAATATTTCTTCTGGATGCTATAGGCGCAGCTACGTCTCTGCTGTTTCTATTCTTGATATGCACATTTAACGAGGTGTTTGGGATGCCAAAGAGCGTGCTTAAAATTTTTATGTGCATAGCTGCTACCCTGTGCATTTACTCCTCATTTATATATTTTTTAAGGCCTGCCAATTGGACGTTACACTTAAAAACAATTGCTATTTTCAATTTTAGCTATTGTCTATTAACTCTATACCAGCTACAACAAAATTTTGACAAACTAACGCTCCTTGGAATTATATACTTTGTAGCGGAAATTTTAGTAATTATATTGCTAGCAGCATATGAGCTACATATAGCTAGACGAGCTACTTACAAATCATGAAAAAAGTGCCCTTGCAAAAATTTGCAAAGCATTGATGAATAAATTTTGAGCAACTTAAAACTCTTTTAAAAGCGCACTGTGGCGAGCTGCATAAACCGCTAAATGTCTTTTCCCAAACTTTTGCTTCTAGGTCTTCATGCCTCAGTAAATTTTTTAAAAGCATTATTTGGCTAACTTGCGTTGGGTTCTCAATTAAAAATAAGAACACATTTAAGTCACTTACACCTATGCCTATGCCTCATTACATCATAAAATCAATAACGTGCTGCGTATTTGTTATGCTTTGTTTTTGTACTGACTTATGCGCACAAGATTTGGTTCCAATTCAGCTGGATAGGCCTGACCAAACTGAGTGCCCCTTCATTACCCCCACACACTACATTCAAGTAGAAAATGGTTTCAACATAGAAAACAACCATGAGAATAGCACTTCATATAGTTATCCTGTAAGCTTATGGAAATATGGGGTGAATGAAAAATTTGAATTGCGACTTATAACCGAACTGCAGACACAGCGGTATTTTGGAAAAAACATCACTGGGTTTTCGCCCATAGTTTGTGGTTTTAAGGCATCATTGTTTGAAGAGAAAGGTCTTATACCCAAAACTTCTTTTATAGGACACATAGCCACCGCGAAGGCCGCAAGCCCTGAATTTGCTACCACATACATAGCGCCTTCGTTCCGATTTACTATGCAGCATACACTATCTGATAAAGTAGCGCTGGCCTACAACCTGGGGGCCGAATGGAATGGTGAAAATGCAGTGCACAACTACATCTATACACTCACCACGGGCATTGCTCTTACCAAAAAACTGGGTTGTTATGCGGAACTTTATGGCTTTTTGCCTGCCATGGGCAAGGCAGACCACCGCTGCGATGGTGGCATTACTTATTTAATAAATAATAACATGATAGCGGATATATCAGGTGGTGTAGGCATTACAGATAATGCTCCAAAAAATTATATTTCACTTGGGTATTCATTTCGTTTCAATACGCGTGGTGCGAAGCTCTAGATTTTTTTACAAATAAAAACTCATGGTTTTTTATCAAACTACTTGTCTTTTAGGGTATGGGTAATTATTAATGTATACCAATTAAGTTGCCAATGGGCAACTTAAATAAAAGATGAATTCCCAATTAAAACATACAAGGATGCTATTAAGAAGGTCTATTACAATTGCGCTTTTTGTTGTAGTTTCTGTAATTACACAAGCGCAAACGAACACCTACCATGCATTTTCCAACAATGCCATTTGAAGGGTAGATTACTATTACGACCAACCCTTTCAGTATCCGTGTCATGCTAATTACTCTTTTCAGTATTCATTGGAGGGCGACACTACCATAAATTCATTGTCATTCAGAAAACTGTACAGATCGGCTTCTGTAGTATCCATACCTTTCTGCACAGACCCTATGAATCCGCCTGCTTCACCTGCCCAAGGTTATGCATGTGCATTGCGCCAGGACAGTGTCCAAAATAAAGTCACTATTGTTTTACCAAACTCTACATCGGACACACTCCTATTTGATTATGATCTTAACGTAGGCGATACCTTAACAGGATATATTGCATACTTATTTAATGAAAATCCAATGACCGTTGTCTCGTTAGATTCAGTATTAATCAATGAAAACTATCACACTAAATGGAACTTTACTCCCACCCCAGATAATGAAGCACCGTATATAATAGAAGGCATTGGCAGTAGTTTTGGCCTTATAGAAAACTCTTTTACTTACTTTACAGATTTTATGCACAGAAATTTAGTTTGTGTGCGCGACAGTGTAAATGAAGTTTATACCAGCAATTACACCTCGGTCTTTGGATGCAATGCTATAACGGTTGGAATAAATAATTTGAAAACCACCACAACCCATTCCATTGCACCCAATCCCTTTAGCAACCAAACCAAATTGCAATTGGATAAACCATTAGTAAATGGTTCATTGGCATTGTATAATAGTTTTGGTGTATTAGTCAATAAAACTGAACACCTGTATGGCACTCAAATAATCATTGATCGAAATGATTTGCCGAGTGGCGCTTACTATTTCTGCATTCAGCAAGACAACAAAACTGTTGTGAATGACAAATTAATGCTTGTAGATTAAAATTTTATTCTAAGTATGTAGCATTTTATTTACTTGCGGCCATGCCACTTTCTTATCGCAAATAATACTACCATGGATTGTAAAGAAAATATCATGGTGAAAAACGCCATGTAGGTGAGCACTACAAATGTGGAGAAAATAAATTCAGATACATCGTTGTTTACATCGGCCCAACCATTAATAATAATAATGCGGACAGCTAAAGAAGACAACAACAGCACCACTCCACTTATTGCAATAATGATGCAAAGGATTCTATACTTTTTATCTGTTATTATTCTAAACACTTTAATAGCGAGATGCTCAGAAATTTAGATGCTATTTACCATTTTACTCACCTGCTTTATATCATTCTTCAGATAGCCTTTTGTGTCAAATTTCTTTGCCTCGTTCAAAAGAGTTATTGCCTCGCGTTTTTTGCGCTTGTTGGCAGTAATTACAGCAAGATTTAAGTATACAGCGGCTTTGTCATGGTCCAGTCGCAAGCCATGGTTCAGTGCCTGACGAAAATACTTTTCGCTCTGAGCCAAGCTGCTCTTTTGCACATCTACACTGCCTAGCAGAAAGTAGTAATAGCCCTTTTGATTCTTCCACAAATGGTTTGGATTTATTTTTTCTAACCACTCTTTCGCCTTAGGCATATTCTGCTTGCGCAATTGATAAAATGCCAAAATAATGCGTATGCTGCGCATTACCATAAGCACCAATACGGCCAAAACCAATATCATAAATATGCCCCAACCCCAATGGCCGGTGGCAAAAAGGTATACTGTAAAGGCAAGGCCCAAAAGCGCCACAGCTCCTTTTATTATGCGTGTATCTATCGATTTCATCTTTGTGTTTTATACTTAATTATTCTACCCATAATTGGGGCTGCAAAGCTAATCTTCTTCTTACCAATCTTATAATGTTTTTTAAGGCCCGCTCTAATGGCCCAATTTGCCTTAAAAAACTGGCACTACGGCAATTCTAGTGAATTTCTAGGGGCCATTTGCACATACATGCCCCTTTAATAGGCACATAAAAAAAGCGCCCCCAAAAAGGGACGCTTCTTTTAAAAAATGAAAAGAAAAATCTATTTATTTACTACCAGTTTAATCATTTGTGAGGTTGTGCCTACTTGCACTTGTACCAAATAAACTCCGGCTGATAATTCAGATGCCGGCAATTCTATTGTTTGTGTTCCAAAGCTATTTGGGCGATAGGTGGTGTAAACCATTTTGCCTGTTAACTCAAACACATTTACTGATACATTGTTGCTACCGTTTAATGCCATGCTTACAACAGCATTGCCTGTAGTTGGGTTTGGGTACAATGAAAGGTTTTCTGCTATTTCATTTTCTTCTACCGCCACTCCTGTTAGAGTTATTTCTATTACATCTTCGCACTGGCCATTTATAGCAGTAAGTGTTACCACATGCGTGCCGCCTGTGCCAAATGTGTGGCTAGGGTTAGCCTCTGTGCTTGTGCTGCCATCGCCAAAGTTCCATGCATATGATGTAGCACCTGTAGAGTTGTTGTTAAACTCATACGTGTAACCATTGTAAGTAAAGTCAAAATCGAAACCTGCTGTAGGTGTAGGATTTACAACCACAAATACTAATGATGAAGTACCCACACCATCGCACTGATCTGTATTGGTAACAGTAACACTGTATGCACCACCGGCAGTAGCTGTCCATGTTTGTGATGTAGCATTTTGCACTGCTACACCATTCAAACTCCACTGGTATGTTTCAGAAGTAGATGCGTTAAGTACTACTGATTCGCCTTCGCAAAATGTAGTAGCACCATTAGTAGCTATGGTTGGTGCCGGAGCATCGCTTACGTTTATTTCTATGCTGTTAGATTGAGCTGTGCAGCCATTCTCATCAGTATATGTAAGGCTGTAATTGCCCGATTCGCTTACGGTTATGCTGTTAGAAGTATCATCGTTTGACCACAAGTTTCCGCTTGTAGCAGATGAGTTAAGTACAACTGATGAACCTGTGCAAAAAGAAGTAGGACCTACAGCAGTTATGGTCACTGTTGGTGTTGGAAATACGCTTGCAGTAAAGGCATCTGTTTGAACAGAACAACCAGCAGCATTTGTAACTGTAACATATACAGTAGCAGGTGCTGCCACGGTTATCACTTCTGTGTTGCCACCATTGCTCCAGTTTATGGTTGGGTTAGTGGCATTTGTCATTACTTCCATTTCCATGCTTTCGCCCTCGCACACAGTGCTTGCACCATTTACTTGTATGCTTGCAGTTACTGCATTGTTTATAGCACCGTTGTATGGGTTGTTTTGCGGATCCCACTCTGCCCAGCAAGCTGTCCAGTTGTCAGTGCCAAATGCACCGCGGTATGCAACAGGTGTAAAGAAAGAATCAGTCAAATAACTATCGTCAAAACTTGCACCGCTCATAAGTGGCGAACCATCTAACAAAGTTAATTGTGGGCTAGCTACCTGAGTGTTTGCAAACAACAATTCAGATGTTGTGTTGTGCAACACATTGCCATATGCAATATTGCCAAACCAATCAGAAATATTAAAGGTTCCGGTAATGTTGTTAGGATTTACAGCACTGGCTGTGGCCAAAGTGTCTGACATAGCAGCCAATACACAATTCTTAAAACGCAAATCACCATTCATAGCATTGGCGTGTGTAGTAGTACCATCCACTAATAGGCCTACACTATAGCCGGCTATAACAGAGTTGAAAATGCTTGTTTGAGTATTTCTGCGCAAGTGTGCACCGCGCTTATAGTTAGAGTTAGGTGTTGCAGAATTTACTAATGGGCCAATGATAGTAACGTTAGAAAATTTAGCACGTGTAATTGGAATGTTTCCTGTGCCTGATGCATCGTTATCAGACTCAAATCCGTTAGAACCTGATTGGTCGGCTACAGCTGGGTCGCGCATGCTCATTGCAAATTGCACATTGCCGCGGTATCCAAAATCTGTATCAAAATCATCGTCCCAGTTGCGGTAAGCTATTAGGTTTTTACAATTTACTGTGCCACCAAACCACTCTATGGCATCATCGCCACTGAATGATACTTGCACATTTTCTATTGTTGTACCACGGCCTACACCACCAAGAGTTAGTCCATTTATCTCGCTATTAGGCTGAAAAGGAATACCGCCAAACTCTACACGCACATAGCGCAATATTCCAGAGTTGTCGTTATCATCAGGCGTGGCTCCACCGCCATATATTGAGCCTACTCCACCTTCTATAATGGCCTCGCCTGCAGCAGTGCCATTACCAGCGTTAGCAGGTGCATTTACACTTGCACGGCCGCATATAATAACACCACCCCAGTCGCCATAACTGCGAAGTCCCACTGCCTTTTGCGAAGTAAATACTATAGGTTGCTCTGGAGTACCGTTTGCTATTATATCTGCATCACGCTCTATGATAAGAGCTCCTTTGGCTACAAAATCGCCTTTGATGATAGTGCCAGGCTCTATAGTTAAAGTAGCACCAGCCTTTACATATACCCATCCATTGAGTATATAAATGTTGTTGTTAGTCCAAGTAGTGTTGGTAGTAATATCACCTGACACTATAATTTGCGATGATGCAATGAAGCATGCTAATGTGAAAGCAATACTGAATAGAATTTTTTTCATTTGGTTAAGTTGAATTTGCAATTGTTTTCTTTTATTTTGTTTTTGCACTGCAAATTTGCTAGGCCACAGTTATAGACGTGTTCAGCTAGAGTTAACTTTTATGTAAGGTAATGGAAAATAAAAGTAATTTTCATGTGAACTAATTGTTACGTGCAAGCAAGTACTTTATTTAAAATAAAATTAAACAAACCGCTTTTCTAAATGCTTGCGGCAATAATTACTTCTGCTTGAAGCGATACTGAAGAGCAAATGAGAAATAGCTTCCTCTGTTAAAATAACGCAAACGCTGATCGTTAGCCTTACTTAACTTTCCATCTGCATTAGCATCTTGCAAGAACACAAAATCTTGATTAAGCAAATCTTGCAAACCAACACGCAAGTAGAAATGCTTGGTGATAGACTTAGTAACAGATATATCAATTAAATGACGTTGCATTTCATACACCTCCGGATTGCCTGGTATACCTACTATGGCTACACGTGGGCCTATTACATTGTACAATGCACTTACCTGCAAGCCAAGTGAATCATCTTGATAATACAAACCAGCATTTACTATAAAAGGCGATTGGCCCATCATAGGACGCTCAGGGTTTAGTCCAGTCTCTAAGTTTTCTGGTGTTAACTGTATGCTGCTTTTAATGAAAGATGCATTTGCAACTACTGAAAATTTATTTATTACCGGTGATGATGTGAAATTTTGTAACGACTTGCGCATGTCAAATTCAACACCATAACTTCCAGCTGAAAGTGCATTATTTGGTGTGAAACTGCGAGTGCCACCGCTGCCTACACCTGGTGCAAAATACATTTCTATTGGGTTGTTAAACTTTTTATAGAAAAGTGATACACTCATTACCTCAGTAGATGTTGGATAATATTCCCAACGCACATCATAATTTTTTATCTCCGCTATTTTCACATTTGGATTTCCGTTGATGATAAAGTTTTGTTCAAAATCGTAAAATGTATATGGCGCCATCTCGCGGAACTCAGGGCGGTTAAGCGTTTTGCCATATGCCATGCGCACCAACATTTTGTCGGTAATGTTGTAAGACAAATTGAACGATGGTAAAATAGCCACAGTGTCTAACTTTACTTGCAATGGCAAGCCTGTAAGGGTGTAGCTTGTAAGGTGCTGCTTGCTTGATTCCATGCGCACACCAGCATTCAAATTCCACTTGCCCAGTGGTATGTCGGTCATTATATATGTAGCAAGCAAATTATTAGAAGCACGGTAGCTGTCAGAACCTTTAGTGTCTTCGTCTATTTTAAATCCTGTAGTGGTATTAATATTTTCAGGAGCCAATATTTGGCTCAATGGCAATTGGTCTTGCGAATAGTCAAACTGAAAAGCATTGGCTTGTGCATAGCCAATATTGCGGGCGGTAAAATTGCGGTCTTTATCTTCGTAATAGCCACCCACTTTCACACTTACAAATACATCCTCGTCATCCTTGGTTCCTGTTTTAACTATATTGTGCGAGTAGCTAAGTGCTGCAGTTCTAATATCTTCTACCAGCTTTAGGTGCAGGCGGCCCAGGTAAAATGGTTGCGCACCAAAAGGTACATAAGCATGGTAAGCAGTATCGCTACCATCCATTGGCGAGGTGTAGCGTATGCGTTTCCAATCAGGGTCGTTTCTGCGCGACATGCCATAGCCCAATGTCCAGTTCAAAGTACCTCTCTTGTTCAACACCTCGTGCTTACCGCTAAGTTGTGTAGTGAATATGGTACGTTGATTATAGTTAAATGAATATTCTTTTCTAAAGTTGCCTTCTTCTATAGCCTTGCCGGTGCGCAGTGTATTGCTCTGCATACCCATCTGATTGAAGAAATTCTTAAAGTCTATACTGTGTCCTTTATACTTAAGTCCCCAGTTGTGCAAGCCACCCACCGATGCATTTTTTTGATACACATTATCATTAAATGCAAATACTGTGTCGCTCTTCTGATTTGCAGGATCATATACATTGTAGTCCATTCTGTGCGCCTGCACATAGGTGCGGGTGTTGCTATAGTTAAGTGTAGTTATGTTGCCTATGGTAACATCTTTTATAGCAAAGCGTCTGCCTATAGAAACGTTGCTGCGCAGGTCAGGTGTTGCATTGTTCTCTTCTATAGCCCATGTATTTGGCAACAATTTTGCCACGTTGGCTAATTCTTCCGCATCTGACACATTGCGCACATTGGCAGGAAAATCGGTTGGCAACGCACGCGAGCCATCGTCAAAACCAAATTTTTCTGTACGAGAATTGGTATTGGTTACAAAATTTTTGCCAGTAGTGCCTTGTCTGTAGCCTAAGCCCACTGCAGCATCTACAGTAAATTTACTATCAGGAAAATTTTTAGTAATTACATTTATTGCTCCACCTGCAAACTCGCCTGGCAAGTCGGCAGCAGGCGATTTGTAAATTAGAAATCTGTCTATAGCACCACTTGGTATAAGGTCGAAAGAGAATGACTTTACATCTGCCTCAAGACTTGGCACCATTATGCCATTCATCATTACTGAATTATATCGTTCGGTAAGACCACGCACCATTACAAATCTGTTATCTACTATGGTTACTCCTGGTATTCTTCTGGCCACTTCCGATGCGCTTCTGTCTTGCGACTTGGCTATTTGAGCACCGCTCATTCCACTTACTATTCCTTTGCTATCGCGCAGTTCCATTAGCACTGCTGCTTCTGTGTTGGTGGCTCTGTATTCTGTTATTACTACTGTGCCACTTTGGTCGGTAGCGCTGTTAAGAGCCACATCCAATTTGGTCTCCTTGCCATCTGCTACGGTTACTCCGGTTATCTTTTTTATTTCGAAAGAGATGTAGTCCACACTCACTTCGTGCACACCAACTGGAACATTTTTTATTACATACATTCCAAATGCATCGGTTTGCGCACCTATCCCCAATGCTTCTATTTGCACTATGGCACCTGCTAAATCTTCGCCTGTGGCTGCATCTATAATTTTTCCGCCTATAGTGCCAGACTGGGCATTAATTGCTGTATGAATTGCAAAAAGGGCGATTAAAAATAAAATGTGTTTCATTGATGTAATTTGTAGTGCAAAGAAAATTCTGTTGCATTACTTCAATGTCCCGTAGTGGTTACGTCCAAGTTAAGACTCAGAAAAACTTGTGACTATAAAATCAACCAAATGTTACCAAATTGTTTCCTCATTTTAAAGCCAATGTTGCCTTAAAATTCAAAATTCCATGTAACACTTGGTAAAATGGGAAAAAGGCTTACTTGATAGGCTTTTACCTGAATGGTGCCAGTTGACAATTGTCCATCATTACCAAAATAAATGAAATAAGGATTTTTTCTATTGTACAAATTGTAAACAGAAAAATTCCAACTGCTCTTTACCCGTCTTGGTTGTTGCACTACAAAACCTGATTCAGGATCGGTTACAGCATTGCTTGTTTTGGAGTGTATAGTAGCCGAAAAATCTGCACGGTGATAGGCCGCCATTCTATAACTATTGCGTTCGCCATACACATCCACTATATACGTTTCGTACAAATAGCGCTGCTGCGGTAAGGTAACAGGCTGCCCTGTAGCGTATACGAATACAAAGCCAAGGTCCCAACGCTTGCTCAGTTTATAATTGAGCACCAAACTCATATCGTGTCTGCGGTCCCAGCGTGTAGGAAATGGATCGCCTTTATCTATTGCAGCAAATTTCCGTGTGGTTTTGCTCCAGGTGTAGCCCACCCAACCATTTATGCGGCCTACTCTTTTCTTAAGAAAAAATTCTGCACCATAGCTCCATCCTTTTCCAAATACAAGCAGGTTGTCTATGTTATCGCCCACGGTTTGTTCTGGTGCTGCGCCTTCTTTGTATTCGCTTTGGTTTTCCATGGTTTTGTAATACACCTCCACACTGCTCTCCCATTTATCATCATCAAAATTGCGGAAATATCCTGTGCTGTATTGCATACCAATTTGCGGTTTGGTAATGTCGGTACTTGGCAGCCACACATCGGTTGGCAGCGAGGTGGGCGACAAGCTGGTAAGGTGTATGTATTGATAATTGCGCATAAAGCCTGCTTTTATACTGCTCACTTTATTCAACAAATAACGCAGGCTAGCCCGTGGCTCAAAACCAGTGTATGCCTTCACTTTTTCCCCGGCATCATATACTACAGGCACTGCAGCGGGCGGTGCGCCAAGGCCTGCAGCGGGCTGCTGCACATAGCGTGTAAATGGGCCTACGTGTATAAAATGCGAAACGCGCATACCAATATTAACCTTCAAATACTCGTTAATGTCCCACTCATCTAATGCAAAAAGAGCCATTTCGTGTGAGAGCAAATTAACCTTGGGGCCCGTATCGAACTCAGTATCGCCACTGCGTGCATACACACTGTTGGGTATAAAATTGTGATGCACATATTCAGCACCCCACTTTATGCTATGCAAATAATTTGGAAAATAATTCCACTGCACTTTAGCTCCGTAATCCTGTATGCCACTGCTGAGTTTAAATTGAAAATCTTCCTGTCCTCCCTCAAAAGCAAATCGGTAATCGGTAAATGTGGCAATGGCATTCATAAATAACTTTTGGCTCATGATGCGGTTCCAGCGCAGTGTGGCCGTGGCATTGCCCCAAGGTATGCGCGTAGAAAAATTGGTTTGTTTGCTATTAAACCCAAACACATCTCTACCAAAATATGCACTTGCAAACAGCTGGTCCTTTTTTCCGATTTTATAATTCAACTTAGCATTAACATCATAAAAATAATAGCCTGAGCCGCTAAAATTACTCTCAGGATTTACAAAGGGTTTCAGCAAAACATCTATATATGTTCTGCGACCACTTATTATAAAAGAAGAAACATTTTTTTTGATAGGACCTTCTATAGTGAGTCGTGATGCTATGGTGCCTATGCCTCCCTGTGCATGAAACTCTTTGTTGTTTCCTTCCTTTAATGCAATATCTAAAACTGATGCAAGGCGTCCACCGTAGCTTGCAGGCACACCCCCTTTTGTCAATTCCAAATTCTTAACTGCATCAGCATTGAATACACTAAAAAAACCGAACAAGTGCGAGGCATTATACACCGTTGCATTGTCCAGCAAAATAAGATTTTGGTCTACTCCACCGCCACGCACATAAAAGCCTGCATTGCCCTCGCCACTGCTGCTTACACCTGGCAACAAGGTTATTGTTTTTAAAATATCTATTTCGCCTAGCAGCACAGGAAGCTTTTTTATAGCGTCTACTTCCAAACCTATTTTTCCTATATCGGTACTTTTAGTGTTGTTGCTTTTATCAGCCACTATCTCAACTTCTCTGGTAGTATCGGTTTGTTCTTTCATTTCCACATTCAGCACTTGGTCCTTGTCCAGCACTATGGTGAATGACTGGGTGGCAAACCCCAAAATGCTATACTCTATGGTATAAGTGCCTTCATCTAAAGTAAGGGAATAAAATCCGTAGACATTGGTGGCTGTGCCTTTGCCCGTGTCTTTTGCTGACACTATAGCACCTATAGATGTTTCACCGGTAGCTGCTTCGCGTAACTCTCCGCTTAGGGTATATCTCTTTTGTCCCAAAGCGAAGGCGCTAATGAATAGGAAAAGAAATGTAACCAGACGAAACTTAAGTGAGAGAAAAGACATAAGTAGATATTTAAACTATTGGGGTGCGAAGGTATTCAACCAAACAAGAAGTATACAATTTGGTTCTTTACCTTTTAATTAATAATTAACCTTAGTGCATTGCGATGGAAGTAATTGGCAGAATTGAATTAAAATATTTGCTTCAAACCACCATACTAAATGTGCGTCATACGCCTTTTGTATGCCTTTACAGCCTCGTACCAAATAACTGAAACAAAACCCACTGCTATGCTAAGCAATAAAAAGCGCAATGTGAGTGGCACAAAACCAAAAAATGCAGCTAGTGGCGGCACATACATGAGCAATGCTGTAATGATGACCGTAACGCAAATAATGAGCACTACTAATTTGTTTTTGTGGGCCATGGTAGCCAAAACGGAATAATAAAAAGAACGATTGACCAATGTGAGTGTAATGTTAGCTGCTATGAGAGTGGTAAAAACCATAGACCTTGTGGTGCTTTCGTTGCAGCCTTTGCTAACTGCGTGTAGATAAATGCCAAGTGTGCCAGCAGTAATTAATACTCCTTGCAAAACACTGGTGGCAAGCTCTGTCCAGCTAAAAAAGGTAACAGAAATAGAGCGCGGTTTTTGCAGCATGGTATTCTTTTCCATTGGTTCGTTTTCGTAAATTATAGAGCATGTAGGGCCCATAATTAACTCTAGAAAAATGACATGCACCGGAGAAAAAATATTTGGAAACACCCAACCTAATATGAGCGGAATAAACACCGTGAGGATGATGGGTATGTGAATGGATATAATGTATTGGATGGCCTTTTTAAGGTTAGCGTAAATTTTTCGGCCCATGGCCACAGCATCTAACATGCGCGCCAAATCATCGTCTACTAAAATGAGCGATGCAGCTTGCTTGGCTATCTCGGTACCTTTTTTGCCCATGGCTATGCCTATGTGAGCGGCCTTGAGTGCAGGGCCATCGTTTACACCATCGCCAGTCATAGCTACTATTTCATTGTTGTCCTTTAGTGCTTGTATTATCTTAAGTTTTGCTTCTGGAAACATGCGTGTAAAAACAAAATTTCGCTGCACACTTTCCTTCAATTCTGTTTCTGAAAGCAACATAAGTTCATAGCCTGTAATGGCTTTATCATAACCTTTAAATCCGACTTGTTTGGCAATGGCAACAGCAGTTGCCGAGTTGTCGCCTGTTACTATTTTTACTGCCATGCCTGCTTTATAAAAATCTTGCAATACTGGTGCTATATTGGCCTTAGGTGGATCGTAAAATGCTACTAGTCCTATAAAACGAAATTGAAACTCTTGTTGAGTTGTAGGAAAATTGTTGCCTTCAAAATGAGTAACTCCCACACCCAATACGCGCAAGCCATCAGCTGCCATTAGCGCTATTGCATCTTCTATTTTTTTTTGTTCATCAGAAGATACATTGCTCACATTCATTATAGCTTCAGGTGCTCCTTTGGCGGCTATTATTCGGCTGGCATTTTCATTCTCAAACAAATGTGTCATCATAGGTGGCTTGCCCTCCAGCGGATATTCATGCACCATTTTAAAATGCGGTCGCTCGTCTATGGCAGCAACATTTGCATAAGACTCGTGCAACGCTACTTCCATAGGGTCAAAAGGAATGGGCTCGCTGCTCCACATGGCCAGAGTTATGAGTTCTTTTTCTTCATCGCTCAGCCCTTTATGCATTTCAGTTATCTGGCCATTGTTTAGCAGAAAAAGTTTGGCAAGCGCCATTTTATTTTCGGTTAGCGTGCCTGTTTTATCAGTGCATATAACAGTGGCGCTGCCAAGTGTTTC
>JANOXJ010000103.1:0-6840 GCA_031418455.1 Flavobacteriales bacterium | reverse complement strand
ATAAGGCTTAAACAAAGTTCCACTTCGATTTATCCCGATAGCTATCAGGATGGTGTAAATAGCCAAGTTCTTGTAACTGCAAAACCGTTATAAGCCATTTTAAGACGACACACAACAGATAATGAAACGACTGAACCTAATATCGACATTTATCATTCTGACAAGTTTGTTTGCTTGTGAACCAACTGTGACTTTTAATGAACCACAGCCGACAGACACAGACAATTTGTCTAAATTTCCAAAGCGTTTACAAGGACAATATTTGAGCCTTGAAGACAATTCAACACTCAATATAAGCGACAAACTAATTCAAAGAATTTACGACTTTGACTTCAAAGTACATCCAAACCAACTTGACAGCACAGCTCGACTTTCAGGGGACACAATTATTGACTTAAGAACAAATGAAAAGACTTTAATAAAGCGTGACGGTGACAGTTTAATAAATCACGTTCATTACATTGACACATTATTTCAAATAGACTATGACAATGTTGTTAGAAAATTCAAAGGATATTATTTTATAAATACTTGTTACGACAAAACAAGTTGGGAAGTCAAAAAAATCCAATTGCTAAAAGGACAACTTGTTATAAGTCGCATATCGACAAAACAAGACATCGAGAATCTAAAGGAAATTACAGAAACTGCGGTAGACACAATTCCTCCTTACAAGTTTACAGCGACAAAAAAGCAGTTTAAAGAATTTATAAAAAATGATGGCTTTACTGACAGTGAAATATTTGTTAGACAGAGAAAAAAAACAGCTAACATAAGGCTTAAACAAAGTTCCACTTCGATTTACCCCGATAGCTAACGGGATGGTAAAAACCGCCAAGTTCTTTCAGCTGCCAACCGTAAAAGCATCTAGTGCTTTCTTCCGCTAGATAAGTGAGGCCGCAGCTGGTGCAAATCCAAGTCGGCAAGACCATTGCACCTCTGGTCTCATTTTTTACCTTATACTTTTCATATACCACATTAATAAAAATAGTAGAGTATTTTTGTTGTTACTATGACGGCATTAGACAAATGGAATAGGTTTATACAACCCCTGCTCTTTACAGCATTGGTCATTGGATTAATGATGGTGCTGCGGGGTTTTTTAATTCCCTTTTGTTATGGCCTACTCATAGCGCTTATAGTTTATCCCATTTGCAAATATTTAGAAAAGAAAAAATTTTCGCGGGGCTTCGCCATCACCATTGCACTGCTTATTGTCATATCTGTTTTTGCATTGGTGCTTGCTGTGCTCATATTGCAAATACACATATTGGGTAAGCAGCTTCCGCAAATTATGTCGTGGTTCAGTCAGCTGTATACTGACTTTAGGCTTTGGTTAGAACAAGCATTTGGCATCACTATAAATCAACAATTGAGTTTGCTTAGCAATAACGAGCAAAGTCTTTCAGGGTCTACAGGTTCTATCCTATCAGGGTTATTCAATTTTGCTTCAGGTGCTCTTTTTAATATAATTATAATTCCGGTATACACTGCTCTGTTTCTAGCATACCGCAGCACCTTGGTCAACTTTGCCAATGCTATAGTAGGTGAAAAATACAGAAACCGACTTACCGAAATAGTGTCGGAAACTATTCATGTTTATTTCAATTATATAAAAGGAATGCTTATAGTGTACCTCATAGTAGGTGTGCTCAATGGCATAGGCCTTTGGATATTGGGGGTAGATTATGCCTGGGTGTTTGGCATGGTATCGGCCTTTATGACTATTATTCCTTACGCAGGCATTATTATAAGTTCCATATTGCCCATTACTATGATTTGGGCTGAAACTAACAACGTGTTGTATCCATTAGGAGTTATTGCCATTTACACTCTTGTTCAATACCTTGAGGCTAATATTATTTTCCCCTACATAGTAGGCCGACAATTGGGTATCAATATGCTTATATCTATTGTGGCTATATTGTTTGGTGGCGTGGTATGGGGTGTGTCAGGCATGATTTTGTTTTTGCCTTTTGTAGCGCTGCTCAAAATTATTTCAGGTCACATTCCGGAATTGAGTGCTCTCAATACTTTGCTATCATCGGAGAAGTAGTGCTTGTATTATGCCGCTATTTCCAAATGGCAAGGCAACTATTTTTTCATTCAATAGACTTAACCTGTTATTGTTTGCGAGCCTCTCGCCTCTTTTTGTATTGCAACACAAAAAATGAAAGTATGCCAGCTATGCCCAATATGCCAAGGGTTCCCCAAATCCAGTGAATATTGCTTTTTACCACCACCAAAAAAACGACAGCTATTAAAATTACTGTAGGCACCTCATTCATTAGTCGCATTTTTAAAGAGGTATATTGCATAGGGTCGGTATTTATTTTTTTGTAAACACTGTGCCCATAAAACTGATATACCATAAGCAGTACTACAAAAAAAAGCTTGATATGCATCCAGGGCATGGTTAAAAATGCGGGGTTGATGATTAATAACCACGTACCAAAAATGAGTGTGAGTATGCAACTTGGCCATGTAATGGCATACCACAGGCGCCCTTCCATAATGCGGTATTGCTCCATTAGTATGCTTCTGGCGGGCTCCACTTTGCGCGCAGCTTCTGCATGATAGACAAATAGTCTGAACATGTAAAACAATCCGGCAAACCAGGTTACAACAAATATGATGTGTAAAGATTTTACAAATAGAGCATCCATGCGGCTAAGATAGTAGAATGCTGTGCGGTACATTTGCCACCGCAATTTTTTAGTCTTTTATTATCAATAATAAAAAGTATTAAGTTCAATATGGGAAATCAAAAAACAGAAGCAAAAAACACCATGGCCATAGCCACTCATTTGGTGTTGCCTGAAAATACTAATCTACTTGGCAACCTTATGGGAGGCCAGCTGCTAAACTGGATGGACATAATAAGCGCCATAAGTGCTCACCGCATGTGCAAGCGCATAGTAGTTACTGCTGCGGTAAACAATGTGTCATTTCAGCATCCAATAAAACTGGGCGATATAGTAACTATAGAGGCTAAAGTTTCGCGCTCGTTTACTTCTAGTATGGAGGTGTATATGGAAGTGTTCGTAGAGCACAACACCACCGGCCAGCGCACCAAATGCAACGAGGCCATTTATACCTTTGTGGCAGTAGACCAGCTGGGTTCGCCTATCAATGTGCCAGAGGTAGTACCTGAGTCAGAAGAGGAAAAACGCAGATATGATGGAGCATTGCGCAGACGCCAGTTGCGCCTCATTCTTGCAGGCAAAATGAAACCTGAAGAAGCTTCAGAATTGAAAGCACTCTTTACTGAGCCTACGGCTTTTAAATAAGGTTTTATTTCAACGTTTATTCTTCTTTTTGAAGCAGCGATTGCTGAATTGCATTTATAATAGTTTCATTGGAAATTTGCTCAATGCATCGGTTTTCTATACCGTATTTGCATCTGTTGCCAAGCTTACTACAGGGACGTTTTTTTCTGCCTGTAGGTTCAAGAATTATGCTGGCAGCATGTGGCCTGTAGGCCGACATGCCAAGACCCGGCACGGTGCACCCCCAAAGCGAAATTATTTTTTGGCCAAAGGCTGATGCTATGTGCATCATGCCTGTATCGCCTGTTATTACCAATTGAGCTTTACGCAAACAATCGGCACTTTGGTGTAGAGTAAACTTGCCTGCGGCATTGTATACATGCGCACCTGCCTGGTCTTTTATATACGCTCCATCTTGCTCATCCTCTTTGCCACCAAGCAATACAATGGGCATGTTTATTTGCTTGCAAATGGCTGCAAGTTTCTCCTTGCTCATTTTTTTACCAACGTGCATACCGCCTATTGCAATGGCTACATAACCGTTGTTAAAATTTGCAGGTAATGATTCTTGATTAAGGACTGCCCCTTCGGGAATAAAATAATCTAATCCCTTTCCGTCATCGGCAGTGCCAAAGGCTTTTATAGTGTCTAAATACCTATCTACCACATGCACATTGGGCATGCGATTTATACCCAAATTCACCCACAACCATTTTTTAAAATTCAGTTTATTAAAAGTAAAACTGAGTGTTTTTAATCTGCGCTTTATTACCGATGTGCGTATGTTGTTGTGCAGGTCTATGATGTAATCAAAATTCAGATTTTCCAATTCAGGCAGTACTTCTTGTACTGTATTTTCAATGGTATGAATTTTTGTGATGTATGGATTTGCTTCTAACAAGAGAGCAAATTTTTTCTTTGTAAGAAAATGTATTTCTGTATCGCCTTCCAACTGCAACTTTAACCTTCGCAACACAGGCGTAGTCAGCACTATGTCGCCTATAGAGCTAAATCTAATTACGAGTATGCGTGTTGGTTGCATGTGTTTTTATTGTAAAAAATCTATATGGCCTGTTCCTAAGTCCAAGCGTAAATCAGAAGTTCTAATCTCAAAAATCCTTTTAATCCATTCAATCCTTGTTCCATTCGGATGGTTAGATGGAAATATCCAAGTCTAAACTTTAAATATCCAATATCCAAGTATTTATATCCATACTTATCAGTTTCAATCCGCGAAAATCCGTGTCCTATTGAAAGACAAAAACATCCTGAAAATCCTTTTAATCTTTCGCATCCTTGTTCTATTTCGAGGTTAGAGGTTAGAAATTAGAATTACAAATAACGAATAACGAATGTCGAAGTTTTTATAATCCGTATCAATCCGCGAAAATCCGTGTCCTATTAAATATCTAATATCTAGCATCCAAAATCTAACATCTATCTTTCCAGCTCCCCCATCACATAATCAAGCACCTTTACCATTAGGTGGAATCGGTCTTTGCCTTGCACGTTGTGCGGATGGCCGGGGTAAGCAAAAAAGTCAACTTGAACTTTATTGTCTACACATGCCTTTAAAAATTTCATATTGTGTTGCATTACCACCACATCATCATCGGTGCCATGTATCATGAGTAGTTTTCCTTTTAGGTTTTTTACATGCTGTGTTAGATCCGCATTTTTATATCCATCAGGGTTTTCTGCGGGCGTATCCATATAGCGTTCGCCATACATTACCTCGTACAATGCCCAGTCTATAACCGGCCCACCGGCCACTCCTACTTTAAAGACATCGGGCTTTTTCAGCATAAGAGTGGTGGTCATAAATCCGCCAAAACTCCAACCATGCACTGCAAGTTTATTCGCATCTACAAACGATTGCTTTTTAAGCCACTCCACTCCCAGCATTTGGTCTTCCACCTCGCGTGTGCCCAGTTGCCTGTGTATTACCTGCTCCCATGCCTGACCTCTATGCCCGCTGCCATGGTTGTCAAGGGTAAAAATTACATATCCTTTTTCGGCCATGGCATTCATCCACAATGATGCGCCACCATTCCATCTGTTCACATTCATTTGTGCATGTGGGCCTCCATATACATATACCAAAACCGGATATTTTTTTTGTGGGTCAAAATTCTTTGGTTTTATCATACGGCACCACAAATCGCTTCCATCATTTGCTTTTATTGAAAAAAGTTCTATCTGCGCTGCCTGCTTATTTGCAAAAGGATTTGGAGCTGTGTGCAAATTTTTAAGCACTCCTGTTTTAGTGCTTATCACATCCACCATATTGGGTGTGGTTAAGTTGCTGTATTGGTCTAAGGCATATGCTCCGCTATGACTTATTTTTATTTGGTGCGTGCCATGTGCTTGTGCAAGTGGTGTTACACTCATGTCCTTTAAATTTATTTTAAAGGTCATAGTTTCTGTGGGTATTTCGCCTGTGCCTAATACATATACGTTTTCGCTTTTTGCATCAAAGCCTACTATTTCGTTTAGTTCAAAATTCAGCTTGGTATTGGCGAGCAGCTTGCCGTCTGTGCCATACAAATACAAGTTATTGTTACCTGATCGTTGGCTAAACCAAAGAAATTTATTGTTCACATTGGGAATTAATTGTATGGCTTGTTCAGGCTCTACCCACTTATCATTATGCTCGTTGAAAAGCACTGCCACCTGCTTACCGCTATTGGCATCAAAACTTATCAGGTTCATATCAGTGGTTCCTCTGTTCAGCATGGCTATGTATATCAAGCTACCATCTGCACTCCAGCCTAAATTGGTGGCATAGTATTGGTCGTTTTCTTTACCATTGTTCAGTTGCAAATACACCGTTTTTGCGCTAGTCACATCATACACTCCTACGCGCACTATCTCGCTGCTGCCTCCGGCAAAAGGATATTTTATTTCTCTTACTGTAGCAGGTATTTCTTTGTAATTGGTAAGCGGATAGTTGCTCACATTGGTTTCATCTTTTTCATAAAATGCCAGTTTATTGCCTGCAACATTCCAAAATGTGCCTTTGCTTATGCCATACTCATTGCGCGAAATGCTCTGGCCACTTACCACTCCCTTTGCATTCTTTGTTATTTCCAAAGTTTTGCCATCTACTATGGCTAATAGATTATTGTCTTTGGTGTATGCAATATGATTAGACCCTGCATGATAATCCATGTTTTCGGCCTCTTGCGTGTATGTTGCTATTTGCTTTGCACTTTTTGTTTTAATGCTGGCGGTATAAAATTTAGCAGCATCTTCAAACCAAAATGTTTCTTCGCTTGTCCAATTCAACATTGGGAAAGCTTTCATAGCCTCGCCACCTTTCCATGCATTTAGTTCTTCTAAACTAAAAAGCTTAGCATCCACTCCACGGCCCTTTGTGCGCCCAGTAGTCAGGTTATTTTCTTTTACATAATAATAGGTATCGGCCTGGCCGCGCCATCCAAATTGTTCTAAACTGGTGGGTACAAACTGGCGTGCACCAAGTATTGACTCCTCCAATGTTAATGGTGTTTGAGCTGAAGCCAGCACATTAAAACCAATAGACAGAACTAAAAAAAGACACTTAAAATTC
>JANOXJ010000102.1:0-7383 GCA_031418455.1 Flavobacteriales bacterium | reverse complement strand
TGGTCGCCACATTCTTTGTAGTTGGGGTGTCCTTCTGCTCTAAAAAGCGCACTAAGCTCCGATGCACCTATTTCATAATCTACCAGTTTCATTATTTCTATAATGTCTGTATCGCGCAGCTGGAGAGCCACGCGTAGTTTTTTAAGTACATCGTTGTTATTCATATTTGCTTAATTTATGTGGGCAAGTTAAGCATGTGGTATATTCGCTTTGATACTATTCTAAATAAAAAAAACCACCGCATGCGCGGTGGCTTTTATCTAAAATTTCATCTGTAGTATTAATGTTTTTCTTCTGCAGCTTTTTCTGTTTGCGCTGCAGGACCTGCCTCATTTATACCTGCTAGGTCCAGCATAAAGGCATACTCCAGTGCTACTTCTTTCAATGCTTCAAAGCGGCCGCTCTTGCCGCCATGGCCTGCATCCATGTTGCAATGGAATATGAGTATGTTGTTGTCGGTTTTCATTTCGCGCATTTTGGCTACATACTTAGCCGGCTCCCAGTATTGCACCTGGCTGTCCCAATAGCCAGAGGTAACTAAAATATTAGGGTAATTTTTAGCTTCTATTTGGTCATAAGGCGAATATGATTTCATGTAATCATATGACTCTTTACTAGCTATAGGATTGCCCCACTCGTCCCACTCAAAGGTGGTAAGCGGAATAGTTTCGTCCAGCATAGTAGTTACCACGTCTACAAATGGAACAGCACTTACAATGCCTGCCCAAAGGTCTGGGCGCATGTTGGTAACTGCGCCCATAAGTAGACCACCCGCGCTACCGCCCATTGCAAATAATTTATCTTTTGCACTGTATTTATTGGCTATCAAGTATTCGCCACATTCAATAAAGTCTGTAAAAGTGTTTTTCTTTTTTAGCAATTTTCCATCTTCATACCAATGCCTTCCCATTTCCTGTCCACCGCGTATGTGCGCTAGTGCATACACAAATCCTCGGTTGAGTAATGATAGGCGTGCGGAAGAAAATCCGGCATCCATGCTGGCACCATAACTACCGTAGGCATACAGCAAGGTAGGAGCAGAGCCATCTATTTTAGTTCCTTTCTTGTATACTATGCTCATGGGCACCATGGCACCATCGCTAGCTTTTACCATTACACGTTCGCTTGTGTAATCTTCAGGATTGTGACCGCCCACTACTTCCTGCTGCTTCATAAGTGTGCGGTCTTTCGTAGTCATGTTATAATCATACACACTGGCAGGTGTGGTAAGGCTGCTGTATGAGTAGCGCAGCACTTGCGTGTCGTAGTCGGGGTTAGCACCTACACCAGCGCTATATGCTGGGTCTTGAAATGGTAGGTAGTACTCGCTCTTGTCAGCCCATTTTATAATGCGTAGTTGTGTAAGTCCATTTTTTCTTTCGTCTACTACCAGGTAGTCTTTAAATATTTCTATTCCTTCCAGCAGCACATCAGCTCTGTTGCCTATTACTTCTTTCCAGTTTTCTTTAGTAGTAGCATTTTCTGCCGTTTCCATCAATCGGAAGTTTTTAGCTTGCCAGTTGGTAGTTATATAAAACTTGTCGCCATAGTGGTCTATGCTATACTCATGGTCTTTCTCGCGTGGTTGTATCACGCGCCACTCGCCACCTGGGTTGTTGGCTTCTACCACACGGTATTCGGTGCTTAGCGTTTGGTTGCTGCCTATTACCATGTACTTCTTACTCTTGGTTTTGTATACAAAGCAAGAAAATTCTTCATCCTTTTCTTCATACACCAGCACATCATTTTTTTGTTCGGTGCCCAGGGTGTGTTTCCATATTTGGTATTCGCGCAGTGTAGTAGGATCCTTTACAACATAAAAAACAGTTTTGTTGTCAGCAGCCCACGCAGGGCTACCAGCTATTCCTGTTATTTTATCTTTTAAAATTTCGCCAGTAGTTATTTTTTTAAAGGAGGCGGTGTACACTCTTCTGCTCACCACATCCTCGCTATAGCAAAGTATTTCGTTATCATCGCTCACATCTATGCCACCCAGTGCCCAGTAGTCGTGTCCAGCGGCTAGAGCAGGGCCATCTATCAGCACTTGTTCGGTGCCGGATTCCATGCTATCTTTTTTGCGACATTGAAACGGGTAGTCTTTACCAGCTTCAAATCGGGTGTAGTAAAAATATCCGTTGTCTTTTACGGGCACACTTTGGTCATCTTCTTTCACACGTGCCTTCATCTCTTCAAACAGTTTTGTTTGAAAGGCCTCGGTGTGTGCCATTACTTTTTTGGTGTAATCATTCTCTGCATTTAAATATTCCAACACATCTTTGGTTTGTTGGTCGCGCGCAGCTTCAGGCGCATTTTTTTGTTCATCGCTCAGGCGCATCCAATAGTAGTTATCTATGCGTGTGTCACCGTGAGCAGTTATTTCGTGAGGGATTTTTTTTGCCATAGGGGCGGGGGGTAGTTCTCTTTTTGGTTTTATTTCTTGCTTGGGCTTTTCGCTGCAAGCGGTGGCTAATGTAATAGCACCAATTAATGCTAAGTGGAATATTGGTTTCATTTATTAGTGATGTGTTATGAATAAAAAAGACAATACAATAGTAGCAAACAATTTATTAGACGTAATTGAAAAGGGATAAGCGGTAGGTGTGTTTTTGGAAAGTCTAAAATTATGTGCTGAAAAAAAACTATGATAAGTAACTTGCGCTTCGCTAAAAAAAAGGTAAAGAATAAAGAATAATATTTATGCAGCAAGAGTTTGAAAATTTGCCGCTGGTTCGCAACGAAATTTCGCGTCAGTTTGAATTGGTAGTGGAGGGGAAAAAGGCATTTGTAGAATACGAAGTGCGCGAGGGCAAAATGTTTTTGACCCATGCAGAAGTGCCTGTAAGCCTACAGGGACATGGCGTAGGTCATGCCTTGGCCGAAAAAATTCTTACCTATTTAGAGGAACAAAATTTACCACTAGTGCCCATGTGCAAGTTTATAAAAAACTACGTGCAGGAAAACCCAGAGTGGAGGCGCATTTTGGCTAAGGGCATTCAGCTGGGAACTAGAGAGAGGTTCTAAAAAAAATGAAATACAGAGGATAGTTGGCATAAAGCCATTCTTATAGAAAAAGAAAAGCTGCCTTTTTTAGGCAGCTTTTCTTTTTTCTTTTATAGCGGGGACATTTTACCTTCCGTCACCATCCAGCAGATTGCCAATTCCACCCAATATGCTACCTTCTTCTTTTCTGCGGCCACCACCATAGCTAACAATGCGCGAAGCCAATCTGCTTATGGGCAATGTTTGCAACCAAATCTTACCAGGGCCTTGCAGTGTAGCAAAGAAAACTCCCTCTCCACCAAACAGGGTATTCTTTATTCCTCCTACAAACTGAATGTCGTAATTTATTTCTTTGGTGTATGCTACTACACAACCTGTGTCAATTTTAAGCATTTCCCCTGGTTGCAAATTGCGCTCTATAATGTGGCCGCCTGCATGGCAAAACACCATGCCATCGCCTTCTACTTTTTGCATTATAAAACCTTCACCACCAAACAGGCCCGTGCCCAGCTTGCGTTGAAATTCAATACCAACAGCTACACCTTTAGCAGCGCAAAGGAAAGAATCTTTCTGACAAATAATTTTTCCGCCTAGCTGCTCTAGATTAAGTGCAATTATTTTACCCGGGTAAGGTGATGCAAACGCTACGCGTGCTTTGCCATTGCCCTGGTGTGTAAAGGCGGTCATAAAAAGGCTTTCGCCAGTAAGCAATCTTTTGCCGGCACCCACCAGTTTGTCTAAAAAACTGCTGCCACCACTTTTGCTACCATCGCCAAATATGGTTTGCATTTGTATGCCATTGTCCATGTACATAAATGCGCCAGATTCTGCAATCACTGTTTCCTGCGGATCTAATTCCACCTCCACACATTGCATTTCTTCGCCAAATATTTTGTAATCTATTTCGTGATTGTTCATGAGATTAAAATTGTGTTGTTGTAAAAAAAATTGAGGCGCAAAATTATAGGGGACTAAATGTCTGCAATAGGTTTACAACATTTTTTGGCTAAAAAGAAAAGGGCCAACGTAGTTGACCCTTTTTATTATAATATTTTTAGTTATTCTGTTATTCGAACCAAGGCAGTTTGAATGAGCCTGAGATATCTACAGAACCTCCGCTGCTGTCAATTAAAGTTCCGCCAAATGAGCCAACCAAAATAGAGTTTTGATTGAGTGTCCATGAGCCACTGCTTGGGTCCCACGAAAAGCGTGCAACACCAATGTTAACGGTAAAGTCGCTGCCGGCAAAAGAGCTTAGGTATGGAAGGCCACCATCGTTATAACCTGCTGAGTCGTTAGTGCTAGTTTCGTCTATAGTTACGCTAGTTCCGTTTATGATAGTGCCTGTGCCCATGTCTATGGTAAACCCAAACTGTTCGCCATTAGGTGCTATACCGGTTACATCAAAGGTGCTGGTAGTAGCACTGTAAGTAATATCAGCCACAAGACAAGTAAATGTTTCGTCATTTATGGTCCAGCTAAACAGGGTATCACAGTCATAACAATCTGGACCACCGCAGTCGGTATATAACTCAGAACTTTGTTGCCATGTGCCGTTTATGCAATTGGCTGCAGAGGTACAGTTAGGGCATTCGCCATTTCCACAGTCAATACCTATTTCGCCACCATTTATTATTCCATCTGTGCAAGTAGGGCAGGCATCGCAATAAATGCTGCCGCAGTCTACTTCTGTTTCTAAGCCATCCAACACACCGTTGCTGCATAGTGCAGAGCAGTCAGAGCAGCTACCGCCACAGTCAATTCCTATTTCTCCAGGGTCTAGCACCCCGTTAGAACAAGTGTTGCAGGCACCACATTCGCCACCGCAGTCAATCCAAGTTTCGCCCAGGTCAGCATCGCGTCTGTTGTTGCGGCAGTGGTCGCAAGGCTCACAAGGGCCGCCACAGTCATAAGGAAAACCGTTATCGTTGAGCTCGCCTGACTCGCCATTGTTCAGTATACCATCATAACAATTGGGTGGTATGCGATTATCTTCATTAAGGCAAGAAGCCAAAAAGATAGAGCCGGTAAAGGCTACAGCGAACACAAGAATGTAATGTCTTAATTTCATTGAATGAGTTGTTAATATGAACAAGGTGTCGAAAATACTAGATAGAGACCAAATTTGCGAAAAAAGGGTTGCAAGAGATTAAAAATGAATTGTGGATGAAAGGTAACCTCTTTTTTACTTATTTGCGCTCTCAAATGCAAAAAAGCTGGATTCCCAAATTAAACACCTCTGCTACCAATACAGCAGAACTCTCCCAATCCTTGGGTATTACCCCTGTTTTGGCCACTTTGCTTATACAGCGCGGAATAGATACATACCAAAAGGCTGAGGCTTTTTTTAGGCCCAACCTCAGTATGCTGCACAATCCTTTTTTAATGAAGGATATGGACAAGGCAGTGGAACGTCTAACCCGCGCAGTGCATACTCATGAGAAAATACTGGTATATGGCGACTATGATGTGGATGGCACCACTGCTGTAACGGTGATGTACTCCTTTCTCAAAAAAATAGGAGCTACTGCAGAATATTATATACCCGACAGGTATACTGAGGGCTACGGGTTCTCTTTCGCGGGTGTAGAGTATGCCAAGGCCAATGGATTTTCCTTAATTATAACCTTGGACTGTGGTATAAAAGACACCGAAAAAGTAGCCAAAGCCGCAGAATATGGGATAGATGTAATTATTTGTGACCACCACAATCCGGGCGAATTGCCTGCTGCGTATGCTGTGCTTGACACCAAACGAGCCGACTGCGAATACCCCTACAAAGGCCTGAGTGGCTGTGGTGTGGGTTTCAAACTTATACAGGGTTTTTGCCAGCAGCAAGGCATAGACGAGGAAGAAATATTTTGTTACCTAGACTTGCTCACCATATCCATAGGAGCAGATATAGTGCCCCTTACAGACGAAAACAGGGTGCTGGCTTATTTTGGGTTGGAGCTATTGCAACAAAACCGAAGGCCTGGCATACAGGCCATGCTGGAACAAAGTGGCTTTAAGAAAAAGAGTATGAACATAACCGATGTGGTATTCATACTGGCACCGCGCATAAATGCTGCGGGCCGCGTATTTAGCGGCAAGCAGGCAGTGGAGTTGCTACTGGCAGAAACACTGGAAGAGGCCAAAAAAATGAGCCCAGCCTTGGAGGAAAATAATAATACACGCAGGGGATTAGATAAGGGAATAACCCAAGAAGCCATACAAAATGTGGATGCAGACGCATTCTACCAAACCTCATACACCACCGTGGTAAGCGACCATAAGTGGCACAAGGGTGTGGTGGGCATAGTGGCCTCGCGCTTGGTGGAGGCATACTACAAACCAGCAGTGGTATTGGTAGAAGGGGAAGAAAAAATGGCAGGCAGTGCACGCAGCATTCCGGGTATTGATTTGTTTGAAGCCCTAGGCGAATGCTCCGATTTGTTAGAACAATTTGGTGGCCATACCATGGCTGCCGGACTAAGTCTTAAGCGCGAAAATTTTGAAGCCTTTAGGCAGCGGTTTGACGATGCTGTAGCGCGCATGCTACACCACGTAAGACCCACACCTTATGTAGAATATGATTGTGAGTTGCAAGGGGAAGACATTACGCCAAAGTTTTTCAGAATACTCCAGCAATTTGCGCCTTTTGGGCCAGAGAATATGCGCCCGGTGTTTATGATGCGCAATGTGATAAATGCCGGAAACACTCGCACAGTGGGCGAAACAGGCACTCATTTAAAACTCCATATAAAACCCAACACTACCGATAAAGTGCCAGCTTATGATGGAATTGGTTTTGATCTGGGTCATTGGGCCAAGGCTATTTGCACTGCATCAACGGCTGTAGATATCCTATTTGTGTTGGAGGAAAATGAATTCAATGGACGTGTAAGCATACAGCTAAATGTAAAGGATGTGCGCCTAAGTGAAAAGGAAACAGGCGCACCTACAAACTAGAATTTTATTGGAAATAAATGCTATGCATGGCCGCACATAGCTGCCATCTTTGCGGCCCACTATTTTTTTTAAAATAAATAAAAATGTCAGAAACACGTACAGAATTATCGGAGCTAGGAGAGTTTGGACTTATAAAACATCTTACACAAACTATCTTATTAAAAAATAAAACATCTGTAAAAGGCATTGGTGATGATGCTGCATTGCTGGAAGCTCCGGCCGGAAAAAATATTGTGGTAACTACCGACATGTTGGTAGAGGGAATCCATTTTGACCTTAGTTACACACCACTAAAACACTTAGGTTATAAAAGTGTGGTGGCCAACCTGAGCGATGTGTGCGCCATGAATGCCAACCCTGAACAAATAACAGTTAGCCTGGCTGTAAGCAATCGTTTTTCGGTGGAAGCTTTAGAGGAGTTGTATGGTGGTA
>JANOXJ010000101.1:0-1558 GCA_031418455.1 Flavobacteriales bacterium | reverse complement strand
AAAGTAAGATTCTTCCGTCCAGCCTGCCACGTGCGGTGTTATTATTACCTTATTGCTATTCATCAGATATTTCAAATCCTCAGGCATGTGGTCAAAATCAAGACCTTCCAACGAGGCTTTTTCATATTCCAGCACATCTATGCATGCGCCCAAAATTTTACCACTGCTTATGCCGTTGGCTATAGCAGAAGTCTTTGCGTTTTTACCCCGCGATGTATTTATGAAGCAGAAGGGTTTTTTGAATTTGGCAACAAGCTCATCGTTTACATAAAACGTTGTTTCTGCATTCAGCGGCAAATGAATGCTCAAAACATCTGCTTCGTTGCACAATGTGTCCATCGATACTTCTTGCACATGTTGGTTGCCAAATCCGGTTTTGTATTTGTCGTGGGCCAATATTTTGCATCCAAAACCAATCAGTTTTTCTGCAAGCCCGCTGCCCATTACACCGTATCCTATTATGCCTATTGTTTTGGCAGATAGTTCTTGTCCTCTGTTTTTCTCTCTATGCCAAAGTCCGCTTTTTACTTCTTCGTTAGCTACATGTATTTTATTCAGCATAGTTAGTAGCATGGCTATGGCATGTTCGCCTACCGCATCGCGGTTGCCCTCTGGCGAGTTTACTACTTCCACGCCTTTCGCTTTAGCATAAGCCACATCTATATTTTCCAGGCCTGAGCCCGAGCGTGCTATAAATTTTAATTGTGTAGCTGCATCCAATATTTCCTTGTCTATAGTAATGCGCGAGCGTATTACTATGCCAAAATATTCCGATAGTTCGTTCAGCAATTGCTGTCGGGGAGTGGAATATTTTAATACACATTCAAAGCCCATTTGCTGCAATCGTTGTTGCAACACATCATGCACGCTGTCTATAAAAAGAATTTTTTTCAATGCAGAAATTTTTTCATGCTCACCACAACATTGCAATATGCAAATCGCCCATTTGTGCGGCTATAAAATGCCCCACGGTAAAGTAAATAATAAGACCAAATATATCGTTGAGTGTGGTAACGAATGGGCCTGTGGCAAGTGCAGGGTCTATTTTAAACTTATTAAGTGTCATAGGTATCCAAGTGCCAAAGAAACTGGCAAAAATGATAACGCAAAACAGGGCAATACTGACAGTAATGCACAATGACAATTCTATTTTGAATAGCAGACTTATAAGCAACAATACGCTAGAGCATACAAAACCATTGAGCATACCTACACCCAATTCTTTAGCAAGTTTTTGCCAAAGTGTTTCGTCCAGTGCGCTTTGATTGGCCAGTGCTTTTACCACAAGTGCCGCGCTTTGCACACCCACATTGCCGCCCATAGCCGCTATTAGGGGCATAAAGAGAGCCATTTTTAAGTTGCGGCTTATATCGAAAAAACCAATAATGTTAGCTGAAACAACTCCACCTGCCATACCTATAAGTAGCCACGGAAGCCTAGCGCGAGTGAGTGTCCAAATGCTATCGCTATACTCTACATCTTCACTTATACCACTTGCCATTTGGTAGTCTTTGTCGGCCTCTTCCTTTATTACGTCCACTATATCATCTATGGTAAT
>JANOXJ010000100.1:0-24095 GCA_031418455.1 Flavobacteriales bacterium | reverse complement strand
AAAGCCTACGCGTAGGCTTATATGTTTAGCATGCCCTTCAAAGGTAAACATGTACGGATTCCACACATCAAAATCCGTAGGCCTGTCGTCTATAAGCACGCTTACAATGCGCAGTGTGTTAATGCCTATTTCTACATAATTGCTATCGGTTTGTGCATTCGTTTTGGCAACACCAGCCAATAGCAACAAAAGGCCCAATATTTTTTTCATAGTATTCAATGGTGGTTTGGTACAAAGATGGAGTAAAAACTACCTGATCAGTTTTGTTAAGTGACTTTTTTATGGCCTAATCCAAATAGAATTAAGGCTAAAGTCATACTATTTATACCCCTTTTTGGGGTTTGGAGTTACATGGCTCTGCCCAGGGGGCGGTATATAGCGGAGTCATTGGCGCATTCAAAAAAATCGCGATGCGAGGTAATCAAAATGGTATTAAATCCAAAACCTGCAACAGCTTCCGTTTCTACGGCTAAAGTTTCGTCATTATCCAATACAAACCGATACCATATTTTATAATCTGAGTAGGTTTCGTAACGCTTACTAATAATATCAAACTTTTTCTCCTCTCCATTCTTCCTAAATATAACGTTCGCATTATTAGTAAACTCCAATTCAAAATGGCATGAATTGGCAGAATCTGCAGAGCACCACTGGCTTGAATGAGCAGTCCAAGTACCTACTAAATAGTCGTACTTGCCGCGCATGCTGTGCTTTTGGCAAGCAAATGCTAATGTCAACAATATCAGAATAAATACAACCTTTTTCATTTTACAATCTATAGATGCATTTCTATTTAAAGTTTAAAGATAAATACTATGGCAATACTAATGAACATATTCGCGACCTAAAAATCTCTTTATAGCTAATGACCAAGTTTTACTGAAAATAAAAATTGCCAATAAATGCATGACAGGATACAAAACATCTTATAATTTAATTTTAATAGAACTATTAACTCTATCTAATTTGCCAGCAGAATTACCTGATTAAATTTTTATGAAGCACCTTATAACCTTTACCATCTTTATTGCATCTATTGTAGCCAATGCACAGCCTGGCGACACCACAGTAGTGCAGACATATACCCACGCAGCGCAAAACAATCCTGCCAATGCATATGATTCACCGGGCCGCAGATGGTTCAATTTTCCGCCAAGCAACAATGGTGTGGACTATCAGAAAATTCTGATGTATTACAACTTAAAATGTTTTGAAGATGGCACTGCTGGCAACCTTGGCTTTCCTTGTGGCGAGTGGGACTACCTTACCTACACCTACCTGCACCAGCACACAGGTGTGCTAGACAGTTTGTTGTCTGCCTTTCCTGAATACCTCATCAACAATCAGAATTTTGATGTTGCAAACATGACCAGCCAGGCAGCTGTGATAACGCGCCAATATGAGCAAACTCACCTGGAAGTAACAGAAATGCTTAGCGAAGCTTCGGTGGAAATATCGGGTGATGAACTACTTCTTGCCGGGCCATTTACCACTAACAATCAGCAGCGCACACAATACCTCTATAGTGCCAGCGAACTTACTTCCAATGCATTTTTAGCCAGTGCACCCATACAAAAAATAGCTTTAAACTTTAGCGGAATGCCTGCCTCATTTCAATTTTTAAAAATTAAAATGGCGCTTACAAACCAACCTGATTTGGTGGCATTGGTTACACAAAATTTGGTAGAAGTATATAGCAGCGATGTTTTAATAGAGGGCAATGGCTGGCAAGAATTCTTTTTAGAAACGCCCTTTTTGTGGGATGGTGTTTCGCATTTGATAATTGATTTAAGCTATTCCAATTCGCAAAGTCAAGCCACTGCGCCTGCGTGTGTTTCTTTGGCGTTCGGCTCTCCATGCGAGATTAATATACCTGCTAATGACAATTACATGAGAATGGATTGGCAAGACGAGGTGAAAGTGCCCGCAGAAGTTTTTGCTGATGTGGATGAAGAAATATCCATAATGTTTTGGAACTATGGCAACCCAGCTGCACAACCACAGGACGGTACATTGCTAGAAGGACGTGGAGCGCAAAACCAACGCTTATTAAATGTGCACCTACCATGGAGCAATAGCCGCATATACTGGGATGCCGGCAATGATGGCGGATACGACCGTATAGACAAAGCCGCTACCACGGCTGATATAGAAGGCAAATGGAATCACTGGTGTTTTACTAAAAACACCACCACAGGCAGCATGAAAATTTATAAGAATGGTGCGCTGTGGCACTCAGGTACCAATATGGACAACTCTATGGCTGGCATTACAGAATTCAGCATTGGTGGTGCTGTTACTTGGGACAATTTTTACAATGGCAACATAGACGAGTTTGCTGTGTTCAACACCGAGCTAGATGCCACCACCATTTCCGAATGGATGAATATTGACTTAAATGCTGGTCATCCAAACTGGAGCAATTTGCAGGTGTACTACCAATTCAACAATGAAAACGGAGAGCAGGTGCTGGATGCAAGCGGACACGACAGACATGCGTGGATGCACGGCAACGCGGCACGTGTGGCCTACAAAGGCGAAGAGTTGTGGCGCAATTTTTCTTACGATTATCATAAACCACAAGCAAGATTTTATAACAACGGCCAATATGTAACTGCCTCAGTTACTACCACTGGTGAGTGGGTAGAAACTGTGCCACCTGTTTCCATAGCTCACTATGAGGAGTGGAACAACCAGCCCACAGCTACAGAAGTAACTTACGACTGGTATGTGCAAAACAGCTATACAATTACTACTAGTGGCGACACCATAAATGAAGTATTGAACGAAGCGGAATACACTTTAAACAACAATGATATACCCTACTACCAGGCACCCTATGAGGTAGTAAACAGATTTGAGCTAAACAGATTTATAACCATGTATGGCATACAGCTAGACCTGGGCAATGATGGCTGGACATGGGTGACAGATGTAACAGACTGGGCCCCCCTACTGCGCGACTCTGTGGAATTAGAAGCAGGTAACTGGCAAGAATTGTTGGACATGAAATTTCTATTTATAGAAGGCACACCTGAAAGAGATGTGTTGCGTGTAGAAAAAGTTTGGGACGCCAATCTGGGCCTCAACAATTTTGACAATGTGGTAGTAGACAAGTCCATAGAAAAAATGCCCGATGAGGTGGGATGGAAATTGATAACCACCAACACAGGCCATGGCTTTGGGGCTGACAACAACAACTGTGGAGAGTTTTGCAACAACATGCAAAAAGTGGAAGTAAATGGAGTGCAACAATGGCAGTGGGACATATTGCAGGAGTGCGGCACCAATCCGCTATATCCGCAAGGTGGCACATGGATATATGACCGTGCCGGTTGGTGCCCGGGCATGAACTCCACTACCAAAGAATTTGAACTGACTCCGCATGTGGCCGATGAAGATTCTATAAATATAGACTACAACATAAGCTACGACCCTTATGGCAATTATGTATTTTTTGGCACACTGGTGGGCTACGGAATTATGCACCACGCGCACGATCCAGAAATAGATATGATAACAGCCCCAAGCAACTGGAAGATACACAGCCGCTGGAATCCTATGTGCGACAATCCTAAATTTATACTAAGGAACAAAGGCTCTGAGCCGCTTACCGATTTGAACATAGTATTTGGTGTAGTAGGCGGTGCGCCACACACCTATCATTGGACAGGCAATATTTTGCCACACCAAAAAGAAGAAATAACACTGCAAAGTTCAGATGCCATGATGTGGCAAGGTGGAGCAAGCGACCAACTTACTTTTTATATTCAGCTTGGCTACAGTGCCAATGGTGCTGACGAAAACACGAGTAACAACTATGCCGAAACACAATTTACAAGGCCTCCTATATACCAATATACCAACCTGGACGACAACAGGCTGGTTATATTCTTAAAGACTAACGGTGCCAACTGGCAAAGCTCTTACACCCTTTCGGATATTAACGACAATGTAATATATAGCAGAAGTAATTTCCCTACGGCCAACACACTCTTTAAAGACACGGTGGTGCTCAACGAAGGCTGCTATCACTTTCACCTGAGCGACACAGGCGAAGATGGCCTTTCCTTTTTTGCCAATAACGATGGCAATGGCTATTGCAAATTGAAGCGCGCAGGCGGTTCCGATTTCAAATATTTTGAACCCGATTTTGGCAAAGAGGCAGACCAGTATTTTTACTTTGCTACCAACCTGGTAGCTGTAGACGAATTAAGCAAACACACAGCCACCTTGCAGGTATATCCCAATCCTGCAAAGCTAAGTTGCACCATACAAGCCATAGGATTCGACAGAAAAATAGAATGCAAACTATATGACGCTACCGGAAAACTAATAATGAACGAGCACTGGGACCGCGCAAGCGAAAATGAAATGCCACAGCTCAACACAGCGCATTATGCTCCGGGTATTTATTCTCTCATAGTATCCGATGGGGATAAAATGAGTAGCATTAAATTAATAATTGAGTAGGGCCTCAGTTGCTTAGGTGTTGTATGAAAGAGTGATGTGTGTTGCCGGGCATAAATAACTCATAACTGCTGCACAGAATAAGAATGAGCGTGGTACAAATGAGCAATAATGCATAGGCAACAATTAATGAATGGATTCTATAGCAAAACTATTTGCCATAGCTTTTGCAGTTGGTGCGTTGCCTATGATTGTTTTGCTGTAAGATTTATCAGCTTCATTCATTCTCTCTACTGACAAGCGCGCCAGCAAATAACTTAATGTAGACTCTGCACCCTGATTAAGATTAATGTTGTGTTCCTCTACTCCATCATAACTGCCACCTGTGCATGGGTTGTACACTATTTGATTTAAATGATTGTCGCCCAGAAACCAATTAAATGCTTTGTTTGCTTTTTTCTTGTAATCAGCTTTTTTGAAGGCATTATAAAATTTTTCTAATGCCATAATGGTATAGGCCACATCTATAGGCTGTTCGCCTCCCACGGGCATAGCAGAATCACTATTCTTTATGCACCAGCCTTTGTTCGATATCACTTTTATTCTTCCATTTACAAATATTTTAGATAGCAAAAACTGAAAACTCTCCTGCGCTACAATTTTGTATACATTGTTTTTAGTAGCAATGTGCGCGCAAAGCATGGCCTCCGGCAAAAGGCTATTTCCATAAGTCAAATAATTTTCGTACCAATGCCAATCGTCAGTTTTTTCATGCTTATACATTTGCACCAATCTATTGGCAAATGTGACTAATTGCGCATGATTCTCCGCGCTGTTTCTATAGTACAAACCTTTTATGATAAATGCCATAGCGCGTGTAGAATGTATAGTGTCTACATGCAATAGTGCTACCTGCAATTTATTTTCTGCCTTGGTAATCATATGTTGAGGCAGCACATTCTTAAGAGAGCTTGCATAGCCTAAGGCCCATATAGCGCGGCCCTGACTGTCATCTAAATTTTCTATATCGTTTTGTGAGGTAAACTCTTTTTGCTCATTCACATAATTTAAAAACATGCCATTGGGCTGCACACAATAAGCTATAAAATTTAGGTAAGTATGTATAAGCGTCAAATCATTTTCATCTTTAAAAAGCTGATAATGCTGGCATGTAGCTATTAATGCCCTTTCATTATCATCAAGTGTATAACCTGAGTGTATATCGGGCACTGCTATTTTAGAAAATTGTATCATTCCAAAATTGGTGGTCAATTGTTTTATATGATTCAAGTTAATGGCAGGCACACGGTATTGCAGTGTTATAGCATTTGCCGTAAGGTCGTCAAACAACAAGGCATGTGCTATGGCCGAATTCTGCCAGGCAGTAGATGCCATTTTATGAAAACTATTGGACGAAATTTCTGCCCTTAGCTGTTCATTGTTTAGTAGCGAAATAATGGCTTGTGATAATTGTGCTGAATTTTCGAAATCAATAATAATTCCGTTGTTGTTTTTCAGCACCTCTTTAGCATGAGGTATGGGTGTGGAAATTACAGGACATCCGCTGCTTACTGCATACGAGAAAGTGCCACTTACTGCCTGGTTTGGGTCTTTGGAGGTAAACAAATAAATATCTGACAGCAGCAGATATTCCAATAGCACCGGCAGTTGCAGGTACTCATTTACAAACCTTACATGTTGTTCCAGCTTTAAATCCTTCACCTTTTGCTCTAGCATGGTGCGGTATATTTCACCATCGTGCTTTACTATGTTAGGATGCGTTTTGCCTAATACCAAAAACATAACATCGCCATGTATTTTAATTACCTCCGGCAGTGCATCAAGGGTGGTTTCTATGCTTTTGCTGGAACCCAGCAAACCAAAAGTAGATAGCACCTTCTTGTTAGTGAGTTGATAGTGCTCCTTCACTTTTTTCTTATTCACCGTAGGCACCAGGTGTGTACCATGAGGTATTACGGTTATTAAATAGCAAGGCACATCATAGTCTTTCATTAAAATATTGGCCGCGCTTGTTGTCATTACTACTATGGATGATGCAATGTCGGCCATGGCCTTCACCTTGCGGGTCATAGCCACATTAGGCTGCGGCAACACAGTGTGAAAAACAAATACAATGGGCTTTGTTATGTACTCAAAAAAGAGTTTAAAATCATTTTCATGCCCTGCAAAAAAACCAAACTCGTGCTGTATTACTACCAGCTTTATGTTCTCATCTTTATTTATCTGAAAGGCAGTTTTTACAAAAGCATTGTGCTCGTCTGTATTAAGGATAAACTGAGGTTGCTCTTTATAATTGTGCTGTTCTGTTTCCGACTCCAGTGCACAAATGCCACAGGTAAATGAATTAGCAAATTGAATATTCAATGTATTTATTAAATCTTGCGAATAGGTGGCTATGCCGCACTCTCTTGGTGGAAACGAGGTAACAAAAAGCACAACAGGAAGTGGCGCTTTGGTTTCTATAGTGCCATTGGCACCCATGGCCACAAGATGCGAGCTGGTTTCCCAAAAATTGAGATGATGTGACGACTGATTTAAAACTATGTTGGAAGTATTCATGCTCTGTTCTTAGATTTTGTTTAATAATAATTCGGATAAAAGTTCTTTTACGCTTACCGATGCTACAGCTATTCTTTCGTCAGCCGCTCCGTAATAAATGTACAGTGTATCATCTTCTACAATAGCACCTGTGGCAAAACACACATTGTTCACTTCCCCTTTCAGCTCCCATATTTTCTCAGGAAAAAACAACGGGTATGGCAGGCGTCCAATTTCTATTTGCGGATTATTAATATCTAACAAAGCCGCGCATGCAGAATAGACATAACCCTTTATAGTATCGTGCACGCCATGGTATATAACCAGCCAACCCTCTGCTGTTTCTATAGGAGGGCAACCACCGCCTATGTAACTTACCTCGTGGTCGTACTTTGGCGGCAGCACTATATGGTCGTCAAAGTGGAGCAAATAATTTTGCCAAAAGCCCACCGTAAGTTCTTCTATAGTTTCAATGGACACTACTATTTGTAAATCGGGCTTTATACGGTGCATGAAACAAAATTTGCCATCTATTTTTCTTGGAAAAAAAATGAGGTTCTTGTCCCATAAAAACACCGTTCTGTCCTGCTTATCGTGGCTCTTTTGATGTTCATTGAAGCGGATGTACTTTTCATTTATTTTTCCTTCAGATTCTATGAAGTGTTTAAATTCATGGTAGGTTATTTTAGGTACTATTATGCCATGCTTATGCCAGTGCATAAGGTCGGTAGATGTGGCCAGTGCACCCAATGCATTTATGCCATCATAGGCAGTATATGTCATGTAGTAGATGCCTTCTATTTCCACTATGCGCGGATCCTCCAAACCCTGAAATTCATAATCTGACTCTGGGCACAGCAAGGCAGCATCATTGCGCGTGAGCACCACCAATGGCGATGACAGGTTGCAATAGCCTATGGTGGAATAGTTGTCTTTGGCCACTGCTCTGTAAAACATATGGATGGTGCCATCCACTTTTATAACAGCAGGATTAAGAACGCCCTCGCATTCAAAACTATGGGCGGTTTTGGAAAGTATTATTCCAAGTTTGTTTACTGTAATCATTAGAGGCAGTTGGAAGTGTATTATTAATTACTTCCTATAATGGCCATGGCTTGCAGCCAAACACAGGCCTAGATGATTTGATAATAAAAAAGTAAATGTTGTGAAGCATGCACACTGTGCTATGCCTATAGGTAGCTCGTTTGTTTAGCGCTGCTCGGTGCGCTTTAGTTTCGATATATCAAAACCCTTGTCTTCCAAACTGCGGACTATGGCCTGGTAGGTAGTGTCGGGCATTATGGGTTTTCTGGCCAGTATCCAAAGGTATTTTTTATTGGGATGGCCTACCACCGCATAGCTATAGTCATCAGCCAAATCTATTATCCAATATTTACCCTTCAGTGGCCAAAAAAATTGTACTTCCAGTTTTGCATTGCCGCTATTTTCCACTACAAAGGCTTTGCCCTTTATGTAAGACTCCTTTCCCTTTTTGCTGCTTTTGTTGCAGCGGTTTTCTACTATTACATAGCCCTTAGTGCTTAGGGTATATTCTGCACTAGTGCATTCACACCCTTTTTGAAACCGCTGCGGAAAAGATGCTATCTCGTACCACTTGCCCATGTATCTATTCAAATCTACACTGGGCACCGTTTGCAACACCTGCGCCTTAGAAGTTGACGCCATCATTAACATAAAAGAACTTACAAGCACCGCTCTGTCAAGTGCACACAAGTACCTCACTATGCTCTTATACCTTAGTAGAATGTTGTTTGACATCTTCTTTTTGTGCTTCGTGTGCCAGGTGGGCATGGCCATGCGCTTCTACAGTGCTCTTGGCTGCCTTATCATGATTTTCGTTTTCGTGGTGTTTGGCAGCTTCCAAATGGCTCTTGGCAGCAGCCTCAAAATGTGTAGCCGCCTTCTTGTGGTTTTCTATCCCCTTTTTGTTTTCGGCTTTAGGTATTGAAGCTAATTCTGCTTTGCCCTTTTTTGCTTTATTGTCCATGTTACTATTATTTATAAGGTTGTTTTTTTGTAGTGCTTATAACGTGCGTTAAAAGCCAACACAAAGGTGATTTATCCTTTGTCCACAAGCCTTATACAATTATTAGTAAGGGTTGCAAAATATTGCGGGGAGTGCATTGCTATCAACAAACAGATGCACCATACTATAACCTAATAGCGGGTTTAGCGCAACGTAACCCGTGCCAAATACTGTGTAGGGCTTGCAGCCCGATATGAAATCATTCCTTGTATTCTTTCTCCCGCTCATGGTGCTAACGTAAACCAGTCTTGACTGAAAGCCAAGTAAAGTATTTGGCGCAGCCTGTAGTGCTTGGCGGGAGGTTACACTGCACTAAACCCGCGCTAGAGAAGCCAGCGTGATTAGCGACATTGCTAGCCAGCCCCATCTAAATAGAGCGTGCACGAAATAGTATGTTATTTATTCCGAGGCGGCTTAAAAAGACGCACCAAAACTCACGAAAGCTGTTCTTCCGTTGCCGGGCAATAGACCAGGGCCAGGGTATCCGCCCGCTCTGCGTGTGGTGTATTTTTCATCTGCCAGATTGTTCACTCCAGCTTTGATGTTAAAGCGCCCCATGAATTTGTATGAAAGCGAAGCATCCATTACCTGATAGCCCTGCAGTTTTCCGATAGTGGCGGCTGCATTGGGGGCTTCGGTGTTGGCTGCATCTGTATACACATCTCCAACACGGCTTAATTGAAAGGAGACAGAAAACTCGTTTAAATAATAGGTGACTCCAAAACGGTGGATGTATTGCGGAGCATTTTCAACACGTTTGTTTTCAATGGACTTGGAAGGCTCATTGGCAATGCTGGGGTTGTTCCACTTTATGTACTGTGCATTAATCCATGCATTGGATGCAAAGAAACTGATGCTTCCAAGTTTTGAATTATCCGTGAAGTATTTAATAGGATTTATTTCAATGTAGGATTCAACACCCTTGCTTACAGAGGTTCCTATGTTTGTTTTGAAGGGTGTACCATTCTGAGTAATAGTTCCTATGCGGTTATCATAAAGCAAGTAAAAAACACCCACATCAAAACTCAAGTAATTTTTTACCGTTCCTCTGTAGGCAATATCAGCATTGAAGCCACTGGCATCTTTTAAGTTGGGGTCAATAATATCAGTAGTGGCGGAGGGTGTTAATTCTGAAAAGGTAACGGGCCTATAAGCCAATGAATAGTTGCCATAAAGACTTGTTTTGTCGGTTACTGCAAATTCAGCACCCATGCCATAGAGGAGTATTTGACGCACTCTTTTGTCATCATTCAAGGTGCCTGTTGGTGTCACATTGATATAGCCCTTGCTCTTATTTTCAAGGTATTCCATGCGAATACCGGGTACTATTTTTATTCGTTTGCCAATGTGAAAAATGTTTTCTGCAAATGCCGCATAATTGGTGGTTTCAAATTCTAAAGAACGGCCGTACTGCGGGTTGGTAAGGGTTAAATCAAAATCATTGCCTGTTGTGCCTACACCCAGTTGATGGCGGTCGGTGTTTCCGCGGTAAGCCCTTATACCTCCTGCAAAAGTGGTTTCTTTTCCTAAGAATTTATATTTAATGGACATGCGTGCTTCAGTGCCGTAATTTTTATACGCATCCCTATCTACCTGCCTTGCATTGTATTCAAGCGTGCTACTGTTAATGGTATCCTGCACAGCTATGGAACTGGTGAACCCAACACTGGAGCGCTCGGCAACGGTAGCAAACGACTTAATTTCAATATTTATGTCAGACGAAACTGCGTAGTTAACAGTGAGTGACAGTACACTGAACGGAGCTCCAAACCAATTTCTTTCGCGCAGCGATTGGCGTGGATCCTCCTTATACATAGCATCTGTAAGCCCGCCAGGTTGCTGGCTTTGGTAGTTCATGCGGGTGTATTCACCTGCAATACTTATTTTTTTGCTTAGCTGATAAGTAGCAGAAAGATAACCAGTGTGAATGGAGTAATAGCTATTGTGACGCCATCCTTCTGAAGCACGCTGGTGAAAAAAACCATAATATGAAAACTTTTTATGTGTGCCACCTATTCCGTTGAAGGTGTTGTACAGGCCATAAGAGCCTACTGTTTGCTGTGTCTCAAAAGTGAGGGGCTTGTTGGGGCTTCCCTTTTTTATTTGATAGTTGAGCAGCCCGCCAAATTGAGGACCAAATTGCAAAGAGGCTGCGCCTCTGACAACAACAATTTTTTCCACAGCTTCCATAGGTGGCGTGTAATAGGTTTCTGGATAGCCAAATACCTCAGAGCTGATATCGTGTCCATTTTGCCTCACATTAAACTCCCATGAACGGTTGGGACTGAGACCCCTAGAGGCCACGCCCGCCTGTATACCGCTGCCGTCATTTTCCCAAATGCTCATGCCCGGCACTTTAGCAAAAACCTGCCGGGTATTGTTGGTGCTAAGGTCAGCGTGTGTTTTATTTAATAGTGTGACCTCTGTTTTTTTGCCGGCATATATCACGTTGTCTTTTATGTCTGGCATACGCTCCATGCCCAGCGGCTTGGCTACCTGTATTAGCACCTCTTGCAGGGTAGATGCGATGGTGGTGTCTGCTTGTTGCGCTTGAGCAAGCGAGCTAGCGAGCAAACTAAAAAAGAAGAGTATTTTATAGCTATTCATAGGGATTACAAAGGGCCAACAATTCAGTTGAAATGGGCGGCACAATGGTATTATCATCAATGATTTTGGATGATGCCTTGAATAGGGTATTTTAAAAATATCTTTTATCGGTGAGCAAGTTTTACCCGGCAGAATGGTAAACAGCAGTGCCGCAAATGGTAGCGGTATAGCAGTCCCTATCGCTTTGGTTATTGATACATAATGCACTTATTAAAAATGACATACCCCAGTGGTGCGGGTTTAGCGCAGTGCTGCCAGTGCCGCATACTGTGTAGGGTTAGCAGCCCTATATATTATAATTTTTTGTATTCTTTCTCCCACACATGGTGCTAACGTAAACCCTGCTTGACTGAAAGCCAAGTAAAGTATTTGGCGCTGGTTACGCTGAGCTAAACCCGCGCCAGAGAAGGCAGCGCGATTGGCGACATTGTTAGCTAGCCTAATCCATATCTAACTGATTACCTCAATGTCATTATTTCAATTTTCATATACGGATAGTAAGGCAGAGTTGAAAGTTTTTTGTCTGCGTCTAATTTGTCGTTAGCCATTAGCACCAAGTAAATTCCAGCAGTATCACCTTTTATATAAGAGGCCAAAAGTGTACCATTGTCCTCCCATTCCTTTACCATCTCTTGTTCCTTAGGCAATAATCTCATTCTTGTTTCATCGTCTATTCCTTGTAAAAGAATATCTATCATAAATTTTTTCATGGTCCTTTTTTTATTTGCTACTCTATTCGGTTTTCTGCTTAACCCGTTTTATTTAATCTGTCAAAATTAATTTATTATTTGTTCGTCTTTCTTTTTGTGAAATGTCGGGCTTTTCGATGTTGCTTTTCTGTTGGCGAGTTTAAGACTTTGGTGATTTCCCTACCTGATTGTGTTATTCAGGCGGGGTAGCACTAAACTGACTGCCAGCAATGAATACCGCATGGACGGGCCACACTCCCAATAGCTATTGTGATAAATCGAAGTAAAACTTCGTTTCAGACTTGCGCCAAGGTGCGGTTATACGAGGCCGTTTTTAATATTCCTTTATGAATCGTAGAACGGATAAACCGTGTTTTGTTCGCACAGCTACGAAGTAAACACCCTGTTCAAGTTTTGAAATGTCAAGCTCTAGTTGAGCTAAATTTTCTTTAGGTAAATCATCAAGTAAAACTTGACCTAATGCGTTTGTGATTTGTAATTTCTCAATTGCAAATTTGAAATCTACAGTAAGTAAATTGGATGCTGGATTTGGATAGATGCTATTGTTATCAAATGGTATCTCTCCCACTGACAAATAATTTGATGAAAAACATATCGCAAACACATCATCGGAATATGGTTCACCGTCACTATTTACAGAGGCCGAGCATATTGCATTAGTAGTTTCATACTGAAAATCTCCTAACAACAATATTTTGTTACCGCTTATAGCAATACCATTTCCATGGTCATTTGCCCAACCGCCAAAGTTCTGTGCTTCTATAAATTGACCAGATGGATTTAGCACTAATGCAAAGGCATCAAGATAAACTCCTTCAACTGTTTCTGGAACAGTCAAAATAAATTCTTCATCACCGGGGTCGAAATCAATAGATATTTCAAAAGAACCACACGCAACGATATTTCCGAAGGCATCAATTGTCAAATCATTAAAGGAATCCTCACCATCATTTCCAATGCTATACGACCAGATAGCGTTAAAATCAAAGTCTAATTGCATTAGAAAACCATCTTTGTCACCGAATGTAGATAAATTTAGTGTGTTGTCTCCGGGGTCAAAATCTCCATATCCACTGTAATATCCATTAATGATATATCCTGTGCTATTGGGAATCATTGTTCTTATGAAGTCATCGCCAACTCCCCCAAATACAAAACCTTCTGATAGTGTCCCATCACTCGAATATTTGGCTATGAAACAATTGTAATTGTTGGTTTCTATTTGAGCATTTATATATTGAATATTATCGCTTAAATCGAAATCAGCCTCTCCCTCAACAAGCCCTGCAACAATAATATTCTGTTGGCTATCTAGACACATATCTGCTGGAATTTCCAATCCCGGTCCAATAACGGTCCCGCCCCAAATGAATTCACCTAATGGAGATAATTTCACGATGAACATATCAAGCATTGCAGCATTATAGCCATTTACAACAAACTCATTTGAAGAGGGGTCCAAATCAATGGTGCCTGTAAAGTGACCCCCGAAATAGATATTGCCTTCAGAGTCACAAGCACCACAAAGGGAATTATCTCCCAAATTCCCACCAATACTTTTCGCCATGTTTAATTCTCCTTCACTTGTATAGATAGCAATAAACGCATCTCCAAATCCGCTTGACTCAAGGATGAATTGCTCACTACTAAAATCAAAATCACAAGTCTCGTAAAATTCTCCACAAATCATAATGCTGTTGTTTTCCAAAGAGATTACCTTCCATATATAACTGTAGTTACCCTCTCCAAGATTATAGGCCCATATCAATTCCTGATTGGGAGAATATTTTGCGAGAAAGGCACTTTGCGAAGCGTTGGATGAAAGAATAAATTCATTTTCTGATGGGTCAATGTCAATGTCTCCTGAGAATTGGCCAGCTATAATGAAATTTCCTTGGCTGTCGGAAGTTGCGTCCCATCCATCATCTCCTTGGATTCCTCCAAATGAATGTATCCATTCACAATTTAAGTTTTGTGAATGCAGACATTCCGTTATTAACAAAAAAAGGAAGAAAATCGCTATTTGTTTGATTGTTTTCATGGATTGAAAAATTTAGAAAATACCCTGCCGCGAAAGCGGCAAGGTAATTCAAGTTCAAATTCTATTCAACAATCTGGAATTTCTCAGTGGCCACTTTTTGGCCGTTGAGTTCCAATTCAAATACGTAGCTGCCCGCAGCAAAATGTTTTGCGTTGAGGCTCAGAATGCCATACCCAGAAGTTATGTTTTCGCTTTGCACAAGTTTGCCTTGTAAATCGAAAATGTGTATCAATGCACTTTCATGTTCAGTAGGCAGAACATAAGTTATGTAGAACTCGCCTTGCGCTGGGTTGGGATAAACTCCAACCAATGAAGGTCTGCGAACGCTTTCACGCACTTTGAGCGACTTCAAACCTCCACCGCCACCGGGCAGGTTGTACTCTTCCACGGGCAGGTTGTACTCTTCCAAAGGAACAACTCCAGTAAGCACTTCCAACATAGCACTGGCATGTTGGCTACCATTTTTGCCCGAAGCGGCAAGAGCATCTAACGCAGCAATATGTGAATTTGAAGCCGTGTGGTAGCCTCCTGCTGCGTCTATGTCAAGCAGCACTTCCATAAATTGTTTCCATACATCATTATCAGGATTTTCATCGTAGGTAGCAAGCAATGAAACTGCTGTTGAATGATTATTCTCCTGACGAAGTATGGCTACTTTTTTTCTTATCTCTTGGTTGATGTCTTCACCTGTCATTAGTTCTTTTACTTCTTCCAGATAATAATTTTCCTCGTCTTCCGTGATACGGGTGCGAATGAAACTGTTCAGGGCGTTTGCTTTTTCAAGTTCAGCTTGTTTCAGCGATGATTCCTTGCTATCGAGGCCGTTTGTTCCGCTTTGATATTCAGATAAAAGGCCAAACAGAAAATCAGAAAGAAGATTTGCATTCTCAACTTCTGTGAACATGTCCGGTTTAAACGGTGAGCATGCAATCAATATCTCACACAAATGCCAAGGATTCATTGCGGGTTGGCGCGTCAACAAACCACTCATTACATCATCACTCAAATATGGCGTTAGTGGAAGCAGATTTGCGCGGATTGCTGCACTGCTGTTGTTTGCGTTGCTTACAAAGGATTGCACTGTTAGCGTATTTCCTCCATCTATCAGTCCTTCCAGTTCGCCTTTTATGGCCTCAATTTCCAATCGCTTCACAAGTACCAGTGAATGAAGATGCCCAGGTGTGTGTGGTATGCCTTTGTCAGTGGGACAAGCAGATTCGCGTGTAATGAACAGTGGAAGATTATCAGAGGTCTCAACTTGTAACGGGTCAATTTGCACCGGGACAACTGGCACACTGCTTAATTCATTGTGGTGTTCATATATGATTGGGTCACAATCTGGGTCTGGGCAGATGTAATAGTCAGTGTATGGTAAGGCTATGCCCCAATCTGTTTGAGTAAATAAATTACCTGCGGGAGCTGTGTAATCTTCATCATCAATGGCTAGGTCTCCTTGTCTCAGAGCAATTTTTCCATGCTGAGTGCCGTATTGTTCAACGGCCAGATTGTATTTGCTGTTTTCGTAGAGGCCACAAAGCATTTCCAGACCTGAGTAGTCATCATCTTCGTTCACCTGTTCTCCTTGTGCTATTGAACCTGCAATAAGACCAGTAAAATCATTAAGATATATTTCATTTGGTAGTTGGCCACTATCAGAAATCCAAATACCTGTGTTCAGTTCTTCTAAGTCTCCCGTTCCTTCAAAAATGTTGCGCTCTACTTTGTAGCCAGTGCAGCCAACAAGACTTGCTCCATAACCAATAAAGTAGTCTTGCTCGTTAATGAAAAATCTGTTTCGGTAGATGGATGCTTGGTCCACTGCTTTCAGGAAAATGCCCATTTCATTGCTCTTGAAAACGGTAGCACTCACAGATGTGTTCGCAAAACCATCAGCACCAATAGAACGAATGGCCAATAGATAATTACTGAATCGGCTTGGAATTATATCGCTGCCGGTTTCACCAAGTGTTTCAGCAGTCAAATATCCTGGGTCACATTCGCTGCCAAGTGGAACATAGGCAGAACATCTGCCATTCACCTCAAAACTTGAAACCAAAGAATAAATTCCATAGCCCCTGTTTTGGATTGAGTAATTTGTCAAAGCAACACCTTCAATATGGAAATTGCAAGAGAGGAAACGAATACCATCAACATCATAAAGACTTACACGCTGATTTAAATTGGGTACACCGGGCATGATTTCATCAACCAAGAACTCGGTGTCGTTAAAAAAGGAAAGGTTCTTTTTTGGGACTTTCACACCATTTGACCAATAGTAATTTTGATAAGGCAGGAACTCCACATCTTTTCTGTTGTTTCTAAGGATGGAATTGGCGCTTACTCTCACGATGCCCCCGCCCTTGTCCCAGTCATAAATCCAAGTTGGGTTGGTAGAAACAACATGACCGAGACGAATACCACAACCCGCATGTTCGATAATAGCTCCGTTTTTGAGTTCTAATATTCCTTGCAATGAAGCAAGCTGGCGTTCGGTGGATTGTCCCCATACTTCAATGCCGGGCCAATAATCTCCACAAACATTGGTGAAGTGTGTGCCGTTTGCAATGACTTTCGCTCCTGGTTGTATGACCAATTTGGCGTCAGGTCCGAAACGCAAATTCATGTTGTTATTGATAGTCCAAGTGACTCCTGATTGAACTGTTACTGTTCCGATGAAGGTTTGCCCTGCCGGATGATTTAACGCGTTCCAAATCTGTGTGCTGGAAATAGTAACTGGGTCAGAATTGTAGAATGCCACACCAGTCAGTGCCAAGTTGCTTATAGTGAAGAGGTTTGGACGATAGGTTTCCAATGCCCAATGCAATCGCTCAGCCTGGCCTTCTGTAAACCGGTCTTGACAGACATGGAGGTAGGACATGTAATTTTCAACAGGATATAGACTTGCTGGGTCATAATTGGAACATTCATTACAAAGATTGTCATATGGAGGCATACAACCACCTCCAATTTGTATAAAAGGCCCTTTGCATCTCTGCGTATCACAAACTCTGTCGCCATGTGTATCGCAGTTGCCCCCATCTTCGCACTGATAAAGACACATTTGACCTATAGAATACCAGTCTGGCCCCCAAACATGATAGAGATAGATGTAATGCCCAAATTCATGTACTAGGGTATTCACAGGATTAGTGCAGCAGTGCCTGAGTTTCAAAAATACTTGTGTTTGATAACAATCCCGTCTAAGTAGTCGCTAACAGTTGGGAAGTATGAATATCCCGCAACTCCACCATTTGTGCCACAACCCGGGTCAGGGTTTCCTTCAATGCATCGCACAATCCAAATATTGAGATAGTTATCCACTGGCCATCTTACGATGTCCTTCATCTCTTCGTCCGATAACGCATTTGGGTCATAATTGTCTGGGTCTGGATTGCCTAAATCATCATATTGATTCAGATTCACTATAGAATTGTCAACCAGATGTCGTGTGATGCCGTTTGTGCAATTTCCGTCAGGGTCTATCCTTGCAAGTCGCAGTTCAATTTCAACGTCAAAACCTCCCTCTCCACCAGCCATTTGCATATTGGCATGTTCAATTGCATCGGTAATTTGTTCATCTGAGATGTTCTCCGCACCATCTTCATGTAAGACGTGAACCACTACAGGAATGACATAGCTACCGTCATTGGCACGGGTGAATGTAGAACGACTTGCATCGTCAGGCCCCGTGACAAAGGATGAATATACATTATCTGCTTGCATTGCCTTTTCCATTGCAATTTTAAATCCATCAACAAATTCTGATTCTTGAGACCAAATTTGTTGAACAAACAATAAAGAAATTATAGTAAGTCCTATTCTCTGAAAGTGATTCTTTGAATGAGCCTTTGGGTTGATTGTATTTATTTGATTTTTGACCTCTGAATTGTTGTCTGATACCAAAAGCACAGTAGTCAGTGATAACTTTTGGTCTCTGTAAATGTAGGATAATTTGAGATAGGTTGGTTGGCTGAGTTGCACGGTAAAGTCAGCTGAATATTTCAGTTCTGTCTGGCTCTCGTGAATGATGCACATGCTTCAATTTTCGCATTTGTGACCTCCGTTTGTTTAGTGCAGCTCACGCTACAGTTTCTCATAAAGTCAGACTGTCTCGGCAAAGCGCGAGAGGCGCTGAATTTACCTCCAGCCCTTTGTTCATTTTGATTATGCAATAAATATATATAAATAAATGAAAAACCGAAATGGTGATTTTACAGGTTTTGGGGTAGGAATTTTATTGCGCCTCTCGCGCTCTGCCGAGACAACTTGCCAGCTCTAACTTTCAATATGGAATTTCTTTCCTTATTAAATTTCTTAGATACTTATTATTTCTTAGATGCTTATTGGAGGGAAACTGCTGAAGTGAATGTGGGGTAGAATTAACTTGTGGCAGCTACAAGAAGTTGGCGATTTCGAAGCATCCCGATAGCTATCGGGACTGTCTGCCACCACTGAACTTAATACGAAGCATTTCGGCTGAGCCGTGACTTCAATTAACCACTGAAGCGCCACTTGCCGGTAGGTGCTTTTAGAGGTTCGTTAATTTAGCATTGAAATCAATCTTTTATACATCGAACTGAGCCTTCCTAACTTTTCAGAAAAGGCTATTTATCAACTTTACGTATCAAAAGCAAACCGATGGCAGACTTAGATACATTTCACTATACATTCGCCTTGCTAATCTTACCTTAAAGAACTTACTTATGATTACCACAATTCCGTTTTTCGTAAAAAAAATGAAGGCTGTCTTCATTTTTAGTATTTTATCAATACTTTTTTCTACAAGCACATTTGCCCAAGTTTCAGGAGCTGATTCAGTTTGTGTCGGAGATGCAATGAATTATAATGTGCCCATCGTTGTTGGGGCAAGTTATTCATGGAATGTGACTGGCGAAGTATCCGCGAGTCCAACAAATACAGCAGCTTCCACAATTCTTTGGGGTTCTGCCGGAATAGGGACCATTGTGGTCACCGTGAATTTGCCAAACTCAACGCAAATTTTTCACACCTTAAGTGTGTCCATTTTCCCGAAACCGACACCCGTCATTACGCATGTACCCTACCCAACTTGCCCAACGCATAACAATCAGTCTGGGGCTGTGGGGACAGATGGAGGTAACGATTGTGAAAAGGTTTGCAAATTTGCTACCATCACTTATTCTACTGTTTTGAATGCCGGTAGTACTTATTTATGGGCACCTACTGGTCATCTTTCCTTTACCGGTCAGTCTACAAATTCTGTAGCTGTAACTTGGGATGGCACCGCAACGGGTACATTAACTGTGTATGAAACAAATCAATGGGGTTGTTTAGATTCCGCTCAAATCTGTGTTGAAAAAGTTGATTTGCCTGTTGCTGCTTTTTCTCATCAAGCAAACGTTTGTTTAAACTCACCTGTCAATTTCCAAAATCTATCAACCGGAGCAACTTCTTATCAGTGGTTTTTTGGTGATGGTGGTACTTCAACCAGCGCAGCTCCAACATTCTCTTATACGTATTCTACTCCTGGATCTTATACCATTACTTTAATTGCCATGAATGCTTGTCATTGCACTGATACAATAACAAGTGCAATTGTTGTGAGCTCATTACCGGGACCCGATATTTCTTGTCCATCAACGCTTTGTGCGTTTGATAACGCTACTTATTCCACCAGTTCATCTGGCTGTATTTACAATTGGATTGTTTCAGGAGGTACCATAATCGGAGCAAACAACTTACAAAGTGTTTCAGTTGCATGGGGTCCCGGACAATTGGGTACCTTATGTCTTGTGGTTACCGGCTGCGGTGGCTTGTGCAGTGACACCACTTGTGCTTATATTCCAATTGTTCCAACTACTGCTGTTATTACCGGCCCTGCGAAGGTCTGCCCGGGAAGTTGTGAAAAATATTACTTGCCAAAATTTAGTGGAGCATCCTACACGTGGTCTTTGAGCGGTGGTTGTGGTTCCATTGTTGGAGATACAACCTGCTGCGAAGAAGTAGAAATCTGTTGGCCTTCGAACCCATTCTTGTTTTGTAATGATACATTGACTGTCAATTATTGGGATGCATTGCTTGGCTGTGGCGGAAGTGCGCAATTTATCATTCGGGCACGTCCAGAATTAACACTCTTTGGTGATAAGTTGGCCTGTGCAAACGGCACTTCAAATTATTCTTCGAATCTTGGAATACCTCTTACGTGGAGTGTTTCTCCTGCTGGCCCCATCATTGCGGCCGGCCCTGCTCCATCTACCAGTGTGAATTGGAATGGCTTTACCGGTAATTTTATTATCACAGCTGTGCCACTGAATCCCAACGCGACTTGTACCGATACCGCTTTTAGGTTTGTTACTGTTGTGGCTCCTCCCTCAATGCCAGTCATTACGGGCAACTCCATTGTATGTGCCAACAGTACACACTCGTATTGCGCCACTGGCAGCGGAACCGTTAATTGGATGGTTACAGGTGGCACGCCTGCCACTGCAACAGGGAATTGCATTAACGTGACTTGGGGCACAATCCCACCTTTCATTGTGAGTGCTTTCCAACAAATGCCGAATGCTCCCTTTTGCAATTCTGACACTGCTGTTTTTAATGTCAATGCAATTGCAATACCTATAGCTCCGATTATTCCGCCTGTTGTAGCAGCTTGTGCAAATGGAACATCGAACGTATTCACTACGTCTAGTTATCCTTCTGGTACTAACTATACATGGAGTCTTTTGCCTTCCAGTTCAGGTGCTATTATTGGTGGTCAGGGTACACCTTCCATTACTATAGAATGGGGTAATAACGCTCCCCAAAATGTTACTGTAACACTTACAGTAGAAGTTTGTGGTCAGTCCGTTTCCAATTCTGTAATTGTATCATTGAACCCAAGTCCCGCGGTTAGTATCACCCAAATTGGAACCTTATGTCCAGGAGGTAGTGTTCTACTGCAAGCAACAGGAGGTATAAGCTATGTGTGGAGCAATACATCTACTTCGAATCCACTTACTGTCACATTGCCTGGCAACTATAGTGTAACAGCCACAGATGCTAATGGATGTTCTGCAAACATTCCCTACAATGTTGCAAGTGTTCCTGGTCCTACCGCTAGCATTAGTTCTGGTGATCCACTTACCTATTGTATAGGAACACCGTTTAGTGTTACCATTTGTGCTCTTGGTAATCCGGGCTATACCTATTTATGGAACAATGCAGCCACTACACAATGTATTACTGTCAATACAACGGGGACTTTTAGTGTCACAGTTACCGATGCAAACGGATGTTCATCCGTTTCAAATTCAATTACCATTTCACAAATCGTATGCAATGGCGGCAATCCTTGCACTCCCGATCCTTCTGCCTTTGTTGGATTCACCAATTCCCCTTGCAACCCGGTTTCTTTTACCAATACTTCTGTTGGTGCAAGTAATTTCAATTGGAACTTTGGCGATGGAAATGGGTCGACATCAACCAGCCCAACACATACCTACGCCATTGCCGGATTTTATTTGGTTACCTTAACAGGTGATGTACCCAATCTTACTCCACCACCGGCCACTTGTACCTTAACAGCTACAAGACAAATCGAGATTCCTCTGGCTGCAAATTTCAATTTCACGGTTGGTTGTAGTTATGACTCTGTTTGTTTCACTGATATCAGCACCTACACAGCGGGCAACAATATCACCACATGGAACTGGAATTTCGGTGATAGCAATACATCCGGCCTACAAAATCCATGTCACCTTTATGCTTCATCAGGCACGTACACTGTGGTGCTCACTATTGGCAATGGCACATGTTCGCACTCCATTACAAAAACTGTTATAGTGCGTCCGCAACCTACAGCGTCATTTAATTTCAGTAATCCGAACTGTGTGAACATTCCTGTGGCTTTCACCGATGCTTCTTTTGCATCAGTGAATTATTGGAATTGGGATTTCGGCAATGCTGGAACTTCATTGAATCAAAATCCAAATAGCACATATACTTTGTCCGGAACATATCCTGTAACGCTCATCGTTCGAGACATTTTTGGTTGCTATGATACGCTTACTCAAAATGTAAATATCAATGCGCCTGCTGCATCGGGAAATATTACAGCTTTTCCGGATACCATTGTATGTGCCGGAACAGACGTGCTGCTTGTTGCACCAACATGCCCCGGCTGCACATATCTGTGGAGTAATGGGTCTGTAAATGATTCCACCATAGTGACATCAACAGGAATTTATACGGTTACAGTTACCGACCTGAATGGATGCATGTATTCTACATTTATTGATATTATAGTCCACAATGCTCCTGCAGCTCAAATTCAAGGGCCAAACAAATTGTGCGTTGGCGAATCCGCCATGCTTTCTGTGACATATAATATAAACTGGACATACAATTGGTTGAGTAATGATGCAAATGCAAATGGACAAACATCAAATAGTGTATTTGTAACTGGAAACACTCCTGGTGTTTATAATTATCAAGTTGTCTTGACCGATACCACAACCAGTTGCAGCGATACCACACTTGTACATGTCCTTACGGTTTGGCCAAATCCTGTCCCACCCATCATTACGCCTATTGGACCCACTACCGTTTGCCAGGGCGACACAATTGTATTGGTAGGCTTTCATCCTGACCCAACTGTTACTTTTCAATGGAATACAGGTGCCGTTACAGACACCATTTTTCCTACAAAAAGCGGTTGTTACACGTTAGAAGTGACGGATACAATCGGTTGCAAAAACTCCAATGTGTTTTGCGTTACTGTAAATCCAATGCCTTATCTCTGTTCATTTTATGAGGGATGTTATGATACTTGTGGAGTGTATACCATTCCCGGTCCGGTAGGAGGAACCACCTATCAATGGTTGAACAATGGAAATATTATACTCGGAGCTACTATGCAGAATTACCCTGCCTCCGTTAGTGGATTGTATTCTGTGATTGTAACCAATAGTTTTGGATGCCTCGATACGACTGGCGTGCTGGATTTAACGCTTTATCCATGCGATTCTTTATGTGCCGGTTTGAATATTGACAGTGTGTATTGTGATGCACTGGGTAACTATGTAGTAACCTACAATGTGGTTAACAATTTGACTACACCAATTACTGAGGTTTCGTTGCAGGTTTTACCTCCCAATATGGGATTGCTTTATGCACCCAATTTGAATTTTGTAACGATTGCACCGGGAGGTACTTCGCCACAATTAACAGCAACGATTTACAATGGTAATGTAGGCGACACGTTATGTTTTAGAGTGCATGTGGTAAGTTATGATTCGCTCAGTGAAGCGCCCATTTGTTGTTATAGCGATACCGCTTGTTTTATTCTGCCGCCTTGCGAGCAAGACACCGCATGTTGCCATTTCGATTTTGTATCCGATTCCATTTGGTGTGTGGTAGATCCTTTAACCAACGAGACCGAATATCACTTCAATTTAGATGTGGATGGCTGTGGTTATTTGGAGTTGTATGGTACAAATAACTATACCACCATAGGATGGACGAATCCGACTTTGATAAATGGGCCAACAACCATAACTGGTGTTTACGCACCACCTGCAGGCAGTCCATTTAGCAATTGCATTACCATTTTGATGAGCAATTCGATGGTCAATCCACCGCAATATTGTGCTGATACCACCATCTGCTTCACACAGCCGCCATGTGAGCAAGACACCTCCTGCTGCCATTTCGATTTTGTATCCGATTCTATTTGGTGTGTGGTCAATTCTGCCACCAACGA
>JANOXJ010000099.1:0-41211 GCA_031418455.1 Flavobacteriales bacterium | reverse complement strand
TTGGCGTGCAGAAAATTTTCCGCTTACAGGCACGCAGCGTGTCATATCTGCATTGTAGTTGCCATACTCTGCACCCACATCCATCAGCAGCAAGTCGCCATCTTTACAAGGCTTATCGTTGTCTATATAATGCAGCACACAAGCGCTCTCGCCAGAGGCTATAATGGGTGTGTAGGCAAAACCGCGCGAGCCGTTGCGCAAAAACTCGTGCATGTATTCTGCCTCTAGCTCGTACTCCATTACACCGGGTTTTACAAACTTCATTACTCGCTCAAAACCACCGCGGGTAATGTCTATAGCGCGCTGTAGTTGCGCTACTTCTTCCTTGTCCTTTACCGCACGCAGGGCGTATAGTATGGGCGCGCTGCGCTCTATGGTATAGTTTGGAAAATTATTTTTTATCCATTTGCCAAATCGCATTTCGCGTGTTTCAGTTTCTATAGATGCGCGCGTGTGCGGATTGTCGTTTAAGTAAATACATGTTGCTTCTGCAAGCAATACACGCAGTGTTTTTTCAAAATCGCTAAGCCATATTATTGTTTGCACACCTGTTTGCGTGCGCGCTTGCTCTTTGGTAAGCTTGGCGCCTTCCCATATAGCTATATGCTCGCTAGTCTCTTTTAAAAAAAGAATTTCGCGGTGCGCTGCGTTGAATGCATGAGGGAAAAGAAGCAATATGCTCTCCTCCTGATCCACTCCACTGAGGTAAAAAATATCGGACGCTTGCTTGAATGGCAAATGACCATCGGCACCGGTTGGGTAAATATCGTTGCTGCTAAAAATGGCAAGACCACCTTGTTTCATTTGCGCAGCGAAACGCTGGCGGGCAGTGGTGTAGAATGTTGAAGGAAGTTGGGTGTAGCGCATAATTTTATTGAATGAATTTGTCCCGCTAATTATCGGGTTTGTGAATTTGAAAATGTGTTGAATTTTATTTTTAAATAATAAAATTCCATTTCATCACTTCATCTTCTTCTATATCTCTCACTGCTTTTTTACCAAGCACTTGCGATATGTCTCTTGGCGAAATGCCACTAGCGGGGCGCTTCCAGGTTAGGTCGCTCATTTCTATTTCTTTTCCGCTAGGTATGTTTTTAGCTGCTACCAAACTTCTGCGTGCATTCTTTCTCGCTGGTGCTTCGCTTTCTAATGCTTTCATTTCAAAAGTGCCTAGCAACTCAAAGGTGCGGTCCATGCGGTTCCAAAAATGCTTTAAATCTTCTTTGTCCATAGCGTGATAGTGATCGTTGCCAGGCAATGTTTTGTCGTGCGAGAAGTGTTTTTCTAATACAGTGGCTCCAAGCAATGTGGCCACTTCTAAGGTGTGCATATCCTTTGGCAAAGTATGGTCGCTGTAGCCTGGCACCGCATCGGGGAAAAGACGTATCATGTCTTTTATCATTCCCAAATTAGCATTCTCGTCCATAGTAGGGTAGTTGAGCACGCAGTGCATTAAACACAACTTGTTGCCAAATTTCTCTATGGTTTCTACCGCCTGCATTACCTCCCACTTATAGGCGGCACCAGTGCTAAGTATTATGGGTTTGCCAAATTTGCATTGGTATTCTATAAAGGGCAGGTTGGTAATGTCGCTGCTGCTTATTTTAAACACTGGCATTATATCGTTTAAGAAAGTAGCACTCTCCACATCAAAGGGCGTGCTCATGAATTCTATACCAGCCTTCTCGCAATATCTAGCTAGCTCCTCGTATTCCTTTTTCCAGAATTTATCGTATTTCTTAAACAGCTCAAACTGAGAGCGCGTAGGCTCTTTGGTAATGTCCCAATAGTAAGGCGAGTCCTTGCTGGCAATGGTTTCAGCTTTGTATGTCTGAAACTTAATGGCTTGTGCACCACCTTCGGCCGCCTCGTCTATAAGGCGTTTGGCTAGTTCCATAGAGCCTTCGTGGTTTACACCTGCTTCGGCTATTATATATGGTTTGGCAAGTACACGTGGATTGTACGCATTCAAATATTCTGTTAGCTTCATGGGGGCAAGTTAATTCCAAATTACTTATTGGAAAAGGCCGCGGCAATTTTCGCCCAAGAAATAACCCTGAAATTGTTCAGTAAACAATGCTATTCTCCATCCTGACAGGCACAAGGCGTGGAGGTAATGATTTTGGTGTTGGGCAACATTTCTCTAATGTGTGCCTGTGTGCTATAACTTATTTGGTTGTGCAGCAAATCCAACACTTTCAACTCCTTTAATTCTTCAAGCGAATTGGGGTAAAATGTAATGGGGTTGTCCCAAAGTATAAGCGATTCCAGCTGGGCCAACGCATCTATATTATCAGGAATTATATCTAAAAAATTGTTGCTTAGGTTGAGTTTTTTTAAGTGCTTTAGTTTCAATACGCATTCTGGTATTTCGGAAAGTTCGTTGCTGCCTATGCTTAGTATTTGTATGTTCTGCAGCTTACTCAACTCGCCTGGCAACGTGTCTATTTTATTCTTGTCCAGCACCAATTCATTCAGGTTTGTAAACGTCAGAATTTCTTGTGGAAATGACTTTAGTTTTTGTTTTGACAAATCTAAACGATACACATCGCCTGGGTTTTTTAATGCTGCTTCTAAACTTATATAGACATGCATTTTTCGCAGCGAGTCCAGCGGAATGAGCTGCGCAGTGCCTTGTATGAATAAGGCCAGGAACAATAGGCTTAGTATGAATTTTATTTTGTTCAAACGTAATTTTTAGCGTTCAATATATCTTGCGTTATGCATTCCTTTAACTCATCTATTGAGCCAAACTTTTTTTCATCGCGCAATCGTTCAACGAATTCTACTTCAATTTGTTTGCCATACACTTCCTGGTGGAAGTCCAAAATATAAACTTCAATAGTCACTTTAGAGTTGTGGTGGGTAGTAGGCCGTATTCCTAAATTCATTACACCTCTTAGTTTTTCGCCCTCCAAAAAAACATTTACAGCATACACTCCAAAGGCTGGTATAAGCTTGTATGCATAGTCCAGCTCAATATTAGCTGTGGGATAGCCTAACTGTCTGCCCAGCTTGTCGCCATGCACCACAGTGCCTCGCAGGGTATAATTGCGGCCCAAATATTTGGCCGCTTCGCTCACCTGTCCGCTTTGTAGCGCTTGCCTTATTTTAGTAGAACTTACGTTTACCTGGTCTATTGTTTGTGCCGGTATTTCTTCTACCATAAAACCAAAAATTTCTGCCAGTTCTAATAATGTTTTATGATGTCCCTCTCTGTTGTGCCCAAAGCGGTGGTCATAACCCACTACCACACATTTGGCATGCAGGCCATTCACTATTAAATCTCGCACATAATCAAAAGCCGATAGGCGCGAAAACTCTTTAGAAAAAGGGTAAATAACCAAGTGCTGTATGCCTGCGGCTTCAAGCAATTTTGCTTTCTCCTGTGGTGTGTTCAGCAGCTGAAGGCCATGGTCGTTGGGGTGAAGCACCATGCGCGGATGAGGATAGAAGGTAAGTAACACACTTTCGCCTTGCTCCCTTGCTGCTATTTCCTTTACCCTGTCTATAATGGTTAAGTGGCCTGTGTGCACACCATCAAAAGTGCCAATGGTAACTATGGCATTGGTAACATTAGTAAAGGACGAAAAATCGGTATGGATTTTCATTATCAGATATGGTCAAAGGTATTTGGAAAAAAAAAGAGTCGCTCAAAAATGAGCGACTCTTTTCAAGATGAAATTATTTATATCTAATAATTAGTTCTTCACTACACTCATTTGCTGAGTGAACATGTTTTTGCCATCTACTACAAGGTTTACTATATAGTTACCTGCGGCATAAGCATTCACATCCAATGAAATTACATTTTGACCAGCCATGAACTGACCAGCATTTTTCCACTCTATCAACTTACCATCTATGCTGCGCACTTCGTAAGCAATGTAACGTGGGTTAGCCAAGTTAAAGTTAACCTTAGCAACACTAGATGCAGGGTTAGGGCTTACTGCAAAACCGCTTAAGCCAAGCTCAGTAGCAAGTTCGGTTACACCCACCTGCTCTGCCAAAATAAGGCGAACAGAAGGAGTGAAAGTTTGTGAGCTAAACCATACAAAATCACCAGCACCAGTTTGTTCGAATGAACCGGTAGAGTTATCTGTATCGCTATCATCCCAAGCCAATACCCAAAGCTCTTCAGCAGATTCGTCAGGGTTTCTAACTCCGCAGAAGTAAGTCTGCGTTTCATCTATTGTAACTGGCTCGTCATAAGGGAAGTATTGTGGGTATGTAGCGTCTATCCAACCCTGTGTAAGGCTAAACTCGTTAAAACCAACCTCAGAACCATCAGTGTTCAATGTACCACCTGCAGGTATTTCTACAAGCAATGCTTCCATAAAGCAAGTCTCAGTAGCATTTGTGCCAAACTCTACTGTAAGGCCATATGCAGTAGAACCAGCGTTAGGGAATGTGAAGAAGCTACCCCAGCCGCATGGCTGGAAGAAACCTGCAGTTTCAGCATCAGCAGGACCAACCTGTATTGTTAGAGAGTCTCTGTCATCATGACCATACTCGTAATCTGAAAACTCGATGCTGTGTAACATTGTATTATCGTCCGGTGTGCCATCAGTAAAATCAGCACTAACAATAGAAGCACTAACATAATATAGACCTGTAGTAGTAGGTGCCCAGTTGGTATTGATCCAAAGTGTATCGTAAAATGGTGCAGGGCACTGTGTTTCGTTAGATGTAGAAAGTGCGCTGAATACATCAGAGGTAACAGCTGCTAACTCGTTCATAGCCGCATCCAAAATATGGACAGTGATAGTTGTATTTGTTTGGTCAACATAACCATTGTTACGGAAAATAACACCAGCAAGAACACCACCGTCAGCAGCAGCTACTACTTGCTCCATAGGAGTTACGCGGTATTCCCAAATGTTGAATATGTCGCCATTGGTTACCTGAGCTATTTCAAGGTCGTTAGCTACGGTGTTTTCGTAAATACACACGTCATCTATACCCCAGAAGTAGTGTGAGTATCCGTCAGCTACAGCTGTGTTGTATCCCCAGCGGATGCGCACATTGCTTTCGCCTGCTGCAACGCATGACACGTCTACAGCGGTATGAAGCGCGTTAGCAGACAATGTGTTAGCCGATGGAATAAATGAACCATGTGCTGGGAATGATACCCAAGAAGTACCACCATCTATACTTACTTCTAACGTAAGTGGAGAAGCTGAAAAGCAGCAGTAGCGGAAGTAGTGGTAATAATCTACTATTACGCTGGAAAGGCTAGACATGTCCAATGCAGGAGTAGTTAAAGTTCCAGACACTGTTTCTACAGCACTTAGGTCTGCGTTATATAAATCGCAGTCAAATACCATCCAACCATTGGTGGCAGTGGGCGAAGCTAAAGCTGCAATGTTAGAAGAGAACTGACCAGCTGGGCTATTGGCATCAGCTTCCATCCAAATTGGAGTGGTGCCGCTGTCTTCCATAGTCCATGGGCCTACAGTGTTGTTACCTGCAATACCGTTAGCAAAATCTTCGCACCAAAAAGAGGTGCCGCCACGCACTTGCGATGCTGCTGCATCAGAACGTTGTGCCTGGTCTTGTGCAAGCACCTGACGTGGTACTGCTTTAAATTCATTTGATGGATTTTGTTTCTGAGCTAAAGCTGCTATAGCCGCAAAAGAAGCAAAAGCCAATGTGTAGATTTTTTTCATCTCTTTTTTTTTGATTTTAAAATTTTAATTGAGCGCGTGAAAATACATATTCAGAAAGGTTTACCCTACCCAATTAGAATAAAAAAAGGCCTCACTAGTGGAGGCCTTATTTTAGTTTTTATCTAAAGATAATTATTTTACAATCATCTCTTTAGTTAATGTGGTTTCGCCAGCTGTTAAGCTATATGTGTACATACCTGCGCTAAGTGCAGATATATTCATTTCATAACGCTGAGCGCCAGGAGCTTGTTTGCCAAGGTCTAGAGTCATAACTGTGCGACCAGTCATATCGCGCACTGTAATTGCAACTTTCTCAGAAGTAGGTAGGTTGTAATTGATAACTGTAGAACCAGTAGCTGGGTTTGGTATGTTCTGACCAAGAGTAACATTGGTAACCGAAGCAGTTTCAGTAACGCCTACAGTCTCATCGCTGTTCAAACGAAGCATAGGCACAGAACCTGTCCATCCCCATGTACCACCTGAAAGTATCCATGAAGCTGGCCAAGAGTTAGGACCTGAAACCGGAATACGAAGGTCGCCATTGTCCAAGTTAACTATTACAGCTAGGTATGTTATACCTGCTTCAAGTTCTAGTGCACCTTCTTCAAATCCTAGTGTGATGAAGTTGTTTTCTGCCACACCATTCATTTCATCTAAAGTTACAATGTGCTGCACGGTCAAAGAATTAGCCACATCAGCCAAAATAGGAAGGCCATCAGCATCCAAGCCGTCAAACTCGAATAGCTGACCCTGGATGATAACACCTTCGTCAGAACCAGCGCCTATTGCCACATCTATACCGCCAAAGAAATCATTGGCATGAATGCCAAATAAATTGCCATACATATCGTCTGTTGACATAAGAACAAATGCCTGAGCAGTATTAGCATCACGAGCATAAGTAGTTTCTGTCATCATCATAGATTTTGAAGCCATATCGTCAGCAGGGTTGTCGTCTACTACGGTAGAAACTGCAGTGCACTCCATCATTATTTCGCCTATTGCGCTTGGAATAAAATCGGTAACTACTCCTAAGGTGTCCTTTGTAAGGCTTGGCGTATCCAAAGTTTGGTCGCTTACCCAAGTACCTTGGCTAGTTCCATTTTGGAATACTTCTAAGCTAAAGGTTACTCCTGTTTGGTCGTTAAGACCGTTGTTAGAAATGATAGATGTAGCAGATATTTCAGAAGCCTGGTTCAAAGGAATCATAGTGTAATCCCAGAAACCTTCCAAGAAGTCTGGCATAAACCAGTTGCCAAATACTACTTTGTCATTCTTAAGATTGTTTTGCTCAAGATCGCCTACCTCTACGTTGTCTACGCCAAAACCTGATGCCCATGTACCATTGTCGCTCCATTGGAAACGGATGATAACTGAAGCCTCACCTGCATAGTCAGGAAGAAGGAAAATGATTGTCTGCCAAACACTTTCGTCAACTGGCAAAACACCTGTAGTGGTTCCGCTGTAAGCCAAGTCTGTAAAGCTTGTGCCTTGGTCAGTAGAAATCTGAACTATAGCATCGCCACCACCAAAACCTTGGTCGTGGAAAATGTCGAATATTAAAGCTGGAGTAGTAGCTGCGCTAAAATCCATTTCTGGGCTTTGTAGCCATGTTTGAGCATTGTCGCAGTCGCATGGATCAGCATCATCGTTAGCACCGGCAAACTTGTTGCCACCGCCCAACTCAGGCACTGGCCAATAGCCACCTGCTACCGCAGTAGCAGCATCGTGCACCCAAAATGAAGCAACATCTACGATAGGCTCATTTGGGTCGTCATTGCTATCAACAATACTAGTAACTGTAGGGGTAGTCCAGTCGGTAGGCAAACCAGCAGGCAATGTGCCTGCCACACCTTGGAAATCTTGAGACAAGATAGTGGTGCGCAATAAAGAAGCTGTTTCAGAGCGGTCCTGGCGAACAATTATACCGCTTGGAGTAATCTCTTCGCGCGTAAATTGTTTTTTCTTAGCTACCACCTGCTGTGCTTGCGCAGAAGCTCCAAGTGATAATATCGCAGAAAAAGCAAATAAGTAGATTTTTTTCATTTGAATAATGATTGATTAATTAAGTTGATTTTTTTAATAAGGAGGCCAAATATAAAAGAATAAGCGTTTCAAAATATTCACCATTAAGTTTATACATCCAACACTTATAGTTTATCTATTGAAAAGGCTCTCTTAGTTTGAATTACAATCACTTAAAGATTTGCCCTACCACCTGTGGCAGGCACCCTAACATTTTTAGAAGTAGATTTAAAATTATACTATTTACCTTGTGCGACAACTAAAGCATTGCGATCTTTGTCTTTAATACCCAGATATGCTAAAATATTTTCTCTCCTTACTTTGCCTTTTGTGCGTTGCCTATGGTGATGCACAGGCTGAGTTTGTTGAAAATAAAGGACAGTGGCTCCATCAGGTTGCCTATCGTGCCTCGTTGCCAGCAGGTGCTATGTGGGTAGAGCAAACTGCATTTACCTGGCAATTTTTCGACCCCTCAATACTGCAATATTTGCACCCTGCCGGTGGCAATGTTCAAGGATCCTCTATCTACAGAGAGCATAGTTACCGAGTAAATTTTCTGGGTTGTAATGCAACTGTGCCGCATGGTTCCAAGCCCTTTAGTCCCTATTACAATTATTACCACGGGGCTGACCAAAGCAAATGGGCCACCCATTGCAAAGCATTTCAGCGATGCGATTATGTTGGTATTTACAACAACATAGACTTAGTGCTATACTCTCACAATCAATCAGTAAAATACGATTTTGTGCTGCATGCAGGTGCTAATGCCAATAGCATAGCTATGGAATATACTGGCGAGGTGATGCTTAGTCTGGCGAATGATGTAGTAACTATAAAAACCTCTGTAAATGAAATAACAGAACTTGCTCCCTTTGCCTATCAGCTTATAGATGGTAAAATGAACGGGGTTGAATGTCATTTCATTTTAGAAAATAATACGTTGTCTTTTAACGTAGGCGAATATGACCATAATTTGGATTTAGTAATAGACCCTGAAATTGCCTTTTCCACATACATAGGCTCTACCGCAAGCAATTTTGGTTTTACTGCATGCGATGATAATGAGGGAAATTTAATAAGCGGTGCCAATGTGTACTCATTAGGATATCCTACTACCCTCGGTGCTTATCAGGTAGATTTTAATACAGGAAATTCCAATCAATTTGATGCCGCTATTTCTAAATTTAGCAATGATGGTACGCAGCTTTTATACAGCACTTACTTGGGTGGCGACTACCAGGAAGCGCCTCATAGCATTGTGGCCGATGAAAGCGGCAATTTTATAGTAATGGGTGTAACAGGCAGTGCCAATTTTGCTATCACTGCAGGCGCGTTTCAAACCACTTTTGCCGGTGGGCCGCCACTTAACATGAGTGCCGAGAGTTTTTTTGCGGGTATGCAGGATTTAGGCACAGATATTTTCGTTACAAAATTCAGTGCGGATGGTACTATGCTAGCCTCCACCTACATAGGCGGCACAGGCATAGATGGACTAAACTATGCCGACCAGCTTTTTTACAATTATGGTGATGCCTTTCGCGGAGAAGTAAATGTGGACAGCAATGGAAATGTATTTGTAGCCTCTGCCACACGCAGCACCGATTTTCCAACAGCAGGCGCTAATGCTACCATTCAGGAAACCTATGGAGGTGGACTTAGCGATGGTGTTTTTTTCAAGCTTAATGGTTCGCTTTCCACCATGCTTTGGGGAACCTATGTGGGTGGCAATTCGTCTGACGCTTGTTACGCAGTAGAATTTTCAACCACTGGTCAAATTGCATTGGCTGGCGGCACACAAAGTGCTGATTTTCCTTTTGTGCAGGCAGGAGAAGATGTAAGTCAGAATGGCGAAACAGATGGTTTTATCACGCTTTTCAATCCCGCCACTTTTGCATATACAGGAACCTTCGTAGGCACTTCCGCCTACGATCAGGTTTATTTTATTCAGTTTGATACTGACAACAATGTATTCTGCTATGGCCAAACCACTGGCAATATGCCCATAACAGCAGGTTGCTATGGCCAACCAAACAGCGGCCAGTTTGTGCGCAAATACAACAGCACCATTAGCACCATTAATTGGACCACCACTGTGGGCACCGGCAGTGGTGAAATAGATATTTCACCCACCGCATTTTTGGTAAGCGATTGCAATCAAATATACCTGAGCGGGTGGGGTGGCAATGTGAACCATTACTGCGTAATGATATACTCGTGTTATGCTGAATTTAGCACTACCAATGGCTTGCCCACCACTGCAGATGCCTTCCAAAGCACTACAGATGGCAGCGATTTTTATTTATGCGTATTGTCAGAAAATGCGCAAAGCCTGGAATACGGCTCATTTTTGGGCGGCACTCAAAGTGCAGAGCACGTAGATGGAGGCACCTCGCGGTTTAATAAAAACGGAAGTGTGTTTCAAGCAGTGTGTGCCGGTTGTCAGGGCAACAGCGATTTCCCTACCACACCGGGTGTATGGAGTGCCGACAATCCCAGTTTTGGGTGCAACATAGCGGTGTTCAGATTTAACCTTGGTTTGGTTAGCGCTATTGCGCAAATAGATGGGCCCGATGTGGTGTGCGAAGGCAGCACAATTTCATTTATAAATCTTAGTAGCGGGGCAGATGGATATGAATGGCTATTTGGCGATGGTACTAGTAGCACCTTGTTTGAACCCACGCATATTTATGAAGAAAGTGGCGACTTTACCATAACCCTCATAGGCAACTCCACCACTGCATGTTTGGTGGGTGATACTACCACGCTTAACATAACCATTTTGCCCGGTGTAAATCCCACGGTGCTTGCGCCTAACCCTGTGTGCAGTGGCGATAGCACCCAATTATTTGCAACAGGATCTGACAATCTTTTTTGGCTTGAAAATGAAACGCTGTCAGCCACCAATGTTCTCAATCCATTTGCTACTCCAACTGTGCCAACTTTCTATTATGTGGTAGATTTTAATGATTGCGAAACGGATACTGTTGCTGTTTTTGTCGATTTTTTTACTGTAGAAACCGATATAAGCGACAACGTTTCTATTTGCATAGGCGACAACACTTTGCTAGAAGCCAGCGGTGGCACACAGTACAGCTGGTCGCCTGCTACAGGGCTCAATAGCCCCATAGTGGGTAGTCCTTTTGCATCGCCTAGCAGCACCACAGAATATACAGTGCAAATAACCACGGCCGATGGCTGCGTGGCAGAAGAAAATGTAACGGTAACTGTAATACTAAATGCCCCAGGAGGAACCGTTTTTCCCGAACTTGAATTGTGCCGTGGAAGCTCAGTAGAACTGCCTGCAGGCGATGGTAACACCTGGTTATGGACACCGGCCAACACAGTGAGCAATGCTAATGCACAACATCCTATTGCTACACCACTAAACACCACTACCTACTCGGTTCTTATTACTAATCCGTGTGGTTCCGGTACAGATGAAGTAACAGTGAATGTGCTGGTGGCAGATATTGAAGCCAGCGAGGGTGATACTATATGTTCTGGCAGCGCGCTGCCTGCCATAGCCAGCGGTGGAGTGGAGTATAATTGGGTGCCTCCCGCATTTGCCAATCCATCCAATACGGCCAACACCAATCTTTCGCCCACAGAAAGCACTTGGTTTGTGGTACAGGGTTTAGATGAAAACAGCTGCTTTGATCAGGATAGTTTGTTTGTATACGTATTGCCGGCACCCATTGTAAACGCAGGCCCCGACCAATATTACGATTACCCTGGAAGTGCACAACTTTTTGGCAACTCATTCGGGTTAGAATATTACTGGACACCTGCTGAGGGTTTGTCATGCACTGATTGCCCCTACCCTGTTGCATCGCCCAATACACCTATCTATTACAGCCTATGGGTGACAGATGGACTAGGGTGCACGGCCCACGATTCTGTTTTAGTAAAACCCTACTTTCCGCTTTGGGTACCTAATACTATAACTCCTGACAACGATGGAGTAAACGATGTGTTTAGAGCCTATGGCGAAAGTGTGGAAGGATTTAATATGAAAATTTTTGACCGCTGGGGAGTGAAAATTTTTGAAACTGATGACATAGACGAACCTTGGACGGGTGGCGTAAGCAGCGAATACTATGTGCAAAACGATACCTACATATGGGTAATAGAATATGACACCCTGGAGCGCAGAACTAAGTTAGTAGGGCATGTAAATGTGCTGAGGTAAATGTTATGCGTATGACTTTCTTTTGCTAGGCCATCACCAAAGATTCTGTATGCTTTTTAAAATTGTCCAAAATGTTTTGCCATCCTTGTGCCTGCATCGATAATGGATTTTGAGTTTCTGCATCAAAAGTTTCTGTCACCAACACGGCTCCATCTTTTTCTTCAAAAACAATTTTCGCCCTTCGTCCATCTTCCATCACATACTCTATGCTTTTGCCTGGAACTACTGAAGTGTATTTGCCTGAAAAATCGAAACTAAAACTACCGTCTTTAGCTGCCATGGTAGTGCTGAATTTACCTCCCGTTTGCAAATCGTTAGTAGCACTTGGGGCATGCCAGTCATCGCTTGCAAAATACCATTTGGTTATGGATTCTGGCTCGGTAAAACTCTTCCATGCTATATCAAGTGGTGCATTTAATTTTACCTGAACGGTTAGTTCAGCAGGCCGCTCGCAAAGTTCTTTTAATAGCTGATGCGATTTTGGAAAGGCATCTTTAAAGAAATCCAGATAACCTTCTACTGTATCAAAAGTGACATTTAAAATAGTAGTATCGCCAACTGTGGTTAAGTCATAATCTTCTATTGCTCCGGACCAAGCCGTAGTGGCTTCATCCAATGGCTGTTCTATGCCATCTTTTATATTTCCTATGTGCTTAAAGGTTATTTTTTCTGGGTATTTACTCACTAGTATTTCGCCATACACTCCATTGTCTGCGCTGCCTAAAAAATGAATTTTGCTTCCTTCTTTCCAATCGGAAACAGCTCTGCATCCTTCTGCAAATGGCTTGGTCCATAGCGCATAGGTTTTATCGTCCCATAGCATTTGCCATACCTTCTCGCGTGTGGCATTTATTTCTATTTTAAATTTTAGAGTTTCCATTTTTATGTATGAAATTTTATTATTCTTTTGTAATCAACAGATAGCGCTAATAAATAGGGTTTTTGTGTAATACTATGTAAATGTAACTTTAGCACCCAAACAATCCACATTAGGCCTCATAAATTTTTTTGAAACCATTCCAATAGTAATTATGAAAAAAGTACTTCTTATTCTTCTTGCCAATTTCTTTATAAACTACTCATATGCGCAAGTAGCAGCAACTGTAAAAGGTGAGGTATTGGTACAACTTAAAAAAGAAACTACGCCTCAAATGATAGAGGCCGAGGTGCATGCTGTTGTTGGTATTCTACCTCAATTTAAATTAGAAAAAAGTGTAAGTGAATATATGCGCATTTGGCTTTTCACTTTTAACGAAGATGAAATTTCAAAGCCAGAATTAATTCGCCTTTTGAATGCGTTGCAAGGCGTTCAAGTGGCACAAGCCAATCACATTATAGAGTCGCGACTAACGCCCAACGATCCTTTCTTTGGTCAGCAGTGGTTTCATGTGCAGTCAGGCGACCATGATATAGACACCGATTTAGCGTGGGACATAACCACTGGCGGAACTACCGCATTGGGCGATGAGATAGTAGTGTGTGTAGTGGAGCCTAGCGGTGCCACCTGGTCTGCTGCTGACATTGTAGACAACCATTGGACAAACACTAATGAAATACCAAACAATAATTTAGATGATGACGGCAATGGCTATATAGATGATGTGGATGGATGGAACAGCTCTGCCAACAATGATGCAATAGGAGGTGGCAACCATGGCACGCAAGTGAGCAGCATGATAGGTGCCAAGGGCGATAATAATACCGGCATTACCGGAGTGAACTGGAATGTGAAAATAATGCAGGTGCAAATGGGAGGAGTAAGCGAAGCCAACGCTATAGAAGCATATGAATACCCATTGCAAATGCGAAAATTGTATAACGAAAGCAATGGAGCATTGGGCGCATTTGTGGTAGCTACTAATAGCAGTTGGGGCACTGATAATGGACAGCCTGCCGATGCACCGCTGTGGTGTGCCATGTATGATTCATTAGGCACTTATGGTGTTTTAAGTTGTGGTTCTACGGCTAACAACAATGTTAATATTGATGTAGTTGGCGACTTGCCAACGGCATGCCCCAGTGAATTTTTATTGAGCATTACCGCTACTAATAACAACGATGTAAGAACCTTCTCTGGTTATGGTCAAACTACCATAGACCTGGGTGCCCCTGGCGAAAATGTTTATCTGGCCGGCAACAACGGCTATGCAAACACCAGCGGAACTTCCTTTGCCTCGCCTTGTGTAGCGGGTGCTATAGCACTGTTATATAGTGCCCCCTGCACATCTTTTATGGAAATAGTGCATGCCAATGGCGCAGTGGGCGCAGCTATGGCACGCGATTATATTTTTAACGGTGTAGATGCTATAACCAACCTTAGTGATGAGTGTGTAACGGGTGGTAGGCTTAATGTAAATAACAGCATTAATCTTATGCTGAACAATTGCTCAGAAGGTTCGTGCATAGCGCCATTTGCTATACAGCTTACACAAGAGGCTGGCACACTCAATTATACACTCTCTTGGTCAGCAGCATCAGAGGCCAATTCCTTCTCATTGCGCTACAGACCTGTTGGCAGCGGAATATGGACCGAAGTAACTAACCTTACAAGCAACAGCGCTGAGCTAAACAACTTGTTGGCCTGTAGCCTTTATGAATATGAATTAGCTACAGTATGTGCCGACACTACCAGCCAATGGGCTGATGTGAATACGTTCAACACAGACGGTTGCTGCATAAATCCTAACGAATATTCTACTGTAAACATTGAACCTAACGCTGCCACAATAGTGTGGAATGATGTGTTGGCTGCCGATAGTTACACCTTAGTATATGGCACGGTGGGGGGCAATATGACTACTATAGAAAATATAACCTCTAGCGAATACACCCTCACTGGCTTGTTATCTTGTGCAGACTATAGCGTTACAGTATTTTCTTCGTGTGTGGGCATAGAGCCAACTCCATTTACATTTTACTTTAACACTATAGGATGCAGTGATTGTCAAGACCTTGAATACTGTGCTATAACTGCCGATGCGGCATTGGAATACATAGAAAATGTAACCCTGGGCGATATCAATCACACATCTGAAAGCGATGGTGGGTATATACTAGTAGAGGGCGCTACAACTACCTTGACAGAAAATGAACAGTACACTATTTACTGCACACCAGGCTACAGCGGATTTTCATACAGCGAATATTTTAAAGTGTGGATAGATTACAATAGTAATGGCGCGTTTGACGATGCAACAGAGCTTGTATTTGATGCCGGAAGCGGAAGCACTTCGCAAGTTAGCGGAACCTTTACTGTGCCCAACACGGTGCAAGACGGAGTAGTGCGCATGCGTGTGAGCATGAGTTACAACACAGCATTGGGTGGTGCGCCACCTGTGGCTTGTGGCGAAAATCAATATGGCGAGATAGAAGACTATTGTGTAACGCTGGACGATATAAATAGCGTGAAAGAAATAAACTCACAAAACATTTCGCTCTATCCAAATCCAACCAATAATATGATATGGCTTAGCAGCAATGTATTTGAAAATAACTACGTGGTGCGCGCAACAATAATTGATGCCAGAGGTGCTGTGGTAAAAACAGTTATGGCAGAAAAAAATGCACCCATTTCAGTAGCCGATTTAGCAGCAGGAATTTACACAATAAAAATGGAACAAACGCAGTTCAATGCATTGCGATTCATTAAAGAATAAGCCATTGACTTAGCATATAAAAAAACCTGTGGTTACTCCACGGTTTTTTTTTATTTCAAATATTATTCTTTGTACTAATTCTATTTACAACCCAAACAGGCGACAAACAAACAGTGCAAGTGCGCCCATGGCTGCAGAGATAGGAATAGTAATAATCCATGCAATAAGCAACTTGCCCGTAATGCCCCATTTAACTGCAGACACGCGCTTGGTAATGCCTACACCTATAATGGAACCAGTGATGGTATGCGTAGTAGAAACAGGAATTCCTTTAATTACTTCGCCACCCATTTTCCATGGAAACTTTAAACCCTCGGTAAAGAACAATGTAATAGCGCCTGCGGTTTCTGCTGCCACACCTTCAAACGGTGTAACCTTGGTAATTTTAGCACCCATGGTTTTCACAATCTTCCAGCCACCACTCATGGTGCCAAGGGCTATGGCAGCATAGCATGACAGTGGCACCCAATTGGGCATTTCTTTCAACGAGTCTATTTCGCCACCTGCTATAAGCGCTACGGTAATTATACCCATTACCTTTTGAGCATCGTTGCCACCATGGCCTATGCTGAATGCAGCTGAAGAAAATAACTGAAGCCTTTTAAAGTTTTTGTTTGCCCTGCTATTGTTCATGCTGCTTAGGAATAGAGTAAATACTCCAATAACCAACACAATAAATCCTAGCAGAATCCACTTAAAATTTGCTCCATGAAAAAGAACTTTTAGCCAGTAGGTTTCAAACTTATTTTTAAGATTTGAACTGTCATAACGGTCGGCAGAATTTTCATTTATCCGATGTGTTTCTACTATGCTGTATGTGCTGTTTTGCTTATTGAGGCTATTGCTTATAGCATAGGTTAAGGCAGAGTTTTCGGTAGTTTGCCCAGGCTTTTGCATGTAGTCTGTAAGCACAGTATAAGTGGTGCCGCTGCCAGCCCCTTCAGTATTTGCTGGTATTATTACTGGGGTATATTCTTTTAAATCTTCTGTCTTAAATGTCAATGCTTTTTTCAAATCATCTTTACTTATACTCTGCTCAAAAGCTAAAGTGTATGAGCTGCCCCCATTAAAATCTTTTTTGAATTCAAGTGCATTTGCCACCAAATAAATTACTCCTGCTATTATGGTAAGTGACACTATTTTCATGGTCGGCCCCTTTCTAAATGAGTTGAGGAACCAGGCTGATATGAGATATGACATAATCATACCCGCCAGTGGAGCAATAAAAATAAATATGGCAGTGGCTATAATGATACCTGTGTTAATGGCCTGCCACCCAAATGCCGCAAGAAAGGCACCGGCAAAACCACCTATCAAAGTATGTGATGAAGAAGATGGAATGCCATAATACCACGTAATTAAATTCCATGCTACTGCAGCTGCCAATCCAGATAAAATCATTGGCAACGGATTATTGCCCGATGCTATAAATGCTTCTTTAACCGATTTGGCCACGGTGGTAGCCACACTATGATCTTTGAAAATGAAGAAGGCTACAAAATTGAAAAATGCCGCCCACACCACAGCTTGAAAAGGTGTAAGTACTTTGGTGGAAACCACAGTGGCTATAGAATTAGCTGCATCGTGAAAACCATTGATAAAATCAAAAACTAATGCAAGAACTATTACAGCAATAAGCAGTGTAGAATATTCCATCATAATTTTTATTTAGGAATTCTTTACTAAAATAGACTCCAGTGCATTGGCTACATCCTCACACTTATCAGTAGCCTCCTCCAGGGTTGAAAGAATTTCTTTTTTCTTAATCATTTCTATGGCATTGGTTTCTTCAGAAAAAAGACGTGCAATGGCCAAATCAAAAATACTGTCTGCTTCGTTTTCCAAATCGTTTATTCTAATAATGGCTTCGCGCACTCGTGAGGCATTTTTCATATTGCGCAAATTTTGCACGGCCAATTCTATTTCCTGCGTTTGTCTGTGAAGCACGCTTGCCAAACCGTGCATTACCTGATCTATTTCAGTGTATTTGTAAAGCGATATACGCGAGGCTGTTCCGTTTATAAAATCAGCTACATCGTCTATTGAAGTAGTTAAATAATGAATGTCTTCTCTATCAAAAGGAGTAATAAAGTTGTTGCTTAGCTCTGTAAAAATATTGTGCGTTATTTGGTCGCCCAAGTGCTCCAAATCATGTATTTCGCGCACCAAACTTTCCACTTCATGTTCAGATTTTGCATCGAGCAGCTCTTTAAATTTGGCTGACATGTTCACCAAATTTGAAGTTGACTGTGCAAATGAATCAAAAAACTTACCGCTCTTGGGAGCGAACATCGAGAGTAATCCCATTGAAATTAATATTTGTACAAAAAAAAGCCCATGCAGACACTTATTCCTATGCCCTACGTTAAATAATTGTTACGCATTTGAGGTCCTTGTCGGTTTGAAGGGCTGTAAAATAGCCTAGTGTAGTCATACCTAGTAGCTTACTATTTTCTAATTCACGGCAGCTTCATAGTCATACATCCCTTTATGGCCAATGGGAGCGCATAAATTGGAGTTCGAATAAACAAATTAATTACAAATGCATATATTGACTGATTTATAAATTTAATTTAGAATTAATCAGAAAATTCCGAAAGACTCATGTGCAGTATCCGTTGCTATAGTAAGCCATTCGCATTGCAAGTAAGCGTATGTTTGCAGACAATTAAATGTGATTCTTAAAATAATTGTATTTATAAAATTATAAACGCCATGAAAAACGCAATTGACGAAAAAGAACAGCCCATAGTACAGCGTTCACTTGATTTTATTTTTCATGCGTTGTTGCCAAAGGATAAAAAATTCTATCCTTTGTTTGACCAATCAGCCGCTAATATGGTAACCACTGCCAATGCACTTTTTGTGGCACTTAAGTCAGACAGTGTGGCTCGTATACAAGCCCATGTTGAAATTGATAAACTTGAGGCACAAGGCGATGAAATTACGCATGCTATAATGAAGGAGGCCGGCTCCACTTTTATAGTACCTTTTGACAGAGAAGATATACAGCAACTAGCCATGGCATTGGACGATGTAGTGGATTATATACATGGCACATCCAAACGCATTGACCTTTATAAAATTCATACAATCACACCTGCAATGTTGGAATTGTCTGAACTTATTCTCAAATCAGCCAAGGAACTTCAACAGGCCATTACCAAAATGCGCAACTTGCGCAATAAAGCCATTGTGAAGCAGCATCTGCAACATATAAGCGTATACGAAAATCAGGCCGATAAGATTATGAATGATGCCATAGCTGCACTCTTCAGAGATGAAAAAGATGCTATGCACATTTTAAAAATGAAAGAGGTCTTAAACTTTTTGGAAAGCGCCACTGACAAGTGTGAAGATGCGGCTAACGTGATAGAAAGTGTGATTATCAAATATTCATAATAACACCCTGCAGGTTAAACTCCCGCAGGTACAGCGCCCATCACATACATATTTTCCATGGTAGGCGTGGGGCTTCCGCCTTTCTTTTCCAGTGTTACAGCAAACGCCTGTGCTGATGAAAAGTTTTTCATTTTATGAGGCATTGCATCTGCTTTGCTTAAGTCCAGCATACCTGCATCTACAGGTGCTCCGTCTACTATAGCCCACAGCTGATACTCCATACCGGCAGGAGCCTCTGGCAATGCAGCCACGGAAACGTACACTTCCTCGGTAGATTTATTCCAATATATCATGGCCTTACTTTCAGGTGCTATGGGCAAGCCTTTCATTTCTACCATAGTGGTGGTAGGGCTGCTTATAGCTGCAAGCATGCCGTTGGTTTGGTCATACTTAGTGCGCTCTGCATTGAGGTCGTTGGCCAACACAGATTTTTCATTTTCTAATGCAAATACCTTGGCACTGGTTGTCTGGTACTTGTTATACAACATAAAGTTGCCCGCCATACTTGCCAGAAGCAGTGCTATGGATGCTGCTGCTAGCCAATTTACTCTGTTTTTGGATTTAGCCTCGTGTAGCTGCACAACAGGTGTGGCTTCCGCTTTTATGGCCTCCATTACTTTGTTCTTAAGCCCTGCGGATGGCTGCACAGCATTGGCCTGCGCATATTGGAAAATAGACGCTTCTATCTCTTCCAGCTCGCTTTGCAACTGCGGATATAAGACCAACATGGCCTCTACCTCTGCGCGCTCGCTTGCGCTGCCGAGGCCTAGAGCATACTGCTCCAGATTTCCACTTGCTATGTATTCTTCTATATTCAACTTATGCCTTGCTTAAACGTTTCTCTCAATTTCATTAGCGCATTTCTGGTACGCGTTTTCACCGTACCTAATGGTATGCTTAATTTTTGGCTCACCTCTTCTTGTGTATAACCCTCAAAGTATATCATGTCCATTATTACTTTTTGCTCGGGCAATAGTGAATCTACGATAGCTACTAACCCAATTGATTCCTCATTTTGGCTTACACTCGTTTTTCGGTTTATCTTACTTACGTTATCTTCTACGTTTTGGATTTTTGAGGCCACTTTTATATGCTTGCTTCTTGCTGCATCTATGGCACTATTGCGACAAATATTGAGCAGCCATGTATAAAGCCTGCCCTTGGACGCATCATAAGTGGCTCTCTTTTGCCAGATTTTTACAAATGATTCTTGCAAAACATCTTCTGCCACATCTCTATTGTATACCACTTTTAGTATTGCTCCCAGCAGTGCACCACTGAAATAATCATACAACACGCCAAAGTCATTGGGCTTACCGCTTTGCAGTATGCTTACCAATTGCTCCTCGGAGTATTTAGCGGGTGTGGCCATGCTTTATTAAAGGCGCAATTTATATGATATTAATGTAAACCCTAATTATACAATTGAAAATTTCAATTGCATAAACAATTAATAAAATCTACCATTTCGGCTTCATTTCATGACACCAAAGTGGTGATTTTCTAAATCGGGATTAACCCACCTAACGCAGGTAGTGCAGCTCGTTCCGAGCTTTCTACTGCATAATGTGGGCTAAACACTCAATGAAAAATTACTGCCGTGTATTTTATCATAAAAGGCCGCATAAGCGGCCTTTTATAAGATATTTTCTTTTAAAAAAATAGTATTAGTCAATTATCATCATAGCATCGCCATAGGCCAAGAAACGGTATTTTTCCTTAATGGCTTCGTTGTAAGCATGCATTATAAGATCGTAACCACCGTAGGCAGTAACACACATAAGTAGCGCGCTTTCCGGCATGTGGAAGTTAGTTATGAATGCATCGCATATGCGGAACTCGTGAGGTGGGTATATGAATTGGCTTACCCAACCATTAAAAGGCTTAAGGGTATTCTGTGTGCTAACGCTGCTCTCTATACCACGCAACACAGTGTTGCCTACTGCGCAAACGCGGTGGCCACCGGCTATTGCTTTGTTTACCTGGCTGGCAGTTTCTTCGGTTATTATGCACTGCTCGCTTTCCATTTTGTGCTTTGTAAGGTCTTCTACCTCCACTTGCTTAAAAGTGCCAAGGCCAATATGGAAAGTTAGCTCGGCTAATTCCACACCCTTTATTTCGCAACGTTTAACCAGCTCGCGGCTAAAGTGCAGGCCTGCTATAGGCGTTTGCACAGAACCTTCGTGCTTGGCAAATATGGTTTGGTACCATTGTGCATCGCCTTCTTCTACAGGGCGCTTGGTGTATTTGGGCACCGGTATTTCGCCCAGGCGGTATATTAATTTTTTAAAATCTTCGTGCGAACCATCGTACAAAAAGCGCAGTGTGCGGCCTTTAGAGGTAGTGTTGTCTATCACCTCCGCCACCAACTCGTCATTCTCGCCAAAGTACAGCTTGTTGCCAATACGAATTTTGCGTGCAGGCTCCACTACAGTGTCCCATAGCATGCTCTGTTCGTTTAGCTCACGTAGCATAAATACTTCTACCATGCTGCCTGTCTTCTCTTTGTTGGCATACAAGCGCGAGGGAGACACGCGGCTGTTGTTATTTACCAGTATGTCGCCTTCTTCAAAATAGTCTAACACATCTTTGAAAAGCTTGTGTTCTATTTTACCAGAGTGCTTGTGTATAACCATAAGGCGACTTTCATCGCGGTATTTGGCAGGGTATGAGGCTATCAGTTCCTCAGGTAGCTTGTACCTGAACTGGCCTAGTTTCATCATGGAAATCAATGTAGTATGTTTTAAAAATTGGGGGGCGAATGTAATCTTTTGCAAAGCGTTTGTAAAGAGAAACTTTCTAAAACCGCTCCCAGAGCGGCATTGCAGTGCTCGCTCCAGCAGGTTTAACTCCTCACACTGTCCTTTTCAGGGCATTTGGCCCACTCCAAATAGATTATGGCATTGGCTTTTCCTGCTCGCTTTCAGCTAAGTTTTGAAGTTTTGCCAATAGCTGGTCTATAGTAAGGGCCTCTTCCACATCAAAAGGCTCTGCCACAGTTCTGCGCAAGGCCTTCAAATAGGAGCCGCTGTCCATTTTTTTACCAAAATCATGGGCTATGGTGCGTATGTATGTGCCTTTGGTGCATCGTATTCTAAAATCTACTTCGGGCAGGGCAACTCTTGTTATTTCAAAATCGAAAATGGTAATGGGCACTGCGGGTATAATAACCTCCTCGCCCCTGCGGGCTGCCTTATAAGCGCGCTGCCCATCTACTTGCTTGGCACTAAACAAGGGTGGTTTTTGCCATTGGTCGCCAATGAAAGATTTTGCAGTAGCCAGAATTAATTCTTCGGTTATATGACTGGTGGCATACTCACCCTCAGGAGTTGATTCCAAATCATAGCTTGGTGTTGTTTTACCAATAAATATGGTGCCTGTATATTCCTTCTCCCCTGCCTGAAACTCATCTATGCGCTTGGTAAACTTACCTGTGCATACAATCAAAAGCCCAGTAGCAAGTGGATCCAAAGTGCCTGCATGTCCAATTTTAAATCGTTGGTTGTGACCATGCTCGTTGGGCATAATGGAAACGTTTTTCCGCACAAATCCTTTTATACGATTTAGCGCATCAAAACTTGTCCAGCTAAGCGGCTTGTCTATAAGCAATACGGTGCCTGTAACAAATTCTTGTAAAGAATGAAAGGAGTTGACTGCGGGCTTTTCCATCATAAGCGAGCAAACATAACCTATTGCTTTGCTCCATAGTAAAATTCAATATGAATTAGCAACACCACGTGTAGGCCACCAGTCATTATCTATCCAAACAGGAAAAGTAAAACTCAAGGAGAGCCTATGTTTTGTCATACCAATTTCAGAGTTATTGGATATAGGGGCATTGTACCCATACATAAAACTAATACCACCCATCATAGTTAGTCCCATCTCGGGCAAAAATCCAACGGTTGACTTTTGGAAATCAGAGTTGAAAACCAAACCTGCGCGCACAGCCACCAAGAATAAGTAACATTCAAATCCGATGTGCGTGGTGTAGTATGGCGAATCATTTGCTTTGCCATATCCTAAAGTGACAAATGGACCGTAATATCCATATATGTAGTCACGACCACCATTAGTTGCCATTATATATCCAAAGTTGGTCCCCACATTTATTTCTCTGCCATGAATTGCAGCACCTTCTACCCTAAGACCAAAGCCCTTACTCTGTTCTTGACCTGATGCCATTTGAATGGTCAGAACAATGAATAATGTAACTATTGTTTTTTTCATTCCTTACAAGTGTTTTGACTATTCAAAATCATTCTACAACTATTGAAAATAACCGAAAGGAAATGCTATTCGCAAGTTCAACTTTTGAGTATCTGAAGAGGTATGCAAATCCATACCAAGAAGGAGGCCGCCATATCGCTTAAATTTTAAAACGTAATCTAATCGAAGCAATAAGCCAAAACTCTTCTCCGTTTTTTCATTATACTTCCAATCTGGACTGGAATAAACGAACCATCCGCCAGAATATATGTTTTGCTCAAGATGAAAATTATAAAGCTTCTCGCTAATAATAAATGATGGCCCTAATTGGCATTGAACAATTGCTTTCGGGCTTAATTGAATATATCTTCCACATAAAAGATGTATCGATACATGCTCTGATTGAATATGTCTAGGACCAAACATGAAGCTACCCAGTTTTTTTTCGTTCTCTTTCCAATTTGAAAACCCCGCGCTGAGCACATTTTTTTTCTTATAATTACAGCTAAGACCTAAGTCATAACTCGGTTTAAACCCATTTGAACCGCGTCCCTGACAAGTAATTAGCAGAGCGGCTGAGCCATAAAACAATTCTATTTTCTTCTGTGCATATAGTTGAGATGCGCACATTAAAAAAAATATAGCTATTGATTTTTTCATTGGTTGGTAGGTTGTATTTCCAAGTTTTCATTCGGCCTCTTTGTTAGCCGTTTGAAATAGCCAATAGGAATGCCAAATCTCAAATTGATTTTTTGGAAATTCTTTGATAGATGAAAGTCCAATCCACAAGTTATTCCAGTTATCCTCCCAAAGTTGCATACTAGTTCAGTCTGCAGAAGAATGCCCATATCGTCAATAAAGCGAGTGTCGTAATCCCACTCATAATACCCACCACCAAACAATTCTGAGGTAGGCACATATGTTTTCTTGAAGTTATATAATTCCATGATACGATAATATGCCGGGCCACCTTGCCAGCTCCAATAGGTGCGCTTGCTAACAGGACGATACCTGCCGTATAGAACATAAAATGATTCATATTCAGAATTTAAATAAACCTTGTATGGTGAACCCTGGCCAATATTTTGTTCGTTTAGTTCCCAAAATGAATAACCTGCACCCACTGTATGCTTCTTTAGAATATTTGATTTTATTTCGAAGTCGTACGAAGGAAAGAAATCAAAATCACTATGATGTTGATGTGTTGAAAGGCTAGTTGCAGAAACGTAGAGTCTTTCTATTTTATACTGTGCATTCATGTGAAGCGCTAGCATTAATAATGGCAAGAGGAGCTCCTTTTTCATGGCGTTCTATTTTTTGTTTTTACAAATCCTTTATGATCCACGCTTCCTTTCCAACCCGTGTTATACCATCCATTTACCAGAGTAGGATTGCACTCCACATCGTCTGTTTGTGCGGGTGCCACACAAGCGCCTTTTACCCACAGCATGCCTACTTCATCATTCGGCAGTTCTCTAGTGTAATCGTTTTCATCGCACACTTTTATAGCCACTCCCGGCATAGCTTTTCCTATTGTTCCTTCCGAAAAATTTTCTTGTTCCAATAATTTACCTGCAATGTCTTTGCCCTGATAGTTGTGTATGTTCATGGCAAACACCGAAGATGTTTCGGGCATACCAGCACATACCATTACTTGCACACCTCTGTTACTTAACACTTCCACCGCATATTCATCAGTAGTTACATCAGCTGTGAATACTGTTTTTAGAAAAGGAATATTGCGCAGTTGCGCAACTTCCGCGATGGCTCTTAGCTGAGTTGGTGAAGCCAAAACCAAATCAGGCTCATAATCTAACAGCTTTTGAATGTAAGCTTCTACGTTGTTTTGGGCATCCACAATATCCAATTTTAAATCGGATATAACTGGCAATAAAAACTCCAGCACAAATCCATACACGCCCGAAAGGTCTATGTTTGCAAGCAGCTTACTACCTTTTTCAAAATGATATACTTGTCGCAGAGAAGTAAGTACAGCCAACAAATTGCGATGCGTAAGTGCTACACAATGCATCTCATCTGATTTTCTTTTTTGGAAAAAGATGGCCGCCACATCATTTAGCGTAGCCGGTTTTGTAAACCATGCAGCCACCTGATGGCCTATGCTAGCCATACCCTTGCGCAACACATTTACTCTTTTGCCGGTAGCTACACTTTCTAAAATGTCTTCTATATAAATTACATTGTTGGCATTAGGAGCATAGCGCGTAAAGTTCAAATTGCTTGTAGTGATAAGGATGTTTACCTGCGCTTTGTTGCACACATAAAAACGCTCTTCATTGGTAAACTCCGGAGTTAGATTAATGATTGTTTTCCTGTTCACCAACAGCCATAAATTAATGATATGCGACTCCACTGATTTGGGTAAAAGAACCGCAACACGTGTTGTGTTAGCCAAAGGTTCCAACAATACACTGTCCAACGCTGAAAGTCTTTCAAGCAGATTTTCAAACTTTATTTTTTTATTATTGTCCACCCACTCACCATGCTCCGCATCTTGCAGTTCGTCAGCTATGCGCAAGTCCAGTGTTTTTAAATTGCTTATGCGCAAGTTGAAATTTTCTACTTCCATTTCCTTCATCTTTTGGCGTAGCATGAAGGCTGAAATTTTTCCTGTAAGTGGCGCGCCAATGTTTACAAGCACTTCGCGCCTCATGGTTTTAAACGAAAATTTTTCGGCTCGTTTTTTACCTCCGCGAAATGTGAATGGCGTGCCCTGTACATTATCAAAATGAATTGGAATTACCGGAGCAGTAATCATAGACGACAAGTGTTCTACTCCCTTTTTAAACTCAAGCAATTGGCCAGTGCGTGTAACAGTGCCCTCAGCAAAAATGACTACTATGTGGCCATCATTAATTTGTTCGGTTACGGCTAGATTAAAATCATCAAAATTGTTTTTGCCCGCACGCGGAGCTATGGGAATAAAATTCATTCCCTTCATAATCCAGTGCAAGCCACGCTTGTAATACACATCTGCATTCATTACAAACCTTACAGAGCGTGGCACTGCGCTTACCAGCAAAACAAAGTCCATGTAAGAGGCGTGGTTAGCCACCAACAGTGCTCCTCCTTGCATAGGTACATTTTCCACTCCCCTTATGCGCAAACGATATATAGTGCGACCTACTGTGCGCACCAAGGCTCTTAACACCACTGCCAATATTCTATACATGAATGATTTCATACCTCAAAAGAACATCATACACGCATACAGACACATGCTACTTTAGCTAAAAGCGTACTTGTAAATTTCACCCATACCAACTCATGTAAAACTTGTTATTACAGTGAAAAACTCATTTATTACTTTATAAACAAGGGTTTATACACTATTTCAGGTTGCTTTATAAATAGGAATATAACGTACTTTTGAATTATGGACTTATTAGAACAAACCATAGAACATTTGTCGGCCGAAGAGCAAAGCGACTTCAAAACATTTTTGCAAAAGCAAAAAGAAAACAGAAAAGACTTAAAGCTTTTTGAATTGCTTGCATCGAAAAAGGACTATACGCCTAAAGCCCTTGTAAGTAAATTGCATACTACCAATTTGAATGCCTACCACAGCCTGCGCAAACGGCTGATGAAAGAGCTATTTGAATTTATGGTATTAAAGCAACTACAGGCAGATGCTACGAGGGCAAGCAGTGTTATGGGATTCATATCCATGTCGCAGTTTATGCTTAAAAAAAATGCTCCTGAAGTGGCTGCATATTTCTTAAAAAAAGCTGAAACACATGCGCTGCTCAATCAGCAATTTGACTTACTGGATAGCATATACCACTTGTATATATCTCATGCAGATAAGCTGGGCACTAACCTAAACGAACTAATAGAAAAGTGGCAGATAAATACAGAAAAATATAAATCGCAACAACGATTAAGCATAGCCTACAGCCTAATAAAACAACAATTGGCCGAGGCTCGTAAGCGAGGCACAGTGCTCGATGTAGAGGCTATTATCAACTCTGTATTTCACGACTTTCAGATAACGCCTGAAGATGCTAATGCGCCAGAGTTTATGTATAAACTAGTGAGCATGGCGCGCAGTGCAGTTATAAGTGCCAAGGATTATTATCGCTTTGAGCCTTTCATTGTGCGCATATATACTAGGCTTAGCAAAGCGGGTGTTTTCACCCGCAGTACTATTGATTTTCAACTTGGTTTTTTATACATGATGGCGCACGTGTATTACCGCAACAAAAAATTTGCACTGGCCGAAGAGCAATTAGAAAGCATGCCCAGGGCCACCTCTGCAAGAACTTTTTACAACTCGGAGTTTTTTGGAAAATACATTTCGCTTAAGGCTGCCATAGCCACATTTAGCAACCGCAACGAAGAGGCCATAGCACTGCTAAAAGACACCCTTACTGATAAGTCTTTGCGCATAGCCACAACAGAAAAACTAAACATGCAACTAAACCTTGCTGTATACTTTTTTCAAAATGAGGAATACAAAAAGGCCAATAAAACTTTGCTTGAAATAAGCCATAGCGAACGATGGCTGGAAGAAAAAATGGGAATGGAGTGGCGCTTTAAAAAAAATATGATTGAAGTAATAACGCAGGTGGAACTGCAACATGAAGACATAGCTCTTTCTAAAATTTCATTTATAGAAAAACACTATGCCGTGTTTTTAAAACAACCCACTTATAACAGGGCAAAATTCTTTTTATCGTTTATAAAAAAACTTATAAATCAGCCACAAATAATAAGAACCAAAGAATTTGCCGAACAGGTGAAAGCCGCGCAGTTAGCCTTGCCCGAGGAGAAAGAAGATTTGCAAGCCATTACATTTTTTGCATGGCTAAAAGCAAAAATGCAAAACAAAAACTATTACCAAACATTGCTGGAAGTAATGCGCACTATTGACTATGGCACTAAATAAATGAGCGAGAAAATAAAATTAGTTGAGGTGCTTAATTTTTACCAACGGACTAAATAAATATTCATACTTCGTTTTTTCTTCGAAACAACGATAGCGCGTGCGAAGCCTGTCGCCTTTTATAAAAACTTTGCGATCGCGCCCGTATACAAAGCGCGCACTGTGCGGCAACTCGTCCAATAATTTCACATCGGGATGGGAATTCTTGTCGTAACGCGCCAACACTTTGCTAAGAGGAATATCTGAACAAGTGGCAGCTGCCGGATTGTTTAAATATGCTCTAACTGCCGCAGCTATATCATCAGGAAATACATTGGCTTTTAAAAATGGCCCAAGCGTTTTTTTAAATTCACTTTTCCACTCATGCCCATGAGGCTTTACATTGTCCTGGTAACGCACAAAGGTGATAAGGTGCGCCAACTCGTGCATAAGTGTAATTAAAAATGCATACTTATTTAAATTGCCATTGATAGTAATGGTATGCCTGCCACCGCGCAAATTGCCTGTAAAGTCGCCATGCTTGGTACTACGCGGTGGAGTTATTACCAAATGATGCGGATACTCGCGCAGCATAGAGCACGCCATAGCTAAGCCCTCTGCAGGCAAAAAAGATTTAAGGGCAGATTCTAAGTTGGTGCTGTTCTTCATTTGGCGTATTGGCTGTTAAATGCATACTGTCCTCCCATTTAGGGCATGTGCGGCAGGGTGGATGCTTGCTTGCTTTGCATGAGGCAAATAAATTAGCCACTACTAATAATGTAAAGATTAATCTAATAAACGATTTCATACAGTGTTGCTTGATTTTTTTTACCTGAGTGGCGAATATAATTTCCAAAAGCCCAATAAAAAAGTCGAAAATTCATCGTTTGGAAATATTCCTACTTAATGCCTCCCTTTTCCTTGCTCAAAACTACCGTTGGTCTTAAAAAGGCACCCGAAGGTGCAAATGACCCCAGAAGAGCAACTGAATAGCTGCACTTTTATATCAAGATTTAAGGACAACCCTTTGTGGTATTACTTAAAACAAATAAAGTATCACCTCTTTAATACATGTTTGTTATGAAAAAAATTGCAGAAAACATACTATCCGGCCAAGGGCTTTGGATATTTAATGACAAGTAACATTGTAGGGTAATCAACTACCCCACAGTATACATTTTAGTTAGGTTAAAGCCATTGGTTTACATGGTTTTAGGTTTTGTTTGGTTTTGGTTAAGGAAATGCCGCTCCACAATTGGAGCGGCATTTTTTTGTCAGTGCCAAAAGCACGATGTGCTTTACTTTGTTTTTTAAAATGGCTGGTGAGTGTTTTTTGTAAAGACTATGCCCCATGTTTGCACCTGAATGAATCTATACAGCAAAAAACAGCGCTGGAAAATTTTTCTGCTCTTAGTGGCAGGTGCCATTGTGGCCATAACCCTCCTGTATAGCAACCACATAGCCGAAAGCATACGAGGCGAAGAGCGCAAGAAGATAGACCTTTGGAGCGAAGCCATAAAGCGTAGAGCCGAACTGGTAAACTTTACCGAAAAACTCTTTAACGAACTAAAAACAGAAGAAAGCAAAAAGGCAGAATTGCTGGGCAATGCCTACTATATTATTTCTGACCCAACTTTTGAAGGCGACCTCACTTTTATTACCTCTTTTTTATGGAGCAACACCACCATACCGGTGCTTATCTATGACGAGAATGGACAGCTATGGAACAGTGTAAACCTGCCTGCAGGCATGGACAAGGACAAGGAGTACATAGACTCCCTGCAAAAAACAATAAAGTCGAAGGGCAATAAACCTATAGAACTAACGGAGGTAGGCCAAAAAATATACTATGATGACAGTCGTCTGTTTACTCAGCTGCAAAGCACCATGGACGACCTTATCAACTCATTCATATCCGAAACGGTAATAAACTCGGCAAGTGTGCCGGTGCTGGTAACGGATAGCTCACAAAAGGTAGTGCTTAAGAAAGGAAATATAGATACGCTGCTCATAAATAGCCCCGCACTGCTTACTCAAAAGCTAAATGCCATGCGGGCTGAAAATGAACCGATTAAAGTGGAATTGCCGGGACAAGGCACGCAATATATCTTTTTTGAAGACTCCACTGTGCTTAAGCAATTGCAGATGTTCCCTGTATTTCAGCTTATCCTTATTGGTGTGTTCCTTTTTGTATCTTACCTCATATTTTCCACCTTTCGCAAGGCAGAGCAAAATCAAGTGTGGGTTGGTATGGCCAAAGAAACAGCCCATCAGCTGGGCACACCACTTAGCTCGCTTATGGCATGGAGTAGCCTAATGGAGGCGCAGGGCGTGGACCCACAAACCATAAATGAGCTGAACAAAGACATAGATCGCCTTGGCACCATAACAGACAGGTTTAGCAAAATAGGCAGCGTGCCTGAACTTAAGGAGGAGAATATATATGATGTAATAAACGGTGCTTTTGAATACCTGCAACCGCGTGTTAGCCGCAAGGTGGATTTGTCTGTTGTGTCTAATGACAAAGAAATAACTGCCCACCTGAACAAGCCATTGTTTGGCTGGGTACTAGAAAATTTAGTGAAAAACGCCATTGATGCCATGAATGGCGAAGGCAAACTTACCGCCACCATTTTTAAAGAAAACAATCGTGTATGCATAGAGCTTAACGACACCGGTTCTGGCATACCCAAAAATAAATGGAGCACTGTATTTCAACCCGGGTTTACTACCAAAAAACGTGGCTGGGGGCTAGGCCTTTCGCTGGTAAAACGCATTATAGAACAGTACCACAGTGGCAGGGTATTTATAAAATGGAGTGAGGAAAATAAAGGAACCACTTTTAGAATGGAGCTAATAGAATAATAAGCCTATGGACTATAATTTGCGCTTCAGCACATAATCGTCCATCACAAAACCATTGCCTATATCCAACACAAGTTCGTGGTCTATTTCAAACCCATTGGCCATATAAAAATCCTTGGCCTTGTTATTTTTATTTACTTGAAGTATTAATTCAGTAGCGCCTTTCGATTGAGATCTTTTGGCCACCTCTTCCAGCAGCAATTTGCCTACACCCTTGCCGTGCATTGTAGTCAATACATAAAGCTTGTGAAGTTTATAAGTAGTGTTGTTGTCCTTAGAATAGCCAGCAAAACCAACACACTTATCTACTATGTGTGCCAAAATAAATTGGTGGCCTTCCACCATCATTTGATTGTGCAGGGAGTCACTGCTATACATCATTTTTAACATATAACTTATTTGTTGGGCACTTATAATTTGGGCATAGGCTACAGGCCATACCTCGTTAGCAATAGCTTGTATTTTATGTATGTCGTGCTCCCGGGCAGTAGTGAGTATAACAGCGTTCATAGCTGTGCGATATTACAATAATTGAAAAACATTTCGTGTCATTAAGTGCTTATATCACCTTTGCACCGCTTTTTAAAATTTGATTTACTCGATTTTTATAAATAATAATATGATTAAAAAGAAAGCTGTAATGCTTGTAAACCTTGGTTCGCCAGACAGCCCTGAGCCTAGCGATGTGAGGAGATATCTTACTGAATTTTTAAACGACCCTCGTGTAATAGACATCGCATGGGCCGGCCGCAAACTATTGGTAAATGGCATTATTGTTCCCTTTCGTCATAGAAAGAGTGCTAAGATTTATAAAAAACTTTGGACCGAGAATGGCTCGCCTCTCATTCATTATGGCAGACAAGTGCAGCGCCTTCTGCAAGAAAAATTCAATACGGAAAAAAACGCGCACACAAAAGTTTTTCTGGCCATGCGCTATCAGAATCCTTCGCTTGAGTCTGCACTAACCGAGATTGTAAAATGGAATCCGGACGAACTTGTTATTATTCCCTTGTTTCCTCAATACGCAAGCGCATCTACAGGCAGTGTTATAGATAAGTGCATGCGCATAATGCGCGATTTATGGACTTTCCCCAACATAAAAATGGTGTCGCAGTTTTATGATCATCCACTTTTTATACAAGCTTTTGTAGAGCGTGGCAAGCAATATAATCTGAGCGAATATGACCATGTTCTATTTAGCTACCACGGCCTTCCGGAGCGTCATGTAGACAAGGTGTATGAGGACAGAGAGTGCAAAAAGCACAGTTGTGAAGATGAAATAAATGACGAAAATAAACTTTGCTACAAAGCCACCTGCTATGCTTCCACTCGTATGATAGCTGAAGGACTTGGTTTAAAGAAAGAAAACTATACTGTATGCTTTCAGTCGCGCTTGGGCAAAGGCTGGATAGAGCCATTTAGCGACCATGTAATAACAGACCTGGCCAAAAAAGGAATGAAAAATCTACTGGTATTCTCACCAGCCTTTGTGGCAGATTGTTTAGAAACAACTATTGAAATTGGTGATGAATACCAAGAACTTTTTGAAGAGCATGGCGGCAAAAAAATTCAGCTGGTGGAAAGCCTGAACGAGAGCCCTACGTGGATAGATGCTTTGTATGATTTGAGTAAATAATGTGCATGCACTATGGAGCTACACCATAGTGCGAAAGCGTCATGTATAACATGGCTAGGCCTGTGGCATAAAATACAAATGGTGCTATAAGCGAGTAGCGATAATTAGCAAACCAATACCCAATAATAAAAGTAGTGGGCACAAGCAGCGTGAGGAAAATAACCTTAAATACCAAAAGGTATCCAAGCACAAATGCGCCACACATGCTAAGGGCCATTACTAAGAATACATTTTTCACACTGCGCGCTTTGTTAGATGCGCGTTCGCCAAGAAACAAATAGCGCGGCAGTGCCAAAGCAAAGGCAATAAGGACTGTACTAAAAAATACACGCTCCGGCCAGTTAAGCGAAAACTGCATAGATGCCTGATTGAATGAACTGATGCGATGAAACAGTACTAAATCGCCTAGCTCATTGTTCCAATACTTCCATACCCACCAATAAATAAAAGGCACACAAAACGCTATAAGTGGCAGCAGGTGCTCGCGCCAATTAAAAGTGCGGGTAAACAAAATATTGAGCCACATGCCCACAGCAAGAATTATAAAAGGAGGAAAAAACATGGCTGCCATGCCATACCAAAATCCACATTCAAAGTATTCGCTCAGCACGCGCGATTGTTTGAATACCTGCAATTGTTTGTTGAGCCCAATAATGATGAATAATGCAGCTAAAAGCGCTGGCAATGAACAGTTGTGCAAACACATAGCGCTACCCAAACCTGCATATACCAATGAAATAATGTAGCTGGGTACAGGATAAAACTCATGACGATTAAAAACAGAATTGCTTAATAATGCCCCTGCAATAACAAGCACGCAAGCCATAGCCACAGTGCCCGCCTTGCTTTGGTAAACCCAGCCAAACAAATCATCTGCTGGGAAATTGCAATTAAATATAGGTAGCCCTGAAGCCCAGGCAGATGGCACCAACATGCTAAGCACTATTATTGGGGCGGCCCCTAACAGGTAGGGTTGGTTATATGCAAATTGGCGTAGAATCATTATTTCACAAACAAGTGTGGCAAAAATGACCCTACTTGCATTGTAGAATTGTGTACATGTGTATTTTTGACCCACAATTTTTTCAACCATGAATTTGCAAAGTATTTTAGAACCTATAGCCAACGGCTTACAATGGACATTTAAGAATGTACTAAAACCAGGATCGGATTATTTCAACTGGGCATGTATCATATTTGCCTTTATAGCCCTAGGCTACTGGCTTAACCGTCAAAAAAATTACAATAAAAAAGCCGCTAAAGAAGGCGGTATTGCATAGTCTTATTTTCAGTAATTACTGATTTAAATGGCCGAATCATTCACAAATGATTCGGCTTTTTTATGCATTTAACCACTCCGTTAGTAGTGAAATAATTATTTATCCAAGTTTAGAATACAAGGATTTAGGGTATTCGGACTCAAATTAGTATAATGCAATGCCCAAGCTTAGCTACTTTCGCTGGCCTTTCAAAAAAACACCTGTTTATCAACTTATTACTACATGAAAATAAATTTTCTACTCTTTATTATTTGCGTTTTCTCCATTACGCTAAACGCACAAAATGAGGAAGTTCTTTATTGCGGACAAGTAAAGGCACGCGAAAAACTTTTTCGTCAGCATAGCGGTGCAGAAGAATTGGCTAATAAAGCCACTGCTAAATTGAACGAAGAAGCTCAAAAATCTGAAGAAAGCAGAGGTGGCGGTTTGACCGTTTATATTATACCAGTAGTGTTTCACATAATACACGACAATGGTCCGGAAAATGTTTCTGACGAGCAAATACAAAGCGCATTACAAGTGCTGAACCGCGATTTTAGAAAACTGAATATGGATACATCGGCCATAGTAGACCAGTTTTTAGATGTGGCATGTGACACCTATATAGAATTTAGATTAGCTACTATAGACCCTAACGGCAACTGCCACTCAGGCATCAATCGTGTGGAAAGCGAATTAACTTACGATGGATACAGCAACGATTTTAAATCATTAAGCTACTGGCCTCGCAACAGTTATTACAACATTTGGGTATGCAACTCTATAGGAGATAATACTGCCGGCTATGCATACTTACCAGGCGATGTAAACAGCCCTTTTTCCGCTGACCAGGATGGTGTAGTGCTTAAGCACAACTATACTGGCGACATGGGAACCTCCAATGCATTTCGCTCAAGAACCATAACGCATGAAACTGGGCATTGGCTAAACCTGTACCACACCTGGGGCCCCACTAATAGCCCGGGAGATGCTGCTAACTGCGACTATGATGATTTGGTAAACGATACACCCAACTGCATAGGTGCTACCACTTGCAACCTTACTATGGAAGCGTGCAGCGGCAATGAGTTGGCCAATATTCAAAACTATATGGAGTATTCATATTGCTCCAATATGTTCACCTTTGGCCAAAGAACCCGCATGCGCTCTGCCTTGCAGAGCAATACTGCACAGCGCAACCAGCTTATAACCGCTGCAAATTTGTTGGAGACGGGAGTTACCGATCCTCCACTTTGCCTGGCAGCATTTAACAGCGCCAATACCAGCGTTTGTGAAGGCGCCACAGTGCAATTCACTGATTTGTCTTACCACAATGTAACCCAATGGACATGGAACTTTGGCGATGGTTCGGCTGCACTAAGCGGAACCGACCCGGCAGTGCATCAAAATCCGACACACACATATGCTAATGCAGGCACCTACAACGTTACACTAACGGTAAGCAATGGCAACGACCAATTATCTTCCACTACCAACTCATTCATTAGTGTATTTCCTAGCAATTCAAATGCAGCTCCATTTAGCGAAGGATTTGAAAACACCTGGCCAGGCAGCAATTGGGGTATATACAATGAGGGTGGTAATGAGACGTGGGAAGTAACACCTACTGCAGAATTCAGTGGTGACAAAAGTTTAAAACTGCGCAATTTTAATAATGATATTTCTAGCGGACATGACGTGCTTTACTCCACCACATTTGACCTAACAGGTGCTACAGTAGCCTATTTAGAATACAAGTGGGCTTATGCCAATAAGGTTGCCGAAACAGATGATGCCCTAAGAATAAGTGTGTCTGGCGACTGCGGTCAAACATGGTCACTCAGAAAAATAAGGAAAGGACTTTCCAGTTTGCCTACATCCGACCCCATTAACAGTCAGTTTACACCAACCTCTACTACGCAGTGGGATAGCGAGATTATTACTTTGACAAATGCTGATTGGTTCAACCCCAACTTCAGAGTAAAATTTGATTTCGAAGGCAAGGGCGGCAACAACCTGTTTTTAGATGATATAAATATTACCTCAGACTCACAGGTGAGTGTAAATGAAAACAAAACCAATGTGCTAAGCAATGTATACCCTAATCCTGCTGAAGAGCATATGACTTTGGAGTTGGTATTGCTCAATACAGAAAACATATCGGTAATGCTGTATGATGCCACAGGCAAGCTGTGCCAATCAGTTCAAAACGGACTTTTGACAAGTGGCGCACATTACTTAAACATAAACAAACCTGCAGCAGGCGTTTATGTACTCACTATTACCAGCAATGGGCAAACCACACAGCAGAAGGTAGTTTTTAAATAAGAACTAGTGCAACCTTACTATATAAAAATGGCATCTTATAGATGCCATTTTTTTTTGGCAGAAATAAATCTAATAATACCCGGGCAGCATTTAGCCATTATATGGTGTCTCTATTTTCAAATACTGCTAAACCCACCGTTTTGACGGATGAAAAAACACTCATAGCTGGTTGTATTAAAGGCCATGAATCATATCGGTATGAATTGTACAAGCGATTCTCCGGTAAAATGTACGTGGTGTGCAAGCGCTATGCAGGCAGCAAAGAGGATGCACAGGATTATTTGCAAGATGGTTTTATTAGGGTGTTTGATAAGATTGGAACATTTCAGCACAATGGTTCATTAGAAGGGTGGATAAGAAGAGTAATAGTACATACCTGCCTGAATCATTTGCGTTCGCGAAAACTCTATTTGGATGTGCCGGAAAACGCACCTATAAAAGATGTAAATGCCCCCGATGCGCTAAATGAAATGTCAGAACAAGAACTACTGCTATTGATAAACAAATTGCCCGCAGGTTACAGAACAGTTTTTAATATGTATGCTATAGACGGATATGACCATGCGGAAATAGCCGATGCTCTGGGCATAAATGAAGGAACCTCGCGCTCTCAGCTTGCTAAAGCGCGTATATGGTTAAAAAATGCATTAGATAAAAACACAATAAAAGAAAGCCATGTTAATCAGGCGTGACGAACATAACATAGACAGAGTTTTTAGACAAAAGCTGCACGATGCGCAAGAGTCGCCACCTACACATTTGTGGGAAGGTATTCGCAGCAATGCCTCCAGCCGCAAGAGATTTTTGGGCTGGTGGTTTGCACTTGGTGCCCTGCTAATTTTGTCTATAGGAATTGGCAGCTACGCTCTGCTTGCAACAAAAGAGCTGAAAGCTGAAAATGCAACAGTGAGCATACCCAACCACGCCAGCAAGCAGCAGCCTGCTAAAGATGCAATAGCATCTGCAAGTGTCATAAAAGAAGAAGCTTTAAGTGAAAACAAAACCAACAACTCAAATAATAATTTTATTGAAGAACAAGTAAAAACTCCTGTAAAACAAAGTGTGACAATACCACCTGCAGCAAAAGCGCCTATCAAAAAAACAAAAAATAACATTGCCTCACCCGCTGCTAAAAAAGCCATACAACCAATAGCGCCAATTGAACGCAGTTCTACAGCACATACTACCACTTTCATTACGCTGCCTTCGGCTGATATTATCACCGAACAAGACATGCAATCAATAGATGACTTAGCAATAGCAGTTACTCCGGCCAATGATGCCCAAAACATTTTGTACGGTGAAGTATTAACAGAAACAAGCCCAATTACAATTGAACCAACTGATTCTCTTGTTGCCATTTCTAATGCATCCGATTCAGCCAATAGCCCTATCATTTACCAGTTACCCAACATCACTAAAGCTAAACACTTTGCAATAGGTGTATATGGTACATACCTTCAACCACAGCGCCACTTTGCGCAAGAGCCCAGCAGCTCGCAAACCAATGCATACGTGCAACCATCGCAAATGAAAATGCACCATGGCTATGCCACCGGAATGGCACTTACCTATCAATTTCAAAAGCATATTTATGGTGTAGGAGCTATAGAATACATGTCGTTCAAAGAAGAAATGCAATATTCGCGAGCACAGGAACATGCCAACTACTCTTACTATAACTTAACAGACAGTGTTCAAGTAATTGAAAATGGCGATACCACATTGGTGGGTGTTACAATTCCTGTGGTATATGATACTAACTATACCTACCAAGGGCACAACAGAAAGCAGGTGAATACCTATTCCACTCTTCAAATTCCATTGTTGCTTGGTGCAAACCAATCTGTAAACAAATGGACATTTGGGATAGAAGCAGGACCTGTGCTACACATTGCCAAGTGGTATCGTGGCGACTTGCGCACCAATGATTTGATTGTTGCCTCTGCCGATACTTCTTCCCAATCCTTAAATGTCTCAGAACAAAAAATAAATGGAACTCAAATAAGCACAAGCGCTTATTACAAAAACTGGAATTTGGATTTGCACACGGGATTGCGCGTAGGCTATAACATAACAGACAAGTGGCAGATAGCACTTGGCGGCCAATACCGATGGATGATGCGTAGAACTCAAGACCAAGTTCTGAGTAGGCACAGAATGGCCCTGCCTGGTGTCTCGTTTGGCTTATATTATCAATTCTAAAGTTTTAGTTAAGCCCGCGTTCTGAAAATTCATTTTGAAATTTGTGTGTAAGTAACATAGCATAAGGCGGTGTGTTGCCTTGGCGAGGATATACATTTGGCCTTTATAAAAAAACAGTATATCATAAGCTATGACACAAATAAAGTTAGCCAAATCAGCTCTTCTGAATTTACCAAGCATCACACTATTTTATGAAGATGAGTCCAGCAAATTGGTGTCGCTGGAAAAACAACAAATTCAATACATCAAAAAAGAGGTAGATAAGGATCAGGATGTCATTTGCATTCAGGAGTTGCCTGTAAATCACTATTTCATTCCTGTAAAAAAGGAAAGCATAAATCCGGAAATGATAGAAAAATTCCGTGTAAAGGGCAATGCATTGCTAGCTCTAATTAATAGTGCAAAAACTACCGATATATGTATAGTAAATGAAACCAACGAGCCTTCGCTATCATTAGCTATGACAGAGGGTATGGCACTTGGCAACTATCAGTTTTTAAAATATTTCAAAGACAAAAAGAAAAAGAAAAATACACTAGAGTCCATCTCTATATCCGATAAAAAAGTATCGGCTAAGGACATAGAAGAATTGCAAAATTGTTTAGACGCCACATTGCTTGCCCGCACACTCATAAACGAGCCACTCTCTTACCTCACTGCTGAACAGTTTAGCAAAGAGATGGAAAAATCAGGCAAGGAAGCAGGATTCAGCGTAACTGTATTTAAGAAAAAAGAAATAGAACAAATGAAGATGGGTGGCTTGCTTGCAGTAAATCGCGGTAGCATGTTGCCTCCTACATTTAACGTAATGGAATACAAGCCTAAGAATGCTAAAAACAAAAAACCAATAGTGCTTGTGGGCAAAGGTGTGGTGTTTGACACAGGCGGCCTTAGCCTTAAGCCTACACCGGGTAGCATGGACGAAATGAAATGCGACATGAGCGGTGGAGCAGCGGTAGTTGGTGCATTGTATGCCATAGCAAAAAATCAATTACCGGTGCACGTAGTGGGCCTAGTACCCGCTACCGACAACAGACCGGGCATGGATGCCGTGGTGCCGCAAGATGTTATTACCATAAGCGATGGCACCACTGTAGAAGTGCTAAATACAGATGCTGAGGGAAGATTAATATTGGCAGATGCATTGGTATACGCCAAAAAATTCGACCCTGAAGTGTGTATAGACCTAGCCACGCTAACAGGCGCAGCAGTGCGTGCCATAGGCAGCTATGCCAGCGCTATAATGGGCACTGCAGAGCAAGCCGTAATAAATGAACTGGCTGAAAGCGGCATGAATGTGTGGGAACGCACAGTGCAATTTCCGCTATGGAACGACTATGCCGATGAAATAAAAAGCGACATAGCAGACCTAAAAAATCTTGGCAGTGGCAATGCAGGGCAAATTACTGCAGGCAAATTTTTACAGCATTTTACAAGCTACCCTTGGATACATATAGACATAGCTGGGCCCGCATATTCTAACTCGGCCTCCAGTTATAAAACCAAAGGTGGCAGCGGTGTTGGTGTGCGTATGCTTTATGATTTCGTAAAAAGAAATTACGCAGAATAGATATTAGAGGTGAGATAAGAGATAAGAGATGTGGGATGTGAGAAATTAGATGTTAGATTACCTGTCTCGGCTTGGTCGAGAGAGGATAGATTTAAGATTTGGGAAGTTGGGTGGAAGAAAATGTTTTGGAAAAATTTGATTGAATGAGAAAAATAAATTCAACCCTATTGAATTCATTTCCATAAAGCAAAATCAATAAAATAAATATGAGCGAACATAAAATAAAGGTAGCCATAACTAGTGGCGACATTAACGGTATAGGTCTTGAAACAATTATAAAAGTATTTGCCGACCCGCGCATGGCAGATATGTGCACTCCCATTATATACGCACATCCGGAGGTAATAAGAATACATAAGAAAGCTAGTGGTGCAGAGGAGTTCAACTACACTACCATAAACACTGCTGCTGAAGCCATACACAAAAAGGTAAACTTAATAAATGTATGGAAGGACTATAAAGGAACTGTAGAATTTGGCAAACCAGACAAAGAAGCGGGCATGTTCGCGTTTAAAAGTTTAGAGGCTGCTGTGAATGATTTAGCATCCAACAAGGTGGATGTATTGGTAACCGCACCTATTAATAAAGATACTATTCAAAGCAAAGATTTTAATTTTCCTGGACATACGGAGTACCTGGCCAAATTTGCCAATACCGAAAAGGTGCTTATGTTTTTAGTAAGCGATGTGCTCAAGGTGGGCATAGTAACGGGTCACTTACCACTTAAGGATGTGGCTTCCCACATAACCAAAGAAAGCATACTGGAAAAATTGCACATGATGAACGAAAGTCTTTTAAAAGATTTTGGTATGCACAAGCCACGCATAGCAGTGCTGGGCCTAAACCCACATGCGGGCGACAACGGACTGCTGGGCACCGAAGAAAAAGACATCATACTACCGGCAGTTCGCGAGGCATCAGAAAAAGGACTTTATGCCTTTGGACCATTTGGTGCTGATGGCTTTTTTGGAACAGGTGCTTACAAAAAATACGATGCGGTATTAGCCATGTATCACGACCAGGGACTTGCACCTTTCAAAGCATTAGCCTTTGAACAAGGAGTAAACTTTACTGCAGGCCTGCCTATAGTGCGCACCTCGCCCGACCATGGCACCAGTTTCGATATAGCAGGCCAAGGCAAAGCCGATGAAGCCTCAATGCGTGCAGCTATTTTTACCGCATGCGACATATACAAGAAAAGAAAAGAATACCGCGAATACGCCTCTAACCCGCTTAAGCCGCAGGAAGTAAGAGATAGTAGAGATGACCAAAGGGAGTGATAATTAAGTTAACTTAACATCTATACTCAACTC
>JANOXJ010000098.1:0-5793 GCA_031418455.1 Flavobacteriales bacterium | reverse complement strand
TGAAATTTGCAAATTTTAGGTAATTATATAACATTCATTGTGAATGGTGCAATATTGTTTTGCGCAAGCGGTTTTACATTTGACATAACAAATTTATTTATTATCTAAACTACTACCAAAATGAAAAAGCTTATTAATACCGCTGCCCTAGTGCTAATACTAACCATAACACTAGCCTCTTGTGTAAAGCATACCCACTGCGCTGCATACGACCGTGTGCAACCGCAGCAAACTAAATAGTAACTCTAAATTGAAAACAAAAATGGCCATTCGAAGAATGGCCATTTTTGTTTGATATCATTTCAATTAATTGGCTCAATGAGTCACCATAAGTTTAGCCATTTCATAAACCTCATTGCTGGCTATGGTAATAATGTAAGTGCCTTGAGTTAATGAAGAAGTGTCCATAAGGATAGTGTTGGTCATTTGTACATTGGTTTTTTGCATTACCACACGCCCTTGCATATCCATTACATTTATTGTGACCAAACCATAGCCGGCATTGCTCAGTTGCAAATACACTATGCCATAAGTAGGGTTGGGGTAAATGTTTAGATTGTTATGCTGCACCATTTCTTCCACACCTACAAAGTTGTTGTTGGCATCATACGTGGGGCCTTGAATTATAAAGTTGCCAGTACCATTGGGCACTCTAGCAAAGCCCATGTCGGGTTGTTGTTGGCCAAATGCTATTTGGTCGGCAATAAAGCTGCTAGCATTTATAAGCGTAACCATTTCGCCACTTGAACTTAATTTGAAGTTAGCGTGCATAGGTCCTTGCGCACTGTCCTCATCTGCCCAAACAATTAAATAATCATCTGCAGCCAACATGGTGCCTGCAGGTATAGCCCATTTATCAAGGTTTTGAGCATTATCTGTTATATACCATCCTGTAAGGTCTACTGTGCTTGTGCCTCTGTTGTAAAGCTCTATCCAATCTTCGTTTTCGCCCATTTCGTCAGCTGCGGTAGAATTGTTGTCTGCCATCAATTCATTAATGACAATGTCTGTGCTGGCTGCAAACTGCGGCAAAACCTGATAATAAAACACGTCATGCTCTGCACCAACCGGTAGGTAAGTGCGGGTGTTTGAAAAATCGGCTTCAATGGCCTCTACATAAAAGCGCACCAAGGTTCCCAACGCAAAACCAGGAATCATAGCGCCATAAACACCGTCATTGGCAGCACCATCATTATTGTTGCCATCATCGGCCATAGGCACTAGTATAAAATTGCCCACAGAATAATCAGAGTAATAAAGATTAACTGAGTTGATACCATCAGGTGAATTGACTGCGGCAGTCACATGTACCAATTCTCCTGCAGCAGGATTGCCCCATGCACCTTGGTTATTGCTCATGGTTACGTTGGTTATGGCTGCTCCCACTTTGTTCACTTCAGCATTAGCATTCAGTGTGGTTCTTCTTGTATTTATTATATTTTGCAAAGAGGTAAGTCCGCTGGTGTATTGCGCATAGCTATATAGTTTTTTATCGTCCAGCTGCACCTCTGCATTTATCATATTATCATAAAACGCAATTAGCTCAGCGGTATGTGTTTGGTCGAGCAATTCACCTATTACTGTGCGCAAGTGGGCCAGGTAACGCTGTCTATAAGCAGGCACTTGCATAAGGCGGTAAAGCAGCGGATAGTTCGCATTATCCGCATGATAAAATGGGCTCCATGTTTGCGTTTGTGTAATGAGTGCGCTGTTGCCATCATATTCCAATGGTACCATGCGGCCTGTTTCTATTTCCCAGTAGGTGTAATAATCCATTTTGCCTTTATATACATAGCCATCATCATCGCCAAATGCATTTTCGCAAGCTAAAAACCAGAGAGCGCGATCAACATCCATTACCGCGGGTAGGTCGCTTATTAGGCTGGCAAGGGGTGTATTTTCCAACACATCGCAAGTGTTTACTAAATCATCCCAGGGGTTTGCAACAGTATTGGATTTTAAGGTGTAATACTGCTGATAGTCGGCAGTGTCGTTTGATAAAAAATTTAGTGCTGCAGTGCCATCGCCCCATTGCGGGCCACCACCAGGGCCACCTCCGCCTGTTCCGGCAGGAGCATCTGCTCGCCAAAGTGTGCCATCATTGCTCATAAACCACTCTTTCAGGTAGTCGCCATTCATTTGTTGCACACTTGGGTATACGCCCCAGTTTTCTCCGTTTATTACCAGCTTTACATAGGCGGCTTTAGCTGCCGGTATGTGGTGGCATATGGAATGCAGGTAAAGAAATTCGCGCATAAAAGTGGCATCTTCAAAGCAATTGTTCAGGTTAAAAGTTTTATAACCCTGGCATGTTTGCCCGTCAACAAACGCATCTGTTTTTATGCTAAACGATTTTTTTTCTTCGCCATTGGTCATGTTGTATGAGGTTTGTCCTTTAAAACCTACGCCTACCTGATCATATACCACACCATCCACCGTCATAGTAGCGGCTAAGTCGGTACCGCTATTGTAGTTGGTGGTGAGCAAGTTCCACCAATTGCTTTGAGCAAATTCGAGATAAATGGTTTTCATTTCATCGTGCTTATAGAGGCCTTGCTCAGTATCGCCACCCATATTTATCTGGTGCACATCTGGCAGCAGTCTAAATTCAGAAGGTAGGTTTTGTGCAGCGCTCCTGTAACATAGGAGTGTGAGTATGAATACAAAGGGAATTAATTTTTTCATTGAGTATGCGAGTTACTTTTTATTATTTAAAAATGGCAAAAGCCCTATTAGACTCTTTGCAGATTAAAAGGTTTATTCGAGGTTGTAAATTTGACTGTTTTAATTTCTAATTTTATATAATAAGTTTAATTTTTTACAAATCACTTTTAGCTTTTTCAAAACGCACTTATTACTAAGCTGCATATATTTTCTTCTATGTTCAAAACACCTTTTGACCCTTTTCCAAATTTAGAAACCGAACAACTTTTACTTAGCCAATTGGCGGAGCATCATTTGCACGATTTGCATGCCCTGCGCACACACCCTGAGGTAGTTCGCTATTTGCAAAGACCTATTCCTAAGAGTTTGGAGGATACATTGGAGAATATAAATATCAACCAACAACTAGTGCAAAAGCAAGAGGGTATAGCTTGGGCTATTACCAAAAAAAATGAAAAAAAATTAATTGGAGTAATTGGTTTTTGGAGGATAAAGAAGGAGCATTACCGGCCAGAAATAGGATATTTGTTGCTGCCAGAGTACTGGGGCAAAGGCATAATGAGCGAGGCTATACAAGCTACACTGCGCTTTGCTTTTGAGCAAATGAATGCGCATACAGTGGAAGCAGACATAAATCCTGAGAATAGCGCGTCTGCAAAAATTTTATTGCGCAATGGTTTTAAAAGAGAAGGTGCTTTTAAAGAAAATATTTTTTTCGAAGGAGTTTTCTACGACAGCGAAGTTTATAGCCTGCTTAAAAGCGACTGGATAAATGCTAAGCCATAAAGATTTTTTTAATTTAGATGGTAAAACCGTCAGGTAGCGTAACACCTTTTTTAATGACAATGATGCCATCTTTTATAGTGTATAGCGCTTCGTTTTTGTTTTGTAAATGATTGCCTCCGTTCAGTTTTACATCATTACCTATTCTGCAATTTTTATCTACTATGGTATTGTTCAACATGCATCTTTGGCCCATGCCAATAGGTATTATGTTGTTGTTTATGTTGTCATTTATTTCATCCAGGTTTTGATAAAAATCATTACCCATTAAATAGGAACTGTTAATGATGCAGTCTTTGTCTATACTACTTCGTATACCAATTACAGAGTGATTTATTTGAGCTCCATTTATGATGCAGCCTTCTGCTATTACCGATTTGTCAATGGAAGTACTGCCCGTTATTTTACTAGGTGGAAGTATGCGTGCACGTGTATATATTCTGCTGGCATTGTCAAAGAGGTTGAACTTTGGTATGTCATCAGTTAGCCCAAGATTGGCATCGAAAAACGATCTAATATTTCCGATGTCAGTCCAATAACCATCATATTCAAAACTCAATATTTTATGTTTACCAATGGCCTGCGGAATTATTTCTTTACCAAAATCTTTGGTGTTAGGATTTGACATTAATTCCACCAATAATTTTTTATTAAAGATGTAAATACCCATGGATGCCAAATAGTGTTTGCCTTCAGCAGCGCATTCCGGGTTTACCTCAGAGGTCCATTGTGGTAGCAATTCCGCAGCAGGTTTTTCTATAAATGAGGTTATAAATTTTTCTTCGTTTGTTTTTAATATTCCAAATTCTGAGGCCTCGCGTGCGTGCACGGGCAGTGTGGCTATCGATATCTCAGCACCGCTTTTTTTGTGCGCCTCTATCATATCATTAAAATCCATTTGATATAGTTGGTCGCCAGATAGTATGAGTGCATATTCAAATTCATGGTTTAGAAAATGTGTCATGCATTGGCGCACGGCATCTGCCGTTCCTTGGAACCATGTTGGGTTATCAGGTGTTTGCTCAGCAGCCAGTATGTCTACAAAAGCTCTGCTAAAGGTGCTAAAGTGATAAGTGTTTTTAATATGTTGGTTGAGCGATGCAGAGTTGAATTGCGTGAGCACAAACATGCGCTGTATATCAGAATTTATACAGTTGGAAATGGGAATATCTACCAGACGATATTTACCCGCAATAGGCACAGCAGGTTTAGAGCGACTCTCGGTTAAAGGGGATAATCTGGCACCTTGTCCGCCACCAAGTATTATGGCTAATGTGGTCTGTTTCATCTTGAATCTTTTTTTGTAGTTTGTTCTAAAGCTTTATGCTTTTTCTTTTTCAAATTTTGAAATAACAGAAGTGTAAAAATCAAAAGTGGTTTTAGCTATGCTCTCCCAACTAAACTTTGCAAGCACACGTTCTCTTCCTGCCTTGCCCATTTTTGTGGCAAGGTTTTCATCGTCTAAAAGTAGGTTAATTTTTTCAGCAAAATTCTTTTGAAATGCAATTGGGTTTTTCGGGTTGAAATCAGTGCGCGACACACTCTCAAGCGGCACCAAATAACCTGTTTCACCCTCCACTATTATTTCAGGTATACCTCCTACAGCGCTACCCACCACTGGTGTTTCGCAGCTCATAGCCTCTAGGTTTATTATGCCAAAAGGCTCGTATAGGGAGGGGCAAGCGAACACTCTTGCGTGGCTGTATAGCACTTTTACTTTTTCGCGTGGTAGCATTTCTGATATGAGTATTACACCATCGCGAAATGTTTTCAACTCTGCTATAAGTGCTTCTGTTTCTGCTGCTATTTCTGCAGTGTCAGGCGCACCGGCACACAGCACTATCTGAGCGTTTTTGTTTATGTATTTAGCAGCTTCTATCAGATTCGATATTCCTTTTTGGCGTGTTATTCTACCTACAAAAAGTACAAAGGGCACATCGGGATTTATGCCATATTGCTGCAGCAGTTCATTATCAAAAGTGGGTTGGTAAAAATGTGGATCAATACCATTGTGTATCACGGTTACTTTATCGGGCGATATGCCATATGCTTCCACCACGTCTGTCTTCATTTGCTGGCTTACTGCTATTACACCATCTGCCGTGTTATACGCCTGGTGCTCTATCCACCGCGATAGGAAGTAGCCATTGCCCAGTTGTTCCACTTTCCAAGGTCTGTGAGTTTCTAAGCTGTGAGTAGTAAGTATAAGTGGCACTTGCAGCAGCTCTCTGGAAAAAATACCCGCCATGTGCGTATACCATGTATGGCAATGAATAATGTCTGCATGCATGGTGTGCTGGGCCATTTCCACATTGCGACTGAGGTTTTGAAACATTTTTATATGTG
>JANOXJ010000097.1:0-3440 GCA_031418455.1 Flavobacteriales bacterium | reverse complement strand
TTGGTGGTGGAGTAATAATAATTTGATTGCAATATTATAATTGAGCGGTAGTGGAAATATTACAATCCTCCTAAAGCATACTTCGTGGTAAAGTTTGTATCAAAAAAAAATCCTGATGGTTTACCACATCAGGATTTTTTTTTAATTATTTATTATGCGCAGCGCGCTGCGCTAATCATTACAAGTGTATTACCTCGCCATAGGCCGCGGCAGCAGCTTCCATTATAGCCTCGCTCATGGTGGGGTGTGGGTGTACAGTTTTTATTAATTCCATACCTGTGGTTTCTAACTTGCGCAAAGCCACACACTCTGCTATCATTTCAGTCACGTTGTAGCCTATCATGTGCGCACCCAATAGTTCGCCATACTTGGCATCAAATATTAGTTTTACAAATCCGTCTTTGTGGCCGGCAGCACTTGCCTTGCCAGATGCACTAAATGGAAACTTGCCCACTTTTATTTCCATGCCTTTGTCTTTGCACGCTTTTTCTGTCATACCTACAGAGGCTATTTCTGGCGAGCAATAGGTGCAGCCAGGTATGTTGCCATAGTCAAGTGGTGCCGGGTGATGGCCCGCTATGTTTTCTACACATATAATACCTTCTGCACTGGCCACGTGGGCTAGTGCCTGGCCGGGTGTGCAGTCGCCTATGGCGTAGTAGCCGGGTATGTTGGTTTTGTAAAATTTATCTACTACTACTTTGCCTTTGTCGGTTATTATGCCCACATCTTCCAGACCTATGCCTTCTATGTTGGCTATTACACCTACTGCAGAAAGCACTACATCAGCCTCTATTACTTTTTCACCACTGGCTTCTTTCACTGTCACTTTGCAGCCTGCACCGCTTGTGTCCACCTTGGTTACTTCAGCACTAGTAAGCACATCTATGCCTGCACTTTTAAATGATTTGGCTAGTTGTTTTGAAACATCCTCATCTTCCACTGGCACTATGTTGGCCATAAATTCTACAAGGGTCACCTTGCAGCCCATAGCATTGTAGAAGTAAGCAAACTCTGAGCCTATAGCGCCACTGCCCACTATTACCATGCTCTTAGGCATTTGTGGCATTACCATGGCCTCGCGGTAGCCTATTATTTTTTTGCCATCTTGCTTTAGGGCAGGCAGCTCGCGCGAGCGTCCGCCTGTGGATACTATTATATGGTTGGCACTGTATTCTGTGGCTTTGCCATCGGCAGCTGTTACCATTATTTTTTTACCGGCTTTTAGTTTGCCAGTGCCCATTATTACCTCTATCTTATTTTTTTTCATAAGGAACTGTACGCCCTTACTCATGCCCTCAGCCACACCGCGGCTGCGTTTTACCACTGCACCAAAGTCGGCCTTTGGTGGGCCCACTTCTATACCGTAGTCTTTAGCATGGTTTATATACTCAAATACGGAGGCACTTTTTAATAATGCTTTGGTAGGTATACAGCCCCAGTTAAGGCAAATGCCACCTAAAGCTTCGCGCTCTATGATGGCTGTTTTTAAACCAAGTTGCGAAGCGCGTATAGCTGCTACATAACCACCGGGGCCGCTGCCCAATACTATTACGTCAAAATTCATGTGTGTAAAATATTATTGTGCGCGAATGTATGCGCACTATGGCTGAGGTAAAAATGGAAAATGCAGTAATTATGCTAACTGATGGAAAAAATGAGCACTCAGTTATTTGCCTTTGCCGCCCATTACAGTAAGCACCGTGTAGAACAGGATTTTAAAATCCATAGCCAACGACATGTTTTCTATATAAAGTATATCGTACTTCAGGCGTTGTATCATTTGGTCCACATTTTCAGCATAGCCAAATTTTACTTGACCCCACGAGGTAATACCAGGGCGCACTCTGTGCAAGTGGCTGTAGTGGGGTGCTTGTTGGGTTATTAATTCTATAAAATATTTGCGCTCAGGGCGTGGGCCTACTAACGACATTTCGCCTAGTAGTACATTTAAAAATTGTGGCAACTCGTCCATACGCGACTTGCGAAGCCAACGGCCTACCTTAGTTACACGCGGGTCTTGGGTAGATGATAGTTGCGGTCCATTGTCTTCCGCATTGCATATCATGGTTCTAAATTTCAGTATTCTAAATGGTTTGCCAAATTTGCCTATGCGCTCTTGCGAGTATATGATGCCACCCTTGCTGCTCATTTTTATGGCCACAGCTATGGCTAGTAAAAATGGAAGTAATAGCAATAGTGCTATAAGCGATACTACTATGTCCAACAAGCGTTTTATACTGAACTGCCAGTCGGGCATTATTTCATGGTTCACCCTTATGAGTGGCACACCGTATATGCTATTCATTTTTACCGAGCCGCTAAGTATGTCGTACATATCGGGTATTATGTTTACGTTTACAGGAGTGTCTTCCAGCAGCGATAGAATATTTTCAAGGTCTTTGTGGTCGCCACTTTCCACGGCTATTATTACTTCTTCTATTTTCTTTTCTTTTATAAGGCGCGGTAGCTCATGGTACTTGCCCAGTAGTGGAATGTATTTGCTTAGCAAATTGTCTTGCCCATTCACACGCACAAATCCATCAAACTTGTAGCCGGGCGATGAGCGCATGGCTTTTATCTCCTCATACATAGCCAGGGCCTCTTTGTTGCCACCCACTATAATGGTGTTAAAACCTATATGTCCGGTATGAACTAATGACACTGTGCGCGATGTAAGGATAAGCCTAAATAATAAGGTGATACTAAAATGCGAACAGAAAAGAACAAGCAGCGATTCGTAATAGTTTGTGTAGCGTTCAATTCTGTCGTCAAGTAAGAATACAAAAAAGATAATGAGTGACCCTACTACCGATGCTATAAGTATTTGTGCAAACTCCTTTAATCGGTGCCTGCGAAATATGCGCGTGTAGTGCCCGCCCATGGTATATATCATTATCCACAGCAGCGGTATTACTATAAGGCCTAAAAAATAATTGTCATCAAATTCAATTTTGATGTCGCCAAATACAGGTTTTTCAAAATGATTTTTGCGATACACAAACAAAATAGTCCACGCAATAGAAGCAGCCAAAAGGTCGGCTATTACATATTTTGCTATTTGTCTTGCGGTATTCAAATAAAAATTGAAGTGGCCTGGCCGTGTTATATTAATTTTTTAATACTGAACTAGTTTTAAGTTGTCCAGAAATATTTTGGGATTTACTGCATCGGAGCGTGAGCCTTCAAAATATATTTTATAATAATCTGTGCCCGGATTTATAAGACCAAGTGCACCAAAATCTAAATATATTTTGTTCCATGTAGGCACTGTTTCACTTGAGGTAGTAGGCACAAATGTGAGCACGCCTACCTTGTTGGTGCTAGACCCATCTACAGCATAGCAGCCCACAGTAAAGCGGTTGTTGCAGCTATAGTCCATTTCCAAAAAACAAGGAGAGCCCACCTGAAAAGTGAATGTACTGTTGTCTACAAAATGA
>JANOXJ010000096.1:0-22017 GCA_031418455.1 Flavobacteriales bacterium | reverse complement strand
GTCACTATTTCAAAAAGTTTTTTTACCACGGTGCAAACCCCGTCAAAATGACCCGGACGGTAGTGCCCCTCCAAACGGCTCGAAAGTGACCCGAAGTCCCAATGGCCTTTTTGCAGTTTTGGGTAAATTTCCTCGACATTTGGTGCAAAAAGGGCATTACAACCCCCATTTTGGAGCATTTCTATGTCTTTTTCCAAAGTTCGGGGATATTTCAATAAGTCATTTGGGTTATTGAATTGGGTGGGATTGACAAAAATGGACGAGATGACGACATCCGCCCTTTTTCTGGCCAATTGAATGAGCGATATGTGACCAGCATGAAGCGCACCCATGGTAGGCACAAAAGCAATGCGGGCGCCCCTTTGGCGGTTTTCGAGCACCCAGGATTGGGTCTGCTGAATGGTTTGAAATACTGTAATCTCCAATGGATTTTAAAAAAAAGTAAGGCCCCAAACATAAAAGTTTGGAAAATTCATCAAAGATTTATATCTATCTTTGCAAAGAATTAATTGCCTTCCCCTAAATAAAGCTTATGAGTAAGAAGACTAAAATTTTATATGTATCTCAAGAGATACTTCCATTTTCACCAGAAACTCCTACGGCTGTAAACAGCAGACTTCAACCACAATATGTTCATGAAAACGGCAAAGAGACACGCATCTTTATGCCACGATATGGTAAAATCAACGAGCGCAGACACCAACTTCATGAGGTAATTCGCCTTAGTGGTATGAATTTGATAGTGAATGATACTGACCATCCTTTGATTATAAAGGTAGCCAGCATTCCTCAAATAAGATTACAGGTTTATTTTATTGACAACGAAGAGTTTTTTCACCGCAAAGCATTTTTCCATAACGAGGAAGAAGAATTGTTCCCTGACAATGATATGCGCATGATATTCTTTACCAAAGGAGTATTGGAAACAGTGAAAAAACTTGGCTGGGCACCGGACATTATCCATTGCCAAGGCTGGTTTGCATCGCTTATGGGTTTGTATGTAAAGAAACTATACAAGCGCGACCCACACTTTGCTGAGTCAAAAATTGTTACTTCTTTTTACAATGACTCCTTTGATGGCACATTGGACAAGAAGCTAATGGAAAAAATTAGTTTTGATAGTATCAAAACCGATGATATGGACGTCTTAAAATCGCCCACGCATTTGAACCTGGCTAAATTGGCCGCTCAATATTCAGATGCAGTAATATTTGGCGAAGACAAAACCCATGCAGACATTGCAAAATATTGTGTTGATAATGACATCCCTATGCTCCGTTCTTACGAACAAATGGACCCGGCTTCAGCTATTGATGAATTTTATGACATGGCAGTGCTGGGAAAGACTGAGCTCGTTGATTAATAAGTACTTTCATAATATGAGATATAAAAACAGCCTCAAGCAATTGGGGCTTTTTTCCGTTTTTGTGTTAAGCCTTGCGGCATGCAAAAAGCCAAGTGAAGGCGTGGGAGCCGATTTGCTTCCCTCTTCTGATGAGTTGTTCGCATTCAGTAATGATACTACCCCTCTTTTGGCTGAAACCTATACCGAACTAACCTCCAAACAACTTAGCGACCACATTACCAACTTTGGTACTGTGCTGGCTGGCTATAGCAACAATTTGGTGGGCACTTTTAACGACCCCGTTTTTGGTAAAGTACAAGCTACTTCCTATGTGCAGTTTGACAAATCGCTGCCCTCCACATTTACCACCCAAACCGCTGTAGACTCGGTAGTACTTAGTTTAGTATGCAGCGACTCGCTTTATGGCAACCGCCTGCCTATGAATATAGAGGTGAACTGGCTGCAGCAACGACCCTATAGATACACTTTTTACCAAGCTAACGATGTATTAGCGTATGATAATGAGAGCATAGTGCTGCCAGGCCACAGCACCATACGCCCGCCACAGCGGGGCAGTGCTAATAAAACCATGCGCATAAAGCTTACCAAAGAAGCCGGAGAATTATTGGTTCGTGAGGCGCAGCGCGAAGAATTAGGAACTTACGATTTCTTAGATGCTGTAAAGGGCTTAAGAATTAGCAGCACCTCTACCGATGGGCAAATTGTTTCCTTTTTCTTGGAAAATTCGGGGACAAAACTCACTGTTTATTACCGTGAGCGAAATGAGCAAACCGGTTTTGTATCTGACCAAAAATCGTATGATTTTTTATTCAATGCCAACTGCGAGGCTTTTACGCACATAGATTATGACAAGAGCGGCACTCCTCTGCAAAATATAAGTACAGACAATGCTATTGACGGTCAGCAACTAGCATACGTTCAGTCCATAGGAGGAGCCTATGTAAAAATTGACTTCTCGCAAATAGACTGGCTCAAAGAATACCCTGGTGCAACAGTGAACTATGCCAAACTTATAGTCCCCTTTGAAACCTCAAGCTACCATACGGTGCATTCACTGTACCTGTTTGACAAACTTGAGTCAGGGTCATTTAATGTAGAGGTTTCAGAAACGGGCCCAAGAAATACGGAAGGCTATTATGAATTTAATATTACGCGCTACATTCAGGACTATTTGAATGGCGCCCTGGCCGATGGTGTAATGTACCTGCGCCCAAATGTGCGCAAGCAGGAAAACAATATCACCAATTTTTATGTGAGCCGCTCGGTACTTCATGGACCGGAGTTTAGCAGTGACAAAACACAAAACATGCGTTTAGCAATCACCTATACCATTGACTAAATTAGCGCTGGTTTTTTAAATTAGAACACCTTAACAAGAATTACAATTAATACAAAATTATCATGTGCGGAATTGTAGGATTTATAGGCAACAATCAAGCTTATCCCATACTAATAAAAGGTTTAAGACGCTTAGAATATCGTGGTTACGATAGTGCTGGCGTGGCTATGATAGAGAACAACGATTTTAATCTGTATAAGTGCAAAGGCAAAGTAGCCGAATTGGAAAGCATGGTGGCCGACAAACCTTTAGATGGCACTATTGGTATAGGCCACACACGCTGGGCTACACACGGTGCACCTAATGATGTAAATGCTCACCCACACTCATCGGGCGATGGCAATTTAGCCCTCATTCACAATGGTATTATTGAGAATTACGCTTCGCTTAAAGAAGCCCTTAAAATTCAAGGGCACGTTTTTGTAAGCGATACTGATACAGAGGTTTTAGTGCATTTTATAGAAGATGTGCGCTCCAAAACAGGAGTAGACCTATTTGAGGCAACACGCATAGCGCTAAGCGAAGTAGTGGGTGCGTATGCGATAGTGGTAATGGACAAACGCAATCCTAATCAGCTTATTTGTGCTAAAAAATCAAGTCCGCTGGTAATTGGCGTGGGCAGCGATGGAGATTTCTACATAGCTTCTGATGCCACACCAATTATAGAATACACCAAAAACGTAGTATATCTGGAAGATGAAGAGGTGGCACTGCTAGACCGCGAAACCGGGTTGAAAATTGTGACCATTCAAAATCAACATAAAACACCTTATATACAAGCGCTAGAGTTAAAACTGGAAGCTATTGAGAAGGGCGGATATGATTCCTTCATGCTGAAGGAAATACATGAACAGCCACGCTCTATTCAAGACTCTATACGTGGCAGGCTGAACATGACCCTTGGCACTGTAAAAATGAGCGGAGTAGATGCACATGAGTCCAAGTGGGTAAATACTAACAGAATCCTCATTGTAGCCTGTGGCACCTCTTGGCATGCTGGATTGGTAGCAGAATATTTGTTCGAAGAATTTGCACGCATACCTGTAGAGGTAGAGTATGCATCGGAATTCCGTTATCGCGACCCTATCATTCAACCTGGCGATATAGTTATAGCCATTTCGCAAAGTGGCGAAACAGCAGACACACTAGCCGCTATAGAGTTGGCTAAAGAAAAAGGCGCTTTCATTTTTGGAGTGTGTAATGTGGTGGGTTCCACCATTTCGCGCGCTACACACTCAGGTGCTTATACACATGCGGGCCCTGAAATAGGCGTAGCATCTACCAAAGCCTTTACAGCTCAGGTTACCGTGCTTTATCAGTTGGCCCTGGCTGTGGCTGACAAGCGTGGCACCATTACACAAGAGCGTTTTAGTCGCCTGGTAGCAGAGTTGAATAGCATTCCTGATAAAATAGTAGAAGTGCTTAAAACCAACGCCATGGTAGAAACCATAGCAGAGATATATAAAAACCACCACAACGCACTTTACTTAGGCAGAGGCTACAGCTTCCCTGTAGCGCTGGAAGGTGCTTTGAAACTAAAAGAAATATCGTACATACACGCAGAAGGCTATCCTGCTGCGGAGATGAAACACGGCCCCATTGCCTTGATTGATGACGAGATGCCTGTGTTTGTAATAGCTACACAAGGCCACTCTTACGAAAAGGTGGTAAGCAACATACAAGAGGTAAAAGCAAGAAAGGGTAAAATAATAGCTATAGTAACTGCAGGAGATAAAGTAGTGAAGGACCTGGCTGACCATGTGATAGAAATACCAAAAACGGATGATAGTCTGGTGCCAATAGTTTCGGTAATTCCATTGCAATTATTAGCCTATCACATAGCAGTTATGCGTGGTTGCAATGTAGATCAGCCAAGAAATCTGGCTAAGAGCGTAACTGTGGAGTAGATAAAGTGCCTTAAAAGGCATGTAAATCCGTTCTAAATAACGTTAAATTCTATTGCTAAACCAGTTGATAATCTGTAAATTAACAATGCAGGCTTGAAAACCATGTGTTAATTTCAAACAAACTTGACAGATATCAACCATACTTGCGAACACTAAAATCAAAATTCAAACAATTATGAAAAAAGTAGCTCTAATTTTCGCATTTGCTATTGCATGCGTGTCTGGTGCTTTTGCACAAAAACAAACTGGTGGTGAGAAGAACCTAGAAGTTCAATTCGCTCCACTTGGTGGCAGCCCTGTATCTATCAGCGGTATCCGTCTACGTCTATTTAACAGCGAGACAAGTGCTATTCGCATTGGTCTTTTCGTTGGTGGTTCTAAAACTGATGATGTAACTGCACAAGCTGGAGATTTTTCAGCTGACAGCCCAGAATTACATGACATCAGCAAAGATTTCAGCTTCTCAATTCGTCCAGGTTATGAGATGCACTTTGCAGGTACTGACCGTTTATCTCCATACGTAGGTGGTGAGATATTCATTGGTATTTCTAAGTCTACAACAGACGAGCAAGTTGCTAACTCTGATGATTCAGTAGGTACTATCACTACAAAAGATGGTTCTACAACTTTTGGTCTTAATGCAGTTGCTGGTTGCGACTTCTATTTCTCTGATGCTATTTACTTAGGCGTTGAAATGGGTTTCGGTTTTGCTAGCACTTCTAATGCTGATACTGAAGTATCGTATGACAACTTGGACACTACAGATCCAGACCCAATCGTAAATGGTATGTCTTCAAGCTGGGGACCAAATTACCAAGGAACTATCCGTTTAGGTTGGTTGTTTAACTAAGATGTCTTAGTTTAGCATCTCTAAAAACCTATAAAAACATGTTTTACAAATCGAAATTATTTATAGCAGGCGCAACACTTGTTGCGAGTGCTACAATTTTCTCTAGCTGCCAAAAGGAGCAAGTTACCACTGGCAACAACCCTTATATAAAGCCAGCTAAGAAATTTACATTGACTGAAACACAGGCTCGTAGGGTAGAAACAATGGCTGCCAGCATTCCTGTAGTTCGCTTGTATGATGAGGCTCATGACCGTTATATGGACATGAACATCTTTGAGCGCTCTAACAGAGACTGGACCTTTGCTAACCCATATGAGGGTGCTACCTATGCCGAAAGCGGCACATGGATTAGTGCTGATGGAACTGAAATGGTAGTAATCAATATTGCAGGTACCACTAGTGGTGCAGGCGGTGGTGGTACTGTTGTAGCAGGTAACAGCGCTCTTAGTATTGACTTTGCTTTCTGCTTTAACATTGATGTTACTGCAACCGGTGTTGACTTGTTCGACTTCGGTGGTGACTTCGGTGGTTCTGTAGCTGGCGTAGTAGGCATAGCTGGTGATTTTGAAGCACTTGCCAACGATGAACTTGGTGAGGACCCAGATTTCGAAGACTTCTTCCAGGGCTTTGCAGAATATGTTATCTATGATGACTATGCTGATGGTAGCTATGAAGTTTTGAACTGGTTTGATGATTTGGAAAGCGATTTAGATGACTTAGAAGATCATGCATTTTCTTTTGTTATCGATTTCACAACTCCAGGCATCTACTTCTCACAATCAGGTACCATTACTGCAAGTGGTTCTTCTATGGATTTCAATGGAACGTATCTTGCACTTGAGGATTTCTTACTTGACCTAGATGGTGAAGAAGATCCAACAGTTTCGGAAGTTTCAGGATTTGGTGAGATGGGTTGCGATATGTAATCTGTTTCATTAAGAAAATATTTAAAAGCCCCGATTTTCATCGGGGCTTTTTTTATGTCTTTTCAATTAATAAGGATCATGTGATTTTTTCCACCCTTAATTAGTTTCCAGTTTCTGACTCTTCTGCGCCCTGCCTTTTAGCCAAACCTCTGCAAACAATGCAGAAACTAATATAATGGCGCCTATATAGAATTGGAAACTCATATACTCGCTTTCGCCATAAATCCAAAGGGCTAATGCAATGGTGTAAATGGGCTCCATATTTATAGCCATGGCGCAAGTAAATGGTGAAAGCACCTTCATTACTTGAATGCCTACTATAAACGCAAAACCGGTACAAACCACGCCTAACAGCAGAACTAACCAAAAATCTTTGGCGCCTATTAAAAATAAGGGTTCTGTAAACTTACCACTAAAGGCCAAAAACACGCTTACACCAATAAAAGCGAAAACCATTTCCCAAAAAGCTATCTTAACTGCACTATGGTCTGCTACCAATTTAGAATTAAAACTGGAAAAAACAGCTGCAAACAGGGCAGCCAATAGCGAGAGTATGATGCCTAATTTGTAGGTAGACTCAAACTTGAAAATTATGGCAAGCCCAGCTATAACCAAAAGGCCAAGTAATAACTCATACGCCTGAAATTTTTCTTTGCGAATAAAAGGTGCCACTAATGCAACAAAAAAAGATGTGGTACTAATGACAGCAAGCGCCACCGACACATTGGAAGCTTTAATGCTTCCAAAAAAACAAATCCAGTGCGCTGCAGTAAGAAGGCCTACACCTGCAAACTTCATTAAATCTTGTTTAGTAGCACTAATTGACTTCTTAAAAAAGAATACAAACATTCCTATAGACATGCTAGCTATAAAGACCCTCCACCATACCAGATAAAAAGCATCAAGCGATATTTCCTTGCCTAGTATGCCGGTGAAGCCCCAAATAAAAACAATGCTGTGCAGTAATATTAGACTACTTGTTCTTTCTTTTGTCTTCATCAGGATCAAATTCTACTATACCACCACTTACAGTGTATTTCATTATATCTACCGGATTGCTTTCTATGCGTTTTAGATTTTTTACAGGCACCACAAGCATGTGGCCTGCAAAACTGTAACTCATAGGGAAATACACTGCCACTTTGCCTTTTATATCGCCTAATTCAATTAGATCGGTATCAGTAATAAATCCCACCATTTCCAAATCGAGCTGCTCACTCACCTTTACCAGCACAGGTTGGTTAAATTTTTTCTTGTTGCCTACAAAAGCACCCAATATATCATTGATGGTGTGGTATACATTGTTCACACCCGGTATACGGTCCAGCATACCCTCAAACCAACCTTTAAGGCGTTCGTTAATAAATACGCTACCCAGCCAGCCCATAAAAAGCAGCACGCCAAGCAGCACTACTATGCCCCATCCGGAAAAATCATCGGAGCGGTTTTTTAACTCCTCAGCGCTAAACCAAAGGCGAGGTACAATACCATCTAACCATTTTAATAAATGATAAATAATATACCCCGTACCAAATACAGGCAGCGTAATAACCAAGCCATTCAAAATATAATTAATGAGCCTTTTAAAGAATTTGCTTTTCATGTCAATGATTAAATAATGCCGCGAAGGTAGAATGGTAAAAGGCTATAAAACACAAAAGCCATAGTGATTTGAATTCACTATGGCTTTTATAAGTAGTTTTAGTATTTTATTGTTTTATAAATCTAATAGCATATTTCTCACCCTCAGCGGTTACCAATGCCTGATACACTCCGGTGCTAAGACTGCTAACATTTAATGTGAAAGCCTTAGTATTCATTATGTTTTCCATTAATACTATTCTGCCCGTGGCATCCATTATAGCTATTTCATTCACAAAAGTTGCAGCCTGAATATTCACTACATCACTTGTGGGATTCGGAAATAATTTTACTTGCACTTGTGCCAATTCTTCCACTCCCACATACATCACATCTGTAGTATAACTAAAGGTATCACTGCATCCTGCACCATCACTTACGGTAAGTGTAATAGTTATTTCAGCTACTGTGCTTAAGAATTCATACGTGTAAAATTTACTTGGATTTAGCTCTGTACCGGTGGTGCCATCGCCAAAACTCCATGTGTACGTAGTAGCGCCAACACTAGTGTTTTCAAACAAAATACTTGCGCCATCATCGCCAAACTGAAGGTCGCCAAAGAGGTTAAATTCTGCAGTTATCTCATCAAAAATGTCGGTAATATAGCGTGGCCAAAAATTATAACCTTGGCTATATGGCGCGCCAGATGTATCAAATTGCGCTCCTATACCTACTACGCTAAAGTGACCAGCAGGTGCCTCTGTACCATATATATCTGTATCCAAATCTATATGCATTACCACCGTGTCTTCATCATTGGTTATATCCACATCAAATCCGCTTGTTGTGTTTGTCCATTGGCTTGGGTTTACCAGTTTAACACAGTTCATGCGCACCATGTGGCTTTCATTAGCCTCACCCAAAGAGGTGATAACAGTAGGCACCTCCAGAGGGTGATTTCCATTTACGTATAGAATGGAGTCAGGATAAAACTCCGTCATTCCTTCAAACTGTGTAACCTGTCCTTTTACTCGCACGCTATCGCCTTCTGCCACAGCATAACCAAAGTTATTGCTTGCATCAAAAACCTTAATACCTGCAGCACCTTCTATGATTGTAAAATGGGTACCCGCTGCATTAAAATTAATACCATGAACAATACCAGATAAAGTGCAGTACACATTCAAACTATCTGCTAAACCATTATTGTCTGCATCAGCGCGTACAAGTGCTATAGTATAGTCAGGATAAGACTGGTCGCTGTTTTCTATAGTTATAGTTTGTGCTTCATTCAACAACACCACTTCGCCTGCATTAGCAGAAATAGTGAGAGTAAAAAACTCTACTCCTTCCTGTATTAAATCATCTATGATCTGAACGCTTATGGTTTGCTCCAAATTGGCATTATCAAAAGTGAGTTCAATAGGAAATGAATTTACATAATCTTCATCGGCTATAGCTGAACCCGCAGTAACATCTATACTTACAGTGAAAGGAGTGCTTACGTTAAACGCTTGCACATTAAGTGAAATAGTGCCTACTCCCTCTTCCACAAAAACCGAAGTGTTTTCAAATCCGGCAAAGGGTAGTGAAGTACAGGCTATAGCAGTATGCGCGCCAACATTTGAAAAATCATCAATGTCATTTACTAGCCACTGACCTTGCGACTGCACCCAGTTGGTAGTAGGAGCGTTTATTTCCGGCTTGCGCACAAGGGTTTTGTCCATGGTGCTGCCTGTGCCAAAAGTCCATGCATTGCCTGGGTCTGTGCCCACTACACCAATAACATCTACTGGTACTAAATTACGTGTAAGAACCAATGCATCATCTCCATTAAAAGTTGCTATGCCGCCAGTAATATCTGCTAAGTCCAATAACGCCTGAGACGATTGTGAATTAGCAATAACAAACGTTTCACCCGGTTGTAATGTGCCTGAAAGTGCTATAACAGGGCCTGCAGAGGTAGCACCATTAAAGTAACCAAGTATGTCATATTCATCTAGGTTGGCAGGAAAAGGTGTTGGGTTATAAATTTCAATGGCTTTGTTGTTAGAGCTACCCTCTAAATATTGAGATATATAAAGTTCAGAACAACCATCAATTATTTCGCAAGTGGTTACCTGAATTGTAACATCATTGGAAGACAATTCTATACACGATCCGCTAGCTAACATTTGAGCAACTGCATCGCCAGCCTCAGTAGTAGTTGGGTCCAATGTACCCTCATAAGACACACCAAATAAATGATACATGCCAGGTTGCAGTGTATTCAGGTCATAGGTATTAGCCGACAGAACACTCAAAATATTATTTGCAAAATCGGTAAATACATATGCATAGTTAACAGTGGCTGTAGAATTGTTTAAGAAAGCAAATTCATCTGCAACATCATCATTGCAAATACTCACATAAGTAAGATTGTTAACTACACTTACAGTGCCACCATCGCAGTTTGCAGTAGTACAGTCGGTAATGGTAATGGTAATAAATGAAGTAGACAGTGCTAAACAATCGTCACTAATAACACCGGCTATAGGCTGGCCAGGTGCTGATGCTGTAGCATCAATATTACCCGTGTAAGAAGCCGACCAAATATGGTAAACACCTACAGCTAGAAATTGTACATCAAAAGGATTTACGATATCCGCGTCTAAAATTGTATCATTAGCATTGGTAAGAAAATACCATGTATTTTCACCAGTGTTGCCAGTAAGAACACTGTTAGCCATGGTTGGCAAACCCTGACATGATTCTAAAGAAGCGCCACCGCCCTCAAGAGTAAGGCTGCCACCGCTGCATGGTAGCACATTGGTGAACCCTGGAGTTACAGCTTGATTAACGTAAGTGCTGGTAACCATTGGTGCGCCACCATCGGGCACACGTGAGAACGACAAAGCGCTATTTCCAGCATCATTCAACTGTAGTTGACCGGGAGTTAATATGGCTAATAAGCCAGCATCGTCAGGGTCGTTAGTTCCATACACTATGGCATCTACCAAATTAGTGCTAAGAGCTACCTGAGTATTAGGCCAATCAGCCGCATCGCCCACATAAATGGCTATACCATCGGCACCATTTTGCAAAGAGTTGTTTGCAAAAACTAATTGCACACCAGGCACATCCGAATTTCCAAGAACAAAAAAACCATTTGCATCAAGCGCATAACCATCTAAATCATAAGCTGCATAAGATACATCGCCCGCACCACCTTGAAAAAACACTACCACCAAACTATCCAGTGAGGCATTAGCATCGCCATACAATTCAATAAATTCAGCAGCATCAGCACCCGGCTGGTCAGGATCTACTTCGTTTATTCTAACACCTGTATATATATCGGCCCCAGGAGGCGATAGCGACCACTCCGTGGCTCCGCTGGCAATACCATTGCCTATGTAATAAAAAGGGCCTGGTGTTGGCACAAAAATATCTTCAAGCCAAAGGCCAGCTGTAACAGCCACATCCTCGCGGCCCTGGTCGCCAGCACCCCATTCTATAAAATCTACCATGCTTGCAGCACTGCCAAAACCACCACTTGGTAGATAAAGACCCATATCGTCCATAGCTGGAGTAAACCCGCTAGCCACGTCTGACCAAGTAAAATGAACCTCCTCATTAGGGGCAAGGTTAAAGTCGCCAGTATTAATACTGACACCAGCCTGATTTAGTGTTTGATATTCAAAACTAGAGCATAATCTATACATTGAAATATCTACGGCTGTAGCGCCATAATTTTTCACTTTCAACTCCTTAGTTGCAGGATCGCAATAGGTAAAATGAAGTTCGGCCTTGCATTCAAATGAAATAATAGCCAAAGCAAAAAGTAACAGTTTTTTCATGAGTAACGAAATAAGAGTAAGTTGTAATTGTACGAGCGCAAGATGCTGTAAAATGACCCAAAGTTGTCCATCCAAATGGCATTGTATTTCAATAAATTATTTACATAGAAGAAATATAGAAAAAATCAATTTTCTTAGCCACGTATTTAAAAAGCGCAAAAACACATGAAATTAAGCGAACCGCAAACTCTGTCATCCATAGCAAAATTGATACAGTGCGAGTACAAGGGCAACCCACAATTTGCCGTAACCGGCATAAACGAAATTCATAAAGTAGTGCCCGGTGATTTAGTATTTGTAGACCACCCAAAATATTACGACAAGGCGCTAAAAAGCGCTGCCACCACTATACTCATTAACCAAAAAATGGAATGCCCTGAGGGCAAGGCCCTCATTTTTTCTGACGACCCATGTCGAGATTACAACTTCCTCACCCGTCATTTTTCGCCATGGAAAATGAGCAGTGGAGCACAAGGAGAAAATGTAACTATAGGAGACAATTGCTCCATACACCCAAGTGTGGTGATGGGCAGCCACATTACCATAGGCAACAACTGCATAATACACCCCGGAGTAGTGCTATACGATAATGTGCACATAGGCAACAACTGCGTAATACACGCCAATGCTGTGCTAGGCAGCGATGCCTTTTACTACAAGGCAAGGCCTGAAGGGCGCGAAAAAATGCACAGTTGTGGCAGTGTAGAAATAGAAGATAATGTGGAAATAGGTGCTGCCTGCACTATAGACAAAGGAGTGTCGGGCGATACCCGCATAGGCACTGGCAGCAAGCTGGACAACCATGTGCATGTGGGGCACGACACAGTAATAGGCAAGAACTGCCTTTTTGCAGCTCAGGTAGGCATAGCAGGCTGTGTGGTTATAGAGGACAATGTAATACTGTGGGGGCAGGTAGGTGTAGTGAGCGATGTGCTGCTTAAAAAAGGATCTGTAGTGCTTGGCCAAAGCGGTGTAAGCAAAGACTTAGAGGCGGGAAAAACCTATGTGGGTAGCCCAGCAGATGACGCCAGAGCTAAGTGGCGCGAGATGGTAGCGGTAAAAAAACTGGCTGAGAAATAACCCAGGATTTGCTCTACTTTTAAGCAAAAATCACCTAGCGTGACATGTGCGCATTCCTGAGGTAGTTTAAAATGTAATATTTACTGCATTGTTGATTATTTCACATATTGCCTTGTACGAACCCACAGGTTCATACCAACATTTGCACAATAGAAAAACGGCATAGACCGTATTTATTTTTCCCTGTCCGTTACAAATGTCAGAATCTACAAGAAATAAAGAAAAAATAAGGCAGCGCGACTACAAGCTAAACGCGTTGTTGGATATTACCGTTGCCATCAATTCCAATTTAAGTATTGACGAATTGCTTCGCCAATATGAAAAAGTATTGCGCGAGCAATTGAGTATAGACAGGCTCATACTTTTTGCCAAGCAAGACCACTGGCGATGTATTTTAAAATTTGGTATCAACCGGGGAGTGCCTGAAATAACAGACGAAAGTTTTTTTCAGAAACTAAAGGAAATAAATTTCACTACAAGCCAAACCAAAAAATCGTTTGATGTAAGCATACCTATAAAACAAAACGATGAAACCATAGCCTACCTGCTGGCAGGCGATGAAAGTGAAGATGAAATAAAAATGAGCCCTGTGGTAAAGCACATGCGCTTTATACAAACACTTACCAATGTGCTTGTGGTGGCCATTCAAAATAGAAAGCTACAAGAAGAAAGTTTGGAACAAGAGCGCATGAACAAAGAGCTAGAACTGGCTGCCGAAATGCAAGCCATTCTTCTTCCGCATGCACTGCCAAAAAATAAATTTTACGAAGTAGGCGCCTTTTATAGAGCACACCAGCAAGTAGGTGGCGACTATTACGATTTTATGGAGCTCAACGAAAATGAATCCATGTTTTGCATGGCAGATGTTTCGGGCAAAGGAGTGAGTGCCGCATTTTTAATGGCCAATTTTCAGGCATACATACGCAGCATATTCTCATACCACCCGGGCGACTTGGTAGATATAGTGCGCGAGCTGAATACGCAGGTAATGCGATCAGCCAGAGGAGAAAAATACATCACACTCTTTCTAGCAGTTTACAAAAAAACCAGTCGCACGTTGCACTATGTAAACTGTGGGCACAACCCGCCTGTGCTGGCCGATGCCAATGGCTATGCCGAAGAATTAAAATTAGGCACCATAGGACTGGGCATGTTTGACGAGCTGCCAAAAATTATAGAAGGCGAAATAAAAATAAGACCTGAGTCGCTTATTGTTTGCTTTACAGATGGCCTGGTGGAAACAGAAAACCACGACAACGAGGAATTTGGCACCGAGCGACTCAAGCAAATAGCCCTTACCTATTTCAACGACAATGTAAATGACCTAAATGATATAATAATGCATGCCCTTAACGACTTTAGAGGCGATGCACCTTATTATGATGATTTAGCCATACTCACCACACGGTTTAAATAACACCCACAACAAGTGCATGAACGGCACACTGTCTCATTTTTCGGCCAAAGAACTAGAGGGCGCTGCGCATATAGTAGCCGTAAGCGGTGGGGTGGACAGCATGGTGCTTTGCCATCTGCTTGTGCAGCACCAAATTTCGTTTCATATGACCCATGTAAACTTTGGTTTGCGTGGTGTAGAGAGCAAAGGTGACGAAGCATTAGTAAGAAAATTTGCTGCTGATCACAAAATTGAAATAAGTGTACTAAAGCCTGACATGGAACATGAGCGCAGCATTACCAGACAAGGCATACAAGAATGCGCGCGCGATGTGCGCTACAAATGGTTTAACCAACTGCATGCACAACTCCATGCAAAATATATACTCACTGCGCATAACAAAGATGACCAGGCGGAAACCATATTGCATCAATTCATAAGAGGTGGTGGCATAGCTGCCTTACGTGGTATGAAGTTGATGCAAGGAAACATTTTCCGTCCCTTGTTGCATATTTCTAAAACTGAAATACTGGCATATGCAAAAGAAAACGATGTGGAATGGCGCGAGGATAGGAGCAATGCCAAACTAGACTATACACGTAACAGAATGAGGCATGAGGTAATACCCATGCTAAAAACCATCAACAGCAGCATAGTAGAATCGCTGACAGAACGTGCAGAAATATTTGAAGAAGCTGAGCGCTATATGCAACAACAATTGCAAAAAGAAATAACAGAACACACCACACAGAAAGACAATGCAACAGAGGTAAGTGTGCAGTGGCTGGAGCAACACACAGCGTCTAAAACCCTTATGTGGCAGCTACTTCAGCCATATGGATTTTTACCTTCACAAACCAATGAAGCGTTAAAACTATTGCAATCTGAAAGCGGAAAGAGTATTACCAGCAGCACATATAAACTACTGCGCAACAGAGATTATTTGCTCTTGCAACCTTTGGAAACACCCAATTCCTTTGCGCAGTTAAGTATAGAAAAAGCACCCTTTAAAATAGAAGAACCTTGCAGGCTGGAGGGAGAAATAATTGAAATTAGAGAAACTCTAAAGGCCAATAACGCCATAGCCCACTTAGATGCCACTAAACTAACATGGCCTCTAACACTAAGGCCATGGCAACAAGGCGATAAGTTTATGCCCCTAGGCATGCGCGGTCATCAAAAACTTAGCGACTTTTTTGTATCGCAAAAACTATCTATGATTGACAAAGAAAAAATAATGGTGTTAGAAAGTGGTGGCAAAATAGCGTGGGTAGTGGGTTATAGAATATCAGAAGAATTTAAACTAAATGACTCCACCATCCTCATACTGCGGGTAATAATGCAAATGCCATAGGCCCTCATTATTTCTTGGAAGCCCAAACTTTACACAAAAAAAAATGACCCCTGCAAGGCATTTTGGGTAACATATGTCACCAAATTTCCTTAAGAACAATTTCATTTTAGCCGCCCTTACAGCCCATTGCGGGCATATTGTATTAAAAGCATCAAAACAGCAATTGTTAAATGCAGCAATTTATTGCCCTACATAACTTACAAAATACACTTTGAATGCTTGGTTGAAATTCCAATGAACACCACGGAAACATCCGCATAAATACTCACATACAATTACATTTGGACTCATTTCAGTCATTATCGTTTTTATTATTTTTATGAAAATTAAAGCTTTCGTTATTTCTCTTGCAATCACGCTGACCACAGTATTGGTGAACGCTCAAATTTATGAGCCAGTAAAGTGGACGTTTACCTCCAAAAGCATAAGCGACACAGAGGTGGAAATAATAGCCAAATGCACCATTGAAAGTGGCTGGCACGTATATGCAACAAAGGTAGCGGCCAATGAAGATGAATTGATAGTAAAGCCTATGCCCACAGCACTGCGCCTTACTAAAACAGCCGATTTTGATTTGGTAGGCAAAGTAATAGAAGGCCGGTACATAAAGCACAAAGACCCACAGTATGACGATGCTGAGCTTTTTTACTTTGAAAACACAGCCACCTTTAAGCAGAAAATAAAATTAAAATCGAACAAACCCTTTAAGCTAAAAGGCGAAATAGAATCTATGGCGTGCAATGATGAACGCTGTGTGTTTCCTGCGCCAGAACCTTTTACGCTGGACATAGTGCCGAAGGGAGCAGCCACACCCGCGGAAGCTAAAGCAGATACCACACTGCTAAACAGCAATAGCATGGGCGAAGAAGATGGTATGGTAAATCCATTAATATGGACCTATAGCAGCCAAAAAGTAGCCGAAGGCGAATACGATATTGTGGTAAAAGCTCAAATAGAAAGCGGCTACCACATATACTCCGCAGTGCACATGAGCGATGGACCTATGCCCACTGCTATAGCACTTACACCAAATGATAAACTAGCAATAGTAGGCACCACAAATGAAAGCCCCGAGGCAGTAAAACATTTTGACAAAGACTTTGGCACAGATGTGTTCACTTTTGATAACGTAGCAGAATTCAGACAACGCATAAAAGTAAACGACCCTGCTACCACAGAGGTAACAGCGGAATTAACCGGTATGGTTTGCAAAGAAGTATGTGTGCCCTTTCACAAATATTTTAAAGTAAACCTTGCAACAAGTGCAGGCTCAGAGTACGACCCTTTAGAAAATACTACTGCCACGGTATTAAACACTGACCCTTTTGATTGGTCGGGCGATCCTGATATGCCATTGAGCAACTGCGGTGTAGAAAAAGAAAACCATACACTTTGGGCCATTTTCCTATTTGGACTCATTGGCGGCTTATTGGCTTTGCTTACACCGTGTGTTTTCCCTATGATTCCGCTCACGGTGAGTTTTTTTACCAAAGGCTCTGAGGGCAACAAAGGCAAGCGCAGAGCCATTGCGTATGGCTTTTTTATACTACTCATTTATTTCTTATTGTCGTTGCCATTTCACTTAAGCAAAAATGTAGACCCGGAAGTGCTTAACTCTATTGCCACTAACGTATGGCTTAACATAGCGTTCTTTGTGGTGTTTGTAGTATTCGCTATCTCATTTTTTGGCTTTTTCGAAATTACATTGCCAAGCGGCCTGGCTAACAAGGTAGACAGTGCATCCAACTTAGGCGGCAGCATAGGCATTTTCTTCATGGCCCTCACATTGGCCATTGTATCCTTCTCTTGCACTGGTCCCATTTTAGGAACTGTAATTGGTAGCATATATAGTTCAGATGTAATGGGCACTATCAACTTTTTAGGCCTTGAGTTGTCGCTACCAGCCGCCAAGGTTACTGCTGCCATGTTTGGTTTTGGCATAGCACTAGGTTTGCCATTCGGCCTGTTTGCTGCCTTTCCGGGCTTGCTCAAAAAACTTCCTAAATCAGGCGGATGGTTGCAAGACTTCAAAGTTTCGTTGGGCTTTTTAGAAACTGCCTTTGCTCTAAAATTTTTATCAAATGCAGACCTTGTGCAGCAGTGGGGCATTATAAAACGCGAAACATTTTTTGCCGTATGGATTGTAATTGGAGTACTGTGGGTGCTTTACTTAGTAAAAAAATTCAGCTTCAAAAAAGGCTATCTATCCAGCACACCAGTCAAGGGTTTTAAGTTGGTTATAACCGTTGTTATTCTACTCTTCACTATACGATTATTGCCTGGTTTAATGCCTCCAAGTTCTTTCAATCGCTTCGATTTTTTGAGCGGATTTCCGCCACCAAAATTTTATAGCTACTACCATTACGAGGAAGAATTTATAATTTATAAAAACGATTTGGCAAGTGCCATAGAAGTGGCTAAAAAAGAAAACAAACCCCTGTTTGTTGACTTTACTGGTTGGGCTTGTGTAAACTGCCGCAAAATGGAAGACAACATGTGGCCACGCGAAAAAGTAAAAGCATTGCTTGCTAATGAGTTCGTAATTGTATCACTTTATGTAGACGAAAAAGTGGACCTCCCACTTGAGGAACAATTTATTTACGAAACTAAAGATGGCCGTAAAAAAGAAATAAAAACAGTAGGAAACAAATGGGCTACGTTGCAAACTCAAACATTTGAAAACAACTCCCAACCCATGTATGCCATAATAGCTCCGGATAGCACCATACTTAACCCAACTATGCAATACGAGACAGAAGAAAAAGTATATGTAGATTGGTTGCAGTGTGGTCTAAACTCCTACAAGGATTGGCAAAGTGGTGCAAGAGTTAAGGTAAAATAGAATATTCATTTACACGAAAATGCCGAAATTTTTTAGCTCCAAAAATTTAGAAACCACTGCAATAGCAATTACGCTCATTGGAATTCTCTTTAAGTTTAATCATTGGCCGGGTGCCTCGATGTTTTTCATTTTAGGTATTTCGTTGTTAAGCATTTTTTACTTTCCCTTTGGTTTTGCCTATTTGCAAGGCATTAGTTTGAAATCCATTTTGAATAAAGCAGCTTACCAAAACACCACTGTTTTCATTTCATTGCTTGCAGTTTTCGGAGGCATGTCATTAGCAATGTTACTTGTTGGTATACAATTCAAATTACAATTTTGGCCAGGTGCGCATGTAATGCTAATGGCGGGCATTGTATTCACTTCAATAATACTATCCATTGCCGTGTTTATGCTAAAAGGTGCAAATCACCAAAAGCTAAAAAGACTTTACGTAAGAGGAGGCATGTTATTGGCAGTAGCCATTGCATTAAGACTTACTCCTACACCTGCCATAGTAGACATATTGTACAGCAACCGCCCGTGTTACCGCGACACACTTAAAGAAGTAATGGCGCATCCTGAAAATGAAAAAGCAAAGGAAAAACTTCAGTTATATCGCCAAGGTTTAGCGCGCGAAGAAGAAGGCATGCCATGTCCTTAAAATTTGCTTTGGTCAACAATTCCTATTATGGTCCAACTTTATTGGCTAATTGTTAGCAAACTATGTTGATTCTTTTGAGGTATTGGCATGGCTAAGTATTCAGAATAATTTCGTTTATTCGCTCACCCGTTATGCAAGGCAAAAAACTCATCTTACTTACCATTAGCTGCATGCTATCTCTCATTGCTCTATCGCAAAAAAGTATAGTAAGCGGCAAGGTTACAGATGCTAAAACCAAAGAGCCACTTCCTTTTGCATCAGTAGTATTTGTAGGTACCAAGAGCGGTGCTACTACTGATATAGATGGCAACTACCGCATAGACACCTACTACAGCAGCGACTCACTCACGGCTTTCTTTTTGGGATATAAAAACAAAACAGTGAAGGTAAAACAAGGGGTAACCCTTGTGGTAAATTTTGAAATGGAAGAAACCTCAGACGAATCTGTGGTAGTAACCATACGGCCCGATGATGGGCCAAACCCCGCTATAGCACTGGTAAAAAAAGTGCTGCGCAACAAGAAAATAAACAACAAAGAAAAACTAGATGCTTATGAGTACGAGGTGTATAACAAAGTAGAATTTGACCTTAACAACATCTCCGAAAAATTTCAAGACAGAAAAATATTAAAGCCATTCGATTTCATTTTCGAAGGTGTGGACACGACAGGCGAAAAACCGTACCTCCCCATTTTTATGACAGAGTCGCTAAGCGATTTTACCTTCACACGCGACCCTAAGCACAAAAAAGAAATAGTAAAAGCAACTAAAGTAAGCGGTGTTGAAAACGAGTCAATCAATCAATTTTTGGGCGACATGTACCAAAACACTAATGTATATGACAACGAAATAATAGTGTTTGGCAAAAGTTTTACAAGCCCCATATCGACCTATTGCCTTGGATTTTATGATTATGATTTAGTAGATAGTGGTTGGGTAGATGGCAAGTGGTGCTACAGGCTCCAATTTTTTCCGCGCAGAAAAGCAGAGCTGCTCTTCTTTGGCGAAATGTGGATAAACGACACCACTTACGCTGTAAAGAGTGTAGATGGCACCATAGCCGAAGGCGCTAATATCAACTGGGTAAAATCGCTCAATTTTAAACAAGAGTACAATGAAGTAGCCAAAGAAGTGTGGATGTGCACCAAAGAAGAAATGCTGGTGGATATAAATGCAACTGAGAAAAAAATGGGTATGTATGGCCATAAGACCACTACCTATAAAAACTTTGTAATAAACCAACCACGGCCCGAATCCTATTTCAAAGAATTGTCAGACATTATTGTAAACGAAGATGCCTCTTCGTTTGACGATTCCTATTGGGACAAGGCGCGGCATATAGAACTTACAGCCAAAGAACAACGTGTGTATCACATGGTGGATACACTCAAAAATTTACCTCAATTTAAAACCGTAGCAGACATTATTAATTTATTTATTAATGGTTATCGCGTTATTGGCAATTTTGAACTAGGGCCCTACTATACACTTTATAGTTTCAATCCTATAGAAGGAAATAGAATACGTCTGGGTGGCCGCACAAGCAATGCCTTTAGCAAAAAGCTAATGCTGGAAGGGTATGCAGCATATGGCTTTCGCGATGAAAGATTTAAATATGGCGGTGGATTTTTATATGTGCTAAATAAAAACCCACGCATGTCCATAGCTGCCAATGCAAAGCGCGACATGGAACAACTAGGACAATCTGCAGGGGCCTTTAGACAAGACAATGTGTTGGCCTCCTTATTCAGGCGCAATCCGGCCAATAAACTTACTGATGTAACACAACTGCAAACTGTGATAGAAAGAGAATGGCTGTATGGTTTAAGCAACAAATTATTTTTTACACACAGAGTGCTTAAGCCTGCAGGTAGCAATTACAAGTACGTACGGTTTGTGCCGGAGCTTACAGAACAGCAGCAAGTGAGTTACCTAATAACTACAGAAGTAAGCTTGTACACACGCTTTGCATACAAAGAAAAATTTGTGTATGGCGAGTTTGAAAGAATAAGCCTGGGCACAAAATATCCAACACTGGAAGTACAATACCACCATAGTATACCCAATTTATTAGGCAACAACTTTAAGTATTCTAAACTTGTGGCACGAGCGTCAGACCTTGTGCGCTTTGGACCATTTGGATATTTAAAAGCACAAGTTGAGGTAGGTCGAATATTTGGAAATTTGCCTTATCCCTTACTTATGATGCATCAAGGAAACGAAACTTTCTTTTATGACGAAAGCTCTTACAACACCATGAACTTTTTTGAATTTGTGAGTGATGAATGGGCAAGTGTTTGGTTGCAATATCATGCAGAGGGATTGTTCTTAAATAAAATTCCGCTTATGCGCAGATTGAAATGGCGCGAGGTGGCAAGCGCCAAAGCAGTAGTAGGCGGCTATGATATAAACAATGATAAAATACTCACACGCGATTTTAATTATGATGGCCAACCGGATATTTATACTCTCAACAAACCCTTTGTGGAAGCTGCTATAGGAGTAGAAAATATTTTCAAAGTATTGCGCGTAGACTTCATTTGGCGCCTCACTTACCTAGACAATCCTAATATAGTAAAGTATGGTATCCGTGCTAAGTTGCATGTAGATTTTTAGACTACACACTACTTGCCTCGTTTCTTACTTGCCTTCTTTATTTTCTTTTGGTCAGGTCCCCACAAGCCGCTGTTCTCATGCTTACCCGGTGAGTCTTTATCCAATTCGCCTGGCCCATCGGGATTTGGCATGCCCTCACACTTTCTTTTAGATGCTTTGCTAAGCCATTGAATGCGTATAGTAAAAATAATGGGCCTGTACCTACCTGTAAAATACTGCAAAGTAGATTTGCCATTGTCCCACGGAAATGCAGTAATAAGAGGAGTTTCTATGCTTGGA
>JANOXJ010000095.1:0-28995 GCA_031418455.1 Flavobacteriales bacterium | reverse complement strand
GCTGGAGCAACAGCCTTAATATCATCAGGCGTTACAAACTCGCGGCCACTTATAGCAGCCATAGCCTTGGCAGTTTTCATCATGCTTAGCGAAGCGCGTGGCGATGCACCCATAAACAAGTCGCCATTGTTGCGCGTGTTGTGCACCACGGCAGCTATGTAGTTGAGCAACTCAGGGCGCATATATACTTTTTCCACTATGGATTTAAATTCCAACAACTGCTCAGGCTGCACCACAGTGTTTACATCACCCGCTTGTTTTATTTCAAAATCCTGATGGAAGCGGTGCAATATTTTTTGTTCTTCTTCCAAATTAGGATAACCCATTTTAACTCTGAAAATAAATCTGTCGAGCTGCGCTTCAGGCAGCGAGTAGGTTCCCTCCTGCTCCACCGGATTTTGAGTAGCAATTACAAAAAATGGGAAATCCATTTTGTAGGTAACACCATCAAAAGTGATTTGCTTTTCTTCCATTACCTCCATAAGGGCCGCCTGCGTTTTGGCAGGCGATCTATTTATTTCATCTATAAGAATGATGTTGGAAAAAACGGGGCCTTTCTTGAAATAAAAATTTCCTTCTTTAATGTTGAACACAGTAGTACCTGTAACATCTGTAGGCATAAGGTCAGGCGTAAATTGTATACGGCTAAAATTGGTATTCACGGTTTTGGCCAACAGTTTTGCCATAAGTGTTTTGGCTATACCGGGCAAGCCTTCTATAAGCACATGGCCGCCCACAAGTATACCTGCTAACAGCAATTCTACTGTGGCATCTTGACCTACTATTACTTTGCCTATTTCATTTTTTATGCTCTCCACCGCATCGGCCAATGGGCGCACATTTACCCTATTGGCTGCATGAATATCCAACCATGGGCTTTGTGGCGTAGCCTCTGCCATTTCATTCTCCGGCACTTGTGCGTGCTCATTATTTTCAGAGGTGTTATTGGCAACATTCATGTCCTCGTTGGGCTGGTTCGACATGTTTTCGTTAGTAGGCTCTGTTGACTGTGTATCGCTCATCTGTTATTTATTTTTATTTACACGTTTCGTAAAATTTTTCTAATTGAAAGTGGAAGGTCATCATTTCGGCTGTATCCACTTCAACCAGTGCCGAAAAGTATTTATGCTGCTCAAAAATATCTTTCACCAGGTTCATATTCACATTGCACTTTTGTGCTATTTGCGCATACAAACTTTCATTTTCCTGCTCTTGCGATAAGGGCAATTTGAGATTAAACGTATCGCGCAAGTAGGCTTTAAAATTATCCATTTTCATGGAGATTAATTTTTTATGATCGCTTTGGTTCATGAACATTTGCGATATAACCTCAGTGTATTCCACTGATGTATTTTGCATGTTCTCCACGGGAGGTATAATTCTCTGCTTGCGTTTGGCACCAAAAAACAGGTACAACAATCCGGCAAATAAAAGCGTATACCAGGCATACCTTAAACTGGGCTCAGACAGTATAAATTCCATAGGGCCTTCCTGCGGCTTAGTGGGATCGTTTAGTTCCTTGTCAAAATCAAAATTTATCTGGTCCCAATCTCTGTTGTCTTCATCCCAATAAACTATACCGTTGCCCATGCTATTGAGGGTGGTTCTGCAGTAGTTCATGGCAGTATCGTTAAGCATAAAGTAGTTGGTAAAAACCAAAGGTGTGCTATGAAAATAAAATTGGCCCTTGCCGTATGAACATGATATAAAGTTGGAGTATTCCTCATCAAAATACCCTAACGATTGCACATCTTTACCATCGCGCGTTTTTAAACTGTCGTTAAAAAATGTCCACGATTTGCCCACACGCTCAAAATGCACATAGTGAGACAAGCCAAATGGTGGCACGGCTCTGTGCACAGGAGATTGCAGGTGCAGATCTATAAGCGTATCATAAACAGTATAAAACTTTCTTTCTATACTTTCTTCAATCAGTAACTCCCCTTCATCATCAGAAGTATGGTCTTCATCTTCAGAAGTAAATTCCTCTTCATAAAAATAATCTGATTCAGCTTCTATCAGCCTTCCATTTTCATTAGTAAAAACAAGGATGCTATCGGTAATTAAGTTACTTGGATTGTCGCAAAAAATGTATGCGTTATTGCCTGCTGCCACAAAGTCAAAAATTTGTTTTGTGTCGTTCAGGTTAGCATAAAAATCGGTACCTATATAAATGTAGTTGTCCACATCATTCGTTGGGTCCTTGGGCAATTCTTTAAAGGCACTGTCCTTTACCATCACAAATTCCTGATGATTGCGCACATTCTTCATCAACCTATTAAATATGACAGTGCCATAAGGCTCGTTGCTGGTGGGGTTATAAGTCTCGCTCCAGTTATATCTCTTTTGCTGAAAAATAAATACAAGCAGAATAAGGACCAAAATGATCGCAACAACAATGCCCGCAAGAAGCTTACTGTTATTTGCCTTTTGAGCCATTCAAATTGGATTTGTAATTATTAAACAAGCTTTGCATTTGCTCAAATTCCGGCAGTGTTATAAGGGTATCGCCATACCAAACCACCTCATATAATAATGTTACATTTTTAAATTGTTGGTATGCATTTCTGCCACGCATTTCGTTTAGATAATCTCTGTTTGTTTTATCCTTTTTCCAAATTATAAGATGCAGCTCATTCATTTGCTGAATGGCGCCTATATATAAAACACGCACGGCAGTTTTATAATCGCATGCCTCCAGTGCCTGTCTTAAAAATCTTTCCAGATCAGTTTCTGCAGGCAGTTCTTCCAGGTCATGCAGCAGTTCCATTTCAGGTTTTACTATTTTAGTATCGCGTGCTCTTCCTTTGTTGCTTAGTATGAGTGCTATGGTAATAGCCAGCAGAGCCACTATGAAAAGTATGCATAGTGTTTTGCCTAAAGGTGAAAGAAAAAATTCGCTCAATTCAAAACCAGGTTCTTCACTTTCAGTTTCTTTTGGCTCTTCTTGTTTAGGCTCTTCCTCTTTTTTCTCTTCTTCTTCCGCTTCGCGATTGTCTTTAAACTCTATGCCATCTTTAGCTTGTTGCCATTGCTCATTGTTCCACACCGGTGCATCTGTGCTATCCAGTTGGGCATAGCCAATCGTGTTGCATACCATTAGCAACAACAAAAGAGCCATGCGAAGCATAGTATTAGCTTTCTTGCTCCAAGCCATATGCTCTTTTTTTAAACCCAATTTGATTGATGTTGGCCACGAGTGTATTGGCTTCGTTTATTTCTCTTGCGCTATAGTAGAATAGTACTGTGCCGTATAAACTTAAACTTATAACACACGCAGGCACAAAGAATACAAGTAGCGTATACACAATCATATAAGCTTGCTCAGCCAATGGCGCATTGCGCGGAATATTCATAGTAACTACTTGAATCAGCAACTGACTTACATCTGCACTTAAAATAAAAAATACAATCCATTGTATTATGAAGGTGCTTAAAAACACGCCCATCATTCGCCAGTAGTTGCCAAGCATTATTTGAAAGGTGCGCCTTATGGCTTTTATAAAAAACATTTTTTCCTGAAATGACACATACATCCACAACAGAAAAAATGGAACTAAAAATGGCATGGTAATAAAAGTAGCCCATTGTGGCATTAGAAGCAATGAGGCCAAAATGGCTGATATCAAAATTTGATTTATTACATCGGCTATTTCCAAGGCAGAATTTATTTTCAAAGCCTTGTTAGCAAAGAAGAAAATAAAAAGACAGTAACAACCAAACAACACTGTAAGGGCGCCAAATGCAAATGGAAAATCGTTGAAATTAAAATAGCCATTCCAAGTATCCCATGGGTAAATGACATCAAATGCACTTCCTAAAAAATTGTTGCTATAATCTAACAGAACATGAAATTTACCTTTGGTAATAACTCCATAAACTGCAGTCATTAGTGCAGCCATCACAAAGGCCAGAATAGCAATTTTGCGTGCATTCAAAGAAAAAATATCAAAGCTTTCAGTAAAAATTTTACCTCCCGCTTTAATGGTATCTAAGCCAAACACATTCTTATTTCGTTTGGGAATTTCTTCTAACTCTTGATTAGGAACTAGGCCATTTCTAAATCTATAAATAGGATATACCACAAAATAACCAATGACAATAACAGCAGACAACAATATGATAAGCACCCTTAGCCAATCGCCCATATCTGTATGCCTGGTAAGAAACGACTCAATGAATGCAGCATAAGTGAGCAACACAACTACGCCAATCATAATTTTGACTCCACCACGTGCCGACTGAATAAGCGCCTGACCGCGGCTATAGGTGCCCGGAAACAACAACCCTTTGGACAGCGCAAAACCAGCAGCGCCTGCCATCACTATCATAGACAATTCTAATGTGCCGTGCAGCATAATGGCCAAAAAACTCTCGCGAAATAAGTCTCGCTCTATGAAAAAATAAATAAAGGCCCCCACCATAATAGCATTGTACAATAAATAATACACAGTACCAATGCCAAATAACAAACCTGCCACAAATACGATAAACGAAACAGTAATATTATTTAAACCAATTTCGAAAAACATTTCAACGGGGTCATCGCTTTTATAAACCGCCATTGGGTCGCCTTTTTCTATATTGGCTTTGGTCATCTCTATGTATTGTTCGCCCATTATTATTTTAGCAAAATCGGGGTAATACATACTACTTAATAGGCCTATAGCAACGCCTGCCATGAATAATACAAAAGCAAAATAAATTGCCTTGCGATTGTACCACAAAGCATTTGGCAATTCGTGTCGCCAAAAATTCATGAACGCATTTTTCTCGCGCTTTTTGTTCTTGTATATTACCTGATAAACTTGTTGTGCTATTCCATTGAGATATACTCTTACTGAGCGGTTAGCATAGAATGTGCGGGAATACGAAAGATCATCGGTAGTTTCAATGAACAATTCGGTGACACGCTCAGGATCTTTGTTAGATCTTCCAAGCACTTCTTCAAATTCTTTCCACTTGTCTTTATTCTGCGAGATGAAATCTGTTTCTTGCATATATCTTCACCGCCTACCATGAAAAATAATTTTATGTTTATTTTTACGGATAGTAACGGCACGAAAATAAAGCAATAACAGGCCAATGAAAACGATAGATGTAAGAACAACGCAAAATGTGACAATAACCTATGAGTTAGCTCATGTGCGCGACAGAATTCTTGCATTTATCTTAGACCAGATAATTATCTTCTTTGTCTACGTGCTTCTATTTTGGGTATTTACCCTATTAACTAGCAGCATGTCTTCTGAAATTGTGCAATTAGGCATTTATTTTATCTTCATTCCTGCTATTATGCTTTATACCCTTATATCAGAATATTTTATGCATGGGCAAACCTTGGGCAAAAAAGCATTGAAGATAAAAGTGATAAAACTGGATGGCCGCCAGCCTGAGTTTTATGACTATATGAACAGATGGATACTGCGCATAGTAGACATTTGGGGCAGCAGCGGTGTAGTAGGCACTATTATTATTTCCTCATCAGACTTCTCCCAGCGCCTTGGCGACATTACCAGCAACACCACAGTAGTAAGAGTAAATAACAGAAGTACAATTTCGCTTAACGACATACTTAAAATAGATACTAAGCAAAATTACGAGCCTCAATATCCGGCTATAAGTAACTTTAGAGAAGAAGACATACTATTAATAAAGCAAACCATAGAACGCTACCACCTATACAGAAACAAAGCGCACAAGGACGCCATTCTTTTACTTTCTGATACGCTTAGGCAAAAATTAGAAATAAGCGAACCCATAACGGAACATATCAAATTTTTAAAAACAGTAGTAAAAGACTACATAGTACTAACGCGATAGGAATATTTACTTGAACACTGCGTATCCCTGTCTTATTTGTTCTTCAGTCATTTTCACATCATACTTTGCACTGCCTATTTTTTCAGGTAGCACAAACCTAACGGTTCCATTTTTATTCTTCTTGTCGTTAAGCAAATAAGGCATTAGCAGGTCTACTTCCGGCAGTTCATTTGTATTCATTGCAAAAAACTGTTCCATGCCCCTTGTTATTTCCAAAGCATTCTGTTCGCTAATCAAGCCATTTAATGTGGCAAGTTTTGTCTCTATTATTATACCCCACGCCACACATACTCCATGCTTTTTAGGCATGCCAAGTGCTAAATAGTGCGACTCTAAGGCATGCCCCATGGTGTGTCCAAGATTTAAAAGTTTTCTTGGTCCCTCTTCAAACGGGTCTTCGGTTACTATCTGCGATTTTATGTTAGCGCATGGTTCTATGTACAAACTCAAATTTTCTGCACTCAACCCTTTTATATCGCACAATTGATTCCATAAATTTTCATTGGCAATAATTCCATACTTGAGCATTTCAGCAAAACCAGATTTCAATTCTTCATGATTTAAAGTGGCTAAAAACTCGGGGCAAATCAGCGTAACAAGTGGATCGGCAAAAGTGCCAATTACATTTTTAAGACCATCATGGTCTACACCGGTTTTTCCTCCCATAGCAGCATCTACCATAGCCATAAGCGATGTAGGTATATTTATAAAATCCACACCACGCTTATAAGTAGATGCTATAAAACCACCTAAATCTGTTACCACTCCTCCGCCAAGGTTTATTATAAGCATTTGTCTGTCGTGGTGCCCTTCCAAAAGCACCGACCAAAGTTGGCCGGCCAATTCAACAGATTTAGCTTGCTCGCCTGGTTCTATCTCTATCACTTCAGCATTTTTAAGACCAGGGCACGAGGCCACAAATGAGGCCAGCCAATGGTTGGCTACATTTTCGTCAGTTATTATTACAACAGTAGAGGCTGAGGATACAAAAGGCTCTATGAGTTCATTTAGACCTTCAATTTTTTTAGCAATCTGAAACATGGCACAAAGAAAATGGAAAAATAAAAAAAGCCGTTTTGTAAAAAACAAAACGGCTTTTGTGAGAGTGGTACCACCTGGGATCGAACCAGGGACACATAGATTTTCAGTCTATTGCTCTACCATCTGAGCTATGGTACCCTTTTTTTGTTGAGGGGCGCAAATGTATACAGAATTGAATAAAAGCAAATTGAAAATTACATTTTTTTCATGAAAAACAACAACCTCTGCAAATGAGTGAGTTAGTGTCTAAATGTTTAAGAAACCGTTATTATTTCTTAAAAAGTGGCTACCAAGCCGACCACCTTCCGTCATGGTTCTGCAAAAGAGCGAGACTGCAAACTACTTATAATCAAACAATTAGAACAATCCAACCCTTAGACTAACGTTACATTTAAAACGATGAGTCATTAATTTTTGTCGATAGTTGTGATTTTTTTTGATTTATGTAGAAATAACAACGTAAATTTGCTGCGACTGCTTTAACCGCACTTTATTTTTTAATTAACCAAATTTCTTAATCATGAGTAAACTCTTACACACACTCACCGTTAACGGTGATGGAAGTTGTTGGCGAACTATCCGTCAGGCAACATTTACAACTCTCACGAGTTTGACTTTATTACTATGTGGCCTAGGTTCTGCCTATGCGCAAGGTTCCAACTGCGAACCAATCATTTCATGTCCAGACGATGTTACTGTAGAATGTGGCACTGACGTCACAGACCTAGGCATAACTGGTGGCGTTTCAGTATTGGACAATGGCGATTGTGTTTTCACAGTTACCATTGTGGACAACACTACAAGCAATGATCCTTGCAATACAGTGATCGTTCGCACATTCGTAGTAGCTGCCATTGGCGGCCCCACTGCAACTTGCACACAAACAATTACTGTGGCAGACACACAAGGTCCGGTATTCCCGGGCTTTATGCCTACCTTGAATTACCAGTGTGCTGATGAAGTAATGGAGCCAGGTGATTGCATTGCAGAAGATTGCAATGCAGTTGTACTTTGCGACAACTTCCAAACACACACCGGTGGTGATACATTGAACTGCACAGGTTCTTTGGCGTTAGGTCAAGGTATCGACTGGTCATTGTGGTTGCATGGTTTGCAATCAGCTGGTTTGGCATCAAACGATTATTACCGTTGGGTACCAGGCACAGTATATATGAGCCTATATGATGATGGTACTGCACACCTTTGGGGTGAGGTAGTTAACTTGTCTAACCCAAGCGAGGGTTGGATTTGCCATTTCTGGATGGAAAACGGAATGAATTGGTCTAACTGGAGCTCATTGGGCCGCAGTTTCAAAGACGATTTAGGTCTTGGTGCTCCATTCCATACTTTTTGGACATACTATGAATTAGTTGGAGGTTTCTCTAACCTACAGGGTGTGGGCGACAACGCTGGTAGTTCATTGTCTTTGTCACACATGCCGTCAAGTCATTACTTCGGTTTCCAGTGTGGTCAAGCTGCTAATAACCGTAATGGTAACATGGGTCTTTCAGGTTGGTTCTACTACTCAGGTTGGGTAGTTCAAGATGGTGTTTCTACTTATGTACAAGACCATGGTGACGTAACTACTGATAAATCTTGCGAGCCAAACAATCCAAATAACGTTTGTAACGATGAGTTTACCCGTTTCTACAGAGCAATTGACCAGTGTGGTAACGAGACTTTATTGACTCAAACCATTACTGTTGAAGATACTATTTTCCCAACATTTGTAAATTGTCCTGAATCTTACACCATTGAGTGTGATATGGAAATACCTGCAGCAATACCTGCTTCTGAATTAATGGCTACAGACAACTGTGCTGATAGTTTAGTAGTAGTTCTTTTTGATGAAGGTACAGTGGTAATGGATGATGCTTGTCATTCTCACATTACTCGTTTATACTATGTAGAAGATGATTGCTTAAACAGAACGTTCTGCACATACACTATATCTATAGTAGACACTACAGCTCCTGTTATTACAGCACCTGCTGATGCTACATTTGAGTGTGATGAAGAAATAGTTTACGCTCCTGCAACTGCTACTGACAATTGTCACGAAGCAATAGTTACTGAAGGCGAATCAGAAACGATTCCTGGTCAGTGTCCGCAAGAGTATACTATTATCCGTTATTTCTCAGCAAATGATGGCTGTGGTAATTACTCATATGCTACACAAACTATCAATGTTGTGGATACTACAGCTCCAGTTTTCAATCCTTATCCTGTTGAGGTTTGGGTAGAGTGCACAGAAGTGGATCTAGTTCCTGTTCCAACTGCTACTGACAATTGTGACCTAGAGGTTACTGTAACTTACACAAGCGAAATAGGCAGCGGTGGTTGCTTAGGTATACTTGTACGTTACCTAACTGCTACTGACGATTGTGGTAATACCGCAACTGCTGAGCAATATATATACATACAAGACACTACTCCTCCGGTAATTAACGAGCCAGCGGATATGACAGTAGAATGTAACATGGTTCCTGAAGCACCTGGTGAAGGTGGAGCAGAAATTTATGACAACTGCGGTTATGAAGTAAGTGTTGAGTTCCACACAGAAATGTTAGACGGCCCTTGCACAGATAGCTACACTATTCTTTGGATATGGGATGCAACAGATTATTGCGATAACATGTCATCTGACACTACTGTTATCACTGTAGTTGATACTACCAACCCAACTATAGAAGTTGGCCAAGGCGGTTCATTCTCTTGCGATGAGGATATTATCTATGCTATACCATCTGCAACAGACAACTGCGATACAGATGTTACTATAGTTTCTACTCCAGATACTACAGCTGGTAACTGCCCACAGTCATACACCATTGTGGTAACACACGTGGCTACTGACAACTGTGGTAATTCATCTACAGCTTATTCTACATACAATGTGTATGATGAAACAGCACCTGTGTTTACAGAAACTCCTGCGGATGTAACTATAGAGTGCGATGAAGCAATTCCTGCTTCTTCAGCTACAGCTATTGACAACTGTGGTGCGGTAACTGTAACACAAAGCGATAACACAATGCTTGAGACTTTATGCCACACACACATCGTTCGAACATTTGTTGCAACTGATGAGTGTGGTAATTATAGCACATACGAGCAAAACATACACATTTATGATACTACTGCTCCTGTTATCACTGGACCTTCTACATTGAACATTCCTTGTGAAGAATTCAGCCCAACCAGCGGTATTTACGTATCAGCTACTGACAACTGCAATGAATTCTCATTGGTAATCGACAGCACACTTCAAGTAAGTGGTGAGTGCGCAGGTGTTTACATGCGTTACTACTCTGCTACAGATGTTTGCGAAAACCATTCTGAGTCATTCATCCAAATCATTTACTTGACTGACACTATTGCACCAGTTGGCAATGAGCCAGAGGACATTACTGTTCTTTGCAGTGATGCTATACCTACATTCGACCCAATGTTTACTGACAATTGCGGTGGTGAGGTTTCAGTAATTTATGATGGTTTTGATGTAATAGAAATTTGTAACGTTACTTACACAGAAACATGGACTGCTACTGACAACTGCGGAAACGTAACAGTAATAGATCGCAATGTGACTATTTATGACAACGTAAATCCATGGTTTGAAGCCTTCCCTGCTGATGCAACTATCAGCTGCGAAATGGAAGCACCAGAAGTAGTTATGCCTTTGGCTTATGACAACTGTGACACGGATGTACAAATCATATTAGCAATTGATACATTGCCTGGCTCTTGTCCAAATGAGATGACTATCTATCGTGTGTTCCGTGCTATTGACAACTGTGGTAACCAAGTTGTACAAACTCAAACGATAACAGTTGAAGACAACACTGCACCAGTATTTTCTACAGACAATCAGGAGTCATTCCAATATGAGTGTGATGAAGAAGCTGACGTAATTCAGCCAACTGCTACAGACAACTGTGGTGAAATAGAATACACATACGTAGATGGTAACTACTACGAGGTAGAATGCTACAGCTCATTTGAGCGTGTGTGGACTGCCACAGATGCTTGCGGTAACTATAGCACCTTCACTCAGTTGATTTACTTCTTGGATACAACTCCGCCTGTAATCACTGGTCCATCATTTATCACTATTCCTTGTGAGCAATTTAGTTTAACTGAAGGCATATTTGTAACAGCTACTGATAACTGTAACACGGTTGACATAGTAATTGACAGCACACAACAAGTAAGTGGCCAATGTGGTGGAACTTTTATCCGCTACTACACAGCTTACGACTTCTGTCAAAATGTATCATTACAATTTGAGCAAATCATTTCTGTAACGGACACCACTGCACCTGTAGTGGATGCAGAACCAATAGATGCTACTTATGAGTGCGACCAAGAGTGGTCACCGGCCTCACCAGTATTTACTGACAATTGCACTGAAATTACTTTGACTGCAAACGTTGTTCAAACAACAGATGGTTGCACAACTGTTTTCACATACATCTGGACAGCTACTGACAATTGCGATAACAGCACTACAGTAGACCAGGTAATAACTGTTACAGATACAACTGCTCCAGTTGCATCATTTGACCCACAAGACTTTACAGTTGAATGCGGACAATTCTGGGATGTTGTTGTTCCAACCTTTACTGATAATTGTGATGATGAATTGACTTATGACAGTGGTTCATCTGAAGAGCAAGTTGGTTGCAACATTGCATACACTTTCTGGTGGTCAGCTACTGACAATTGTAACAACACCACAATAGTTGGTAACACAGTTACTGTTGAAGATACAACTGCTCCAGTATTGACTGTTCCAAATGGTGGCGAATTCAGCTGCGATGAAGACATTATCTATGGCAATGCATCAGCTACTGATGTTTGTGATGATGATGTGACTATCACATTTGCTGATGACACTATCGCTGGTAACTGCCCACAATCATACACAATTGTTCGTACTTGGTACGCAACTGATAATTGTATGAATATGTCAGTTGGTACTACAAACTATTATGTATATGACTACACAGCTCCAGAATTTACTTCAGTTCCTGCTGATGTAACCGTAGAGTGTGATATGCCAATACCTTCATCTTCTGCAACAGCTACAGACAACTGTGGTTTGGTAACCATTACTTCTTCTGATAGTGATGTTATGCAAGATGAGTGCGATGGATACATAGTGCGTACTTTCACTGCAGTAGACGAGTGTGGTAACACATCTCAAGCTGACCAAATCATTGACATTATAGACACTACAGCCCCTGTATTGGTAATGCCAAACCCTAACACTGCTTCTATTCCATGTACTCAAGTATTCCTTGGTTCACTTATGAACTGGGCTGCTGGCAATGGTTCAGCAGAGGACTTGGAAATGGCTCATGCATTGTTTACACAGCTTAACTTGTTGCCTACTGATGTTACTGACAATTGTGATCCTAACGCTTACTACGTTGAATCAGGTTTGGATGTAACATTTGAGGTAGATTGTCCTAATGTTGCTATGCTTACTTGTTCATTTATACCTTATGACAATTGTGGAAACGCTGGTATGGAAATGAGCTCTTACATCTACATCATAGATGAAACTGCTCCTGTACTAGTTAACCCAACTCAAGACGAGTTCATAGAGTGTGACCAAGAGCCAAGCGGCTGGGCACCAATCTTTGATGATGAGTGTAATGACGACATTACTGTGTTGCCAATATCTTCTATCACAACAGATGGTTGTACTACAATGATTCATCAGTCTTGGACTGCTTCTGACCCATGTGGTAACAGCGTAACAGTTTCACACAACATCACTATTACCGATACTACATACCCTGTAGTAACGGCACCAGCTAACATGACTATCAATTGTGATGACGAGCTAGTTTGGGGTATGGCATCATATTCTGATAATTGTGACGAAGATTTAACTGTAACTTTTGAAGATGTTACAACACCTGGTGATTGTCCAAATGAGTACACAGTTACTCGCACTTGGTCAGTTACTGACAATTGTAACAACACGTCATACGCTTCAGCTTCAATAACTGTTGAAGATAATGATGCACCATATTTCACTAGTACTCCAGATGATGTAACTATTGAGTGTGACCAAGAAATACCTGCTAGCAGTGCAACTGCTGCGGATGCTTGTGGTACCGCTTCAGTTAGTCAGTTTGATACATATGAATATGAGTCACCTTGTTACACTGTAATAATCCGTTACTTCACAGCAGTAGACCTTTGTGGTAACTACGCTTACTACACACAGACGATCACTGTTGTGGATACTACAGCTCCAGTGCTTTCAGGTCCTTCTCAGGTAAGCGTTACTTGCGAAGAGTTTAACATGTTTGAAGGAACATTTGTAACTGCAACTGATAACTGTAATGAAACTTGGATTAGCATTGACAGCACACTTCAAGTAAGTGGTGAGTGCGCAGGTGTATTCATGCGTTATTACACTGCTTATGACATTTGTCAAAATGTTTCTGAGCAATTCCTACAAATCATTTACACAATTGACACAATTGCGCCTGTAGGTAATGAGCCAATGGATGTAACAATCTCTTGTGACCAGACTGCACCATTGTTTGACCCAATGTGGACAGACAACTGTGGTGGTGAGCTTACATTAAGCCACACAATGCCACAAGTGAATGGATACTGCGGTGTTAGCTACACAGAAACATGGACTGCTACAGACAACTGTGGAAACATGTCTTCGGTAGACCGTATTGTTACAATAGTTGATGAAGTAGCTCCAGTTATAAATGACCAAAACAGCGAAATAACCATCGCATGTAACTTGGCCATTGACTATGCTATACCAACAGCTACTGACAATTGTGATACAAACGTTGAAGTAACTAGCAGCATGCAGTTCATACCAGGCAACTGCCCAGGTAACTACACTGAGGTTATTACCTTTACTGCTACAGATGAGTGTGACAATACAGCTTCTGTTACTCACATTATTCACTACCAAGATGTAGTTGCTCCTGAATTGTCTAACGTTCCTTTCGGTAATGAGTACTCTTGCGACCAAGATTGGACTGTTGGAACACCTACGGTAACAGACAACTGCACTGAGCCTACATTGGTTACTAGCATAGACACTATAGCTGGCAATTGTCCTAACAACTACCAGGTAGTTTACACATGGTATGCATACGATGAGTGTGATAACGTGAGTGAGACTGCTACAGCTACATTCTATGTATATGACAACACAGCTCCTACATTCAATAACACTCCTACAAATGAGTCTTATGAGTGCTTAGACTGGTCAACTTATACTGTTCAGACTGTAACTGCATCAGACAATTGTGGAAGCGCTTCAGTAGTTCCGACTATTGAGACAATCTACTCTGACACGTGCGGTAACGGAATGTGGAATGTGTATTACACTGCTACTGACCTTTGTGGTAACACTGCTTACACTCAGTACACCATCAACGTTTATGACGAGACTGCACCAGTGCTTAGCGCAATGCCTGCTGACTTAGTTATAGATTGTAATGATGAGATACCAGCAGCGCAAGTATTAACTGCCACTGACAACTGTAATGGTTTAGTGAATGTAACTATGACTGAAACTTGCATAGGCGAATGTCCAGTAGATGGCCAAGCCAATGCTTGTGATATGGTTAAACCAGACTTGGGAAGCAATCCTTGTAACTATACTTGGAATAGCCAACCAGCACAGTGGTCTATGGCATTGTTTAGCTTAGGTAGCAACTACAAGTACTATGTACTTGACGAGAACTACACATTGAATTCATTTGTGGTAAACACTAACGGTACAATAGATGTAACCTGCCGTGTTATTAGCTGCTATGATTCTAATGGTGGTTTTGACATTAACGTACATTTTGGCAATGCTAAAGATTGGTCAGAGTGGAGCACACAAACCTTCCCAACCGGTTTCAAAGCCGATTGTTTAGGTCAAGCTGCTAACCACACTGATTGGATGTATTACATTCTTCAGCAAACTTCGGGCGCTGAGGTAGTTGGTTGGGGTTCATTTGCAGGTTCAGCTTTGAACGTTGCACACGCTCCTTCTAACAATTACTTCGGTTTCCAATACGGTGATGGTGCTAACAACCTTAGCGCTGGAACTGGCCTAGGTGGTTGGTTTACATACTCTGGTACATTCTTGCATAACGGTGAGCCAGTAACAAGCGGTGGTGGATCTATCAGCGGTGCTGGTGACTTTGCTTGGGAACTAGACTGCTGCCCAGATTACTACGTTGTTCGCTGCTGGTCTGCTACAGACTGCACTGGTAACGAAGTATCATGGTGCCAGACTATCAGCTTTGCTGACCTAGATGGCGATATGCCAATAGCTCCAGAAGTTACTGAGCCTACTCATGCACTTGGTGGAATAAGCATAGTTGCTGTTCAGCCAAACCCTGCAAACGAGAAGTCTATCATTAGCTTCACTAGCGAATTAGAAGGCAAGCTTAGCTTACAAGTAATGGATATGACTGGCCGCATTGTGGCTGATCTATTCAACAACACTGTAGAGGCTAACACTATTTACCGTGCTGATTTCAACGCAGCTGCGCTTGAAAGCGGTATGTACTTAGTACGCTTAAGTTCTGGTTCTGAGCAAAAAGTTGAAAGAATTCAGATAGTTCGCTAAGCCCCACGCTTAGTTCTATTTGAACTAAAACTATAATTAAAAACCCTCTGCCGTTGGCAGAGGGTTTTTTTATGGTTAAAAATCAAATTTTAATCATTTATTCTGCCTCATTATAATTGTAAAAATGTTTACCTTGGCTGAAGCAACATATGGTGACACATTGCAGTCAGTAGTATGCGGTAAGCACTAATTGAAACGAAATAATATGAGGAAAATTTGCCTGATAGTTCTTGGACTAGTTATCCAAACATTGAGTCTGAAAGCACAGCTTGTAACAACTAATACTTTAACTATTCAGCAGTATGTTCAGGATGTATTATTAGGTCAAAATGTGAGTGTTTCTAATATCACATTTAATGGCGGCAATGCTGCGGTTAATAATGTTCAAGTAGGAGAATTTGAAGGAACTAACTCCAACTTAGGTATTGGTTCAGGTTTTATGATGAGCTCTGGCAGCGTTAACACTGCACAAGGACCAGTTGATTTTTTCTCAAGTAGCGCTCTCGGAAACAATAATAGCACAGATCCCGACCTTATGGCCTTGGCTAATAGCAATGGTGTTACAACCTCAGCCAACGACTGGTGTATTATAGAATTTGACTTTATTCCGTTAGGTGATACCTTAAGATTTAATTATGTATGGGCATCAGAAGAATATCCAGAATATGTAGCAGTAGGTGGCACTACGTTCAATGATTTCTTTGGCTTTTTTCTAAGTGGCCCTGGAATAAATGGTCCATACGCCAACAATGCAGAAAACATAGCACTCATTCCGGGAACGAATGTACCGGTGTCCATTGGCAATTTGAATAATGGCAATGCAAATGCCGGTCCATGTGATTATTGCGAATTTTACATACAAGATTTTGAAGGAGGCTATTGCCAGCCAACTGATCCAGTTTATAACGACCCTTATTACATGAGTTATGATGGCTACACTACTTTGCTTACGGCAGTGGGTATAGTACAATGCGGACTAACCTACCACATAAAACTAGCAATAGCAGATGGTGGCGATGGTGGTTTTGATTCAGCTGTATTTCTCGAGAGAGATTCGTTTAGTAGTAATCTAGTGGTGCAGGTAGAATTAAATTTTGAAGTGGGAGGTCCTGAAGGAAATTCACTTTATGAAAATTGTGGGACAGGTGAACTAATATTTTCCCGACCAGAATCATACAGCCCCGACAATGAATTTGTAGCCTACTTAGCATACGATGGTACGGCTCAAATGAATGTGGACTATTCAGCTCTGCCTGATTCTATAGTATTTCCACCAGGCATAATAAATGTAGCAGTGCCCGTAGATGCATTTACCGATGGACTTACCGAAGGCTCTGAAACCGTGCATATGGTAATCACCAATTTAGCACAATGCTCCGAAGTAACTCTAGAATCAGAATTCAACTTTTTTATAAATGATGAAGCAGAACCACTTGTAGTAGATGGCTATGAAGAAGATATATGTACTAATGGTTCAGTGGAACTAATACCTATAATTAGCGGTGGCTATGCGGTGTATAACTACGACTGGAGCACTGGCGAAACGAGTGAGACAATAACAGTGAGTCCTATAGACGACACTGTGTACAACATAATAGTAAGCGACACCTGTGGCATGCCAAGCGATGATGCCAACATAAGCATAATAGTAGGATACCCACCAATGACATTAAGCCTGACTCCTGACCCTGTGGTAGTGCCATGCAACGGATTAAATCTTACTGCTAACACAAGTGGTGGCAATGGCACATATACCTACTCATGGTTAAATGCGGAAGGCCAGGATATGTTTGGGTGGATGAATACTCTTTACTTAAGCACATGGAATTTTACAGAAGAAATTACGGTGAATGTGGAAGATGGCTGCGGTGAAACTGGCCAGGTAGTGGTTTACCCTACATCCTCTGTGCAACCTATGGTAGTAACACAAGAAACCACTATAGAAGTGGCCTGCGCAGGACCATATACAATAAGTCCCACGGTAACTGGTGGCAGCGCACCTTATTACTACAGTTGGTACGACCAAAATTGGAATTGGATGGGTAGCAACCCTACATATACTTTAACTGTAAATGGCAACACCTATGTGAATGTGAACATAAGTGACAACTGCGGATTTAATTACTCTTCTCAAATCAATTTTACAATAGTGCCTGTGCCAATAACACTTTCATTACCGCAAAATTTTTCAGGCTCTTGTACAGAAGTGTTTACCATAGTGCCTGATGTAAGTGGCGGTGGCGGCACGTTTACTTACCAATGGCAAGACCAAGGGACAACAGTAGGCACTGGTGCTACATTAGCCTATAACACTAATACTACCACCGACATACAATTAAATGTGACGGATGCATGCGGATCTTCTGCTAATGCCACCACCACCATTACCATAATTAATACTCCACCAGTTCTAACGCTGAGCCCATCTCAAACTGCTACGTGCATTGAAGAAAAAACATTTACTGCCGATGCTACCAATGGCGAACAACCCTACAACTATAGCTGGACTGTAAATGGCTTGCCAATAGCTGCCGGCAATGTTGCACAATACCAGGCCAATGAAACAACGGATATTATATGCACAGTAATAGACGCCTGCGGTTTGAGTGATGAAGAAACAGTTTCCTTAATCATTAACAACCCAGCCATAGAACTTACCATTACACCAGATAGTACTATTTGCTTAGGCGATATAATAAATTTAGAAACCACTGTGCAAGGTGGTGTAGGCATTATTAGCTATTTCTGGCCAACAGTATTAGATGAAGCAGAAAATATACTTTCACATGTGAACGTGCGCCCTAGTTCATCGCAAGTATATGAAGTGCTCGTGAGTGACGAATGTGGCCAGATAGATTCTATAAGTGTGGATATAGAAGTGCAGTATGTCATTTCAGACTTTTCTGTAAACTTCCTAAATGACTATGATGTAATATTAGTAGCACTAGGTGCCGACAGTTGTCTCGATTGCACTTATGCATGGGACTTTGGCGATGGCAGCGCATTCGTTGGCGACAGTGTTATGCACACTTTTGACGGATTAGACCAATACCAGATTGCCCTAACAGTAACCAACTCCATTGGTTGCTCAAGAACAAGCTATGAAGTAGTATATCCGGAAGTACAATTATTCATACCCAACTCCTTTACACCCGATGGCGATGGAATAAATGATGTATGGGCTTTTCAGGCTAACGGCATACTCACCTTCGACCTCAAAATATTTAACCGCTGGGGCGATGTAATATTCGAAACCAAAGACCCTACGCAGCCCTGGACAGGCGATGTGCGTAGTGGCGAATATTATGCGCGCGATGGAATATACTCATGGATACTTACCTACAGCGGTGTGGATGGTGATGCTAAAAGCAAAACAGGCAGTCTTACCGTATTTCGCTAAACAATTATTAAACCCACATAAAGCCATTCAAATTTTGAATGCCTTATGTAGGTTAAAAATGCACTGGCAAATTCTTGTCAAAACTTTGTATTGCGTTAAATAAATCCTGGTCAACTTAAGCTCAGTCGTAGTCATTTGATAAGACTTACATCAAAACCTGACCAATTAGAAACAGCATACACATAAGCCCTTGGCAGCTACTAATTTACTCATGGTAAGAAGCTGAAAACTTTGCTACCGCTGCTGATACACTCTATGCACCTTTCGCGGAAGAAACCGCCTTGGCTGACAAGTTTTGTTTAAGTATGTCAATCGTTTAAAGAAATATATCCACAAAAAAAAGGCTATCTTTTACAAGATAGCCTTAATTAAAATATCACTTTATAACCTACTACTTAATTTCAATCATAAAAGGTAATCTGGCTTGCACACCTTTCATTTGCATAAAGCTGCGCGCGTTTTCATACGTTTTGTAGTGTTCGCCCATTACGTCTTTCATTACTTTAGCTTGCTCCTGCCCAGTAAGTTCTTCTACTAACTTTTTAAACGGATCTATCTGTGTTGGCAATTCCTTCACGGCATAATCCGTTAAACCTGCCTGAGCTGCAACAGCCTTAATACAATCCTGCAAATTTCCAATCTCATCCACCAGGCCAAGGTTTTTAGCATCCTCACCACTCCACACACGACCCTGGCCAATGCTGTCTACCTGCGCTTGCTGCATGTGTCGACCAGTGGCTACCTTCATTGTAAAATCGTTATAGATATCAGCCACCATTTTGGTCATGTATTGCATTTCCTTTTCATCCAGCGGTTTGTTGGCACTCACCAAATCAGCATGCGGATTGGTTTCAAACCTATCGAAGGTGATACCAATTTTATTGTTCCAAAACTTTTGCATGTTAGGCAGAATACCAAATACACCAATGCTGCCTGTTATAGTATTTGCATTAGCAAAAATTTTGTCGGCACTGCAGCTTATATAATAGCCACCGCTGGCAGCATAGTCACCCATACTTACATAAAAAGGCTTTCCACTTTGTTTTATCAATTCAGTTTCGCGCCATATTACATCGCTGGCCAAAGCGCTGCCACCAGGTGAGTTTACACGCAGCACTATTGCTTTTACTTTGTCATCCAATCGTGCTTTTTGCAATGCCTTCGCTATTCTGTCGCTACCTATTGTTTCATCATCGCCCTCGCCACTTTCTATACCGCCTACAGCATATACCACGGCCACTTTATCCTTTTTATATTCAGGTGTAGAGTCATCATCGTTGCTATCTCCTTTAGCATTTTTATGATAGTCATTAAGTCCTATAAAATTTATTTCTTCATCTTTAGAATCAGCAGAGATGCCCAGTTTTGACTTCATAAGAGCCATTATTTCGTCTCTGTATTTCAACCCATCTATAAGCTTGGCTTCAAGTGCTTTTTCAGGAACTACAAGGGCTAATGAATCGGCCAGCCCATTTAGTTGGGCCACACTTACTCCTCTTTTTTCGCTTATACCATCGAGCATTACACGCCATATATCTCCAATAAATGTTTCTATTTGCTGCTTATTTTCAGGCGACATATGGTCATAAATAAAAGGCTCCACAGCGCTTTTAAATTTGTTGTTAGGCCCGCGAATTACCTGTGCCTCAATTTCTAATTTGTCAAGCATGTTTTTATAAAACATTACTTCAGCATTCACACCACGCCAGTCCATGCTGCCTTGCGGATATATATAAACCTCATTTGCTGCGCTTGCTAAGTAATATCCGCCTTGGGTATAATCTTCAGCATAAGCCACCACCCATTTGCCGCTTGTGGCAAAATCGGCTATCGCTTTACGCATATCCAATATGGTGCTTGGCGCTGCCCCTACACCTTTTACTTCTAAAAATATTCCCTTTATCTTATCGTCAGATTTTGCCCTTTCCAGGTCTTTAACAAAACCATTTAGGCCCATGGATTTTTCAGAGTTAAATGACATGGGATTAAAATTCATGTCGTTGTCATTCGACCTTTCAGATATCATCTGATCTAACTCCAAATGCAATACGGAATTTTCTTTCAGTTTCACGTGGCCTTCATCTTCGCCAGAACTAACTGCCGAAATAATGAGCACAGTAAACAAAAGAATAATAAGCCCAAAGGCCAGAATAGTGCCTAAAATAGAGGCCAGTAGGGTTTTCCAGAAATTCATATTACGTAGTTTAAATAAGATTTATGACTATTAAATGTCGTGTTTAGTTACCAAATAAATTTATCTTTTATAATAAAACACAATCTCAAATTTATTCCCAACACTGCGGTGGCATGCCGGTGTTTACACAAGCGGTAAAACATTGGGCAGGTGCGGCTATTGGGGCTTACTGTAAGCATAATTACATTAGCACCCACAATGAAAAAGAATACAGTATACCTATGCATAGGCGGCAACCTTGGGGAGCGCGAAGCCAACTTAGAAGAAACCAGAGAATTTCTTGAGTTCAATTTTGGAGATGTGGTAGAAACATCATCAGTATATGAAAGCGAAGGTTGGGAAATGGAAAATGTACCTGCCTTTCTAAATCAGGTAGTAAAAATTGAAACAGAACTTACACCGTTAGAACTGTTGCAGGAAATAGCGGAGCTAGAAGAATTTTATGGCCGCGAGCGCAAATCAGGTATTTATCTATCGCGCGAGATGGATGTGGATGTGCTTCTGTATAATGATGAAATTATAGTAACAGAAAATTTAATAGTACCTCACCCTAAAATGCATTTGAGAAAATTTGTACTTGTTCCCCTAAATGAAATAGGGCAAGAATTTATACATCCTGTTTTTAAAAAAACCGTAGGTCAATTGTTGATAGAATTGGAGGCCACTGAAGGAATAAAACAGATTTTGGTTAGAAAACTTTCATGAAAAAAAAATGAGCGAGCATTAGTCTCCATTTTTGATTAAAATAATTTCATTCACTCTTTTATAAATTTCATACAGCGCTCCTCACCATTGCTCAACTTCAACTGTATTAAATAAATACCGTTGCAAAGTTTCGTCACATCAATAGCTTGATTGGAATTACTCATCGTCTGTTCTAATATTATTCTACCCATGATATCCTTTATTACCACATTCGCCAAACTTTGGGTTGTCTCTATATTTAATATACCAATTGTAGGATTAGGGTAAATATTGGCAATAAATTTTTCCTTTTTATAGTCAATAATCTCCACCACCGCAGGGCAATCACTCATTTCAATTTCGCCACAAGCATCGGTTTTAAATGTCCATTGGCGTTGTTGATAGTCGGGAGGAATAAGGTAGCCGCCTGCACAGATAAACCCGCCATCGCAGGCTATAGCCACGTCAGTTATGCCATCGTAATAATATTCTGTGCCATCAGGTAAAAAATATTGTTTGATCCATTCTATTTCAAAATTCGTGTTCAACTTAAGTAAATGAGCCGCATGATATTCGCCCAAGCCATTATTAAGCGGAACATAATTGTAACCAATAACATAACCACTATCCAATGTAGGCTCAAAACCGATAAAACCAATGCCACGATTATAGCCTTCCAAGTCAGGGATCGGTATTTGAATATCCCAAATTGAATCAAGTGTGTATGGGTCAATTTTACGAAGTCTGGCTTGCACCAATTTTGTTGGACTTATTATTTCTCCGTCCGAATCTATAATCAAGTCGTAAAAAACGTAATAATTGCCATCTGGCATTTTTCGCAAATTGCCTCGTCCTTCATCCCACTCGCTTCCCCAAATCTCTTCTTGTTCTATTAACCCTGTTTGGGGGTTGAACAAAAGAAGAAAATGGTCATCAATGGAATATAAAGAAACCATTCCAGATAACAATAACTTACCGTTGTCCAATTCAAATATTTCTTGTATTTCATATCGGTTTTCTCCTTCATAAAACGCCCAATCTTCCATGGTACTTCCGTCAGAATCAAGGTGAGCTAGGTAGGTAGAAAACTCTTCCGGGGGAACATCAGCATCTGTGTTATGTCCTAAATTACCTCCTATCCAATATTTATTTGTCAAACTCGACTTAATTATACAACTCATGTGAGAAGATGTGGTTTCATCGGACAATTCATCAAAATAGTGTTCCCAATAAATAGTTGTAGATTCTGAAAAATAATTGGCATATCCTACCAAACCATCTTCAATGCTTGACAACATACCCGCAAAAAGAAAACCTCCTTGAACGGCTCTATAAGCAAATTGACCATCCAATAATATAGAGTATCCTGTAAATTCAATTAGAGAGTCATAGATTATTTCTCCTTCTGGGGAAAGATGCCTAAGCAAGGTAATATCCTCATTGTCATTCTCAGTGATTTCAATTATCATATAATGGTCATTTGTGCAAAATGCACTGACCGGAACAAGGTTAGGATTATCTATACCAGAGTATAGAACATTGAAATAGGTGTATTGTGCAAAAACTCCTGTCGCGTAAAACTGGGACAGGAGCATGACCAAAAATGCGAAAGACTTATTCATCATTGCTTATAGAATAAGATTGCCTCAAAGTATTCTCCTTCTGCACTCAACAATTGCAATGAATATGAACCTACCGCAAGGGACGAAAAATTCATATAATAGTCTTGCTGTTCATCTATTCTATTGATTGATAATACAACTTTGCCTGTTATATCACAAATGTTGATGATTGATCCATTAGGGAAGTTTTGAGAGAAATGCACAGTTGCAAAATTCCCTGTAGGATTTGGATAAATCTTACCCTTATTCTTGCTTGATTTTAAACGGTCGACTCTTGGTTCGCCATCCACATCTTCATAAAGTGGAACAGAAAGATTGGTTTCAATTCCCAGTATAACAAATGCCAGATTAGACACTTTATTGGAACTATGTTCAGTCAACATTGTTACTTCATCCAAAACTACACTGCTCAAATTTGCACCATTGCTTTGAGTTTGTTGCCATGTGTACAATTGCACCAAATTATCCAGCTCTTCCTGTTCCGTTTCAGATACTTCAAAATATTGATCGAAACTTTCTAATAAGGCAATAGCTGAGGCATAATGGGATTGTGAGGCATGCATTTCTACTAACAAATATCTGTCCTCAGACCATTTATTAGCATTTAGCAATGTGGTTATTGCTGTCGCAGGGTCAGATACGGCTGGGTCATTGATATACAAATCATATAATTGACTTATTGCATAATTTCTATTGTTACGCAAAAACTCCATTTGCCATTCTATCTCTTCCTTTTGACTTATGAGTTCCATTGCTTCTAAAATTTCCTCACGCTGGTACTCAGATAATGGATTCATACGCTCGTCCAACTCGGCTTGTATCTGCGGACTGCGCGCAGCCGTTGGGTTGCTACTTAATATTTGCGTAAGTAATACAGCAGGCAAGTTATACTCATTTTTTATTGCTGCTATCATTACTTCTTCGCTCAATTTGCCTGCATTTTGCATTAATAATTCATAAGTTGCTAGTGCATTGGCATAAGTGGTAAATAATACCTCCTCTGTGAGTTCATCCGTATTTCCACCATCCACCAAGGCCTGCAACTGATTTTCTTTGGTGGCAAAGCTGGTTTCGGTATCTACCAATTGCTCAATTAAAGCAGGTGCCAATAATATACTACTGTTGGCAGTAGTGGCCTCATCGCCAGGATTCATTAGGAAAATTTGATTGCAATTATTATATAAAGGTGCAATTTGATTATCCGCATTACTTTTTGACTGCACCATCTCTTCATCCTTATACCAATAAGTAAAATTTTCAGCACCAGATATACCCGTACTCCGTTTTATTTCATCCAAATTATCGCTACTTGAGCTACCGTTGAAGTCATTGCCGGCACTCACGAATTGCAAAAACTCTGTGCTAAAAAATCCTTGCACCGCTGCAATAGATGCACCTGCGCCATCATCTGCACCGGGGTCGCTTATCCACATGTCAACAAAATTGCCTTCAAAATCGTTGCATTGCACTTGCACACCGGAAGAGGCGTCTCTATTAGTATTCCATGCTGCAATGCCATACTTCTGAAAATTTAAGTTATTGTCATAAATCCAAGGGGTACCTCCGCCACTTTGATTGGTAACAATGCCATATCTGGTATTTGCGGCACTCTGATTAATGTTATTTTTTGCGATTTGATAACCATCACATCGCAATTCATAAATAGCAAAACTGCCGCTTGCATTATCCTCTTGCAACAATTCGATATATGGATTGGCATTAAATAAACTTGGTAAATTATTAAAAGTACAATTCAAAACTTGATTGCCCCTGCATCTCATGAGATAGGCTCCCCGGTGGCATTCAAACTTCATATTTTCAAATTCAGAAAACGCGGAAATTGGTGGTGTATAACTATTGGCTTCCAAATAAAGGCCATAAGTGAATCCGGAAATTTTATTTTGCATTGAACAGGTAGGACAACCAATTACCTGAACGCTTGCCATAAATGCTCTAATAGCAATGTGTTCCCCATTATTCAATAATGAGCCAACTGTATTAACAAAATCACAAGTAAGAAAAGAAGTTCTACCAATTCGTGCCAGGTTTACCCTTCTTTTGTAATTAGCTCCTGATATTATGCTTGAGTTTAGTAAAAAAGTGCATTTCGTAAACGTTCCGCCATAGTCTGTACCACTAAGAGTATAACTTTTTAATTCCACATCGCGTTCATTATTCTTAAATGTAGTCGTATGGCATGTAATTTTACCGCCATAAAATGTATCGTCACTATGGTTGCGATAGCCTATTCTGGCATATTGGATTTGGCTATTGGTTTTAATACTAAACTCACTTCGAACAGCACCATTTGCTTTCCCTCTTATTCCGTCCCAGAAATTGCCACAAAAATTTGTAAGAATAGAATTAGTTTGCACAGTGAGTTTGCCTCCTGGCTCAATTATAACGCCATGACTTTCTGTAAACTTCAGTGTACTAGCTGTGATTATAAAGTTAGCATTAGCACTAATAATTAGATTAGCATTAAATAAATAATTTACTCCAGTCCAGTTAGGTGTGGTTTGTGATATAATCAAATCAGTTGTGAAATTGGGTATTGGAGCATTATAATTTATTGAAACATTCATAGATTGAACACAACCCAATCCATCTTGAACTGTTACAAAATATTCTCCATTGGTAATTGAACTTAAATCTTGTGTTGTAACTGGTACAAAGGATGCGCAGTTAGAAGAAAGATCTGTCCAATAGTAACTATATGGGGGTGTCCCACCAATAACAGTTAAATCAATAGCGCCATTATTTGCACAAGGGCAGGTAATATGAGTTGGCGCAGCCGTTAATAACATAGGCGTGCCGATCACGTCAATTTCATCTGTTAGTTCAAAACACAAATTAGGCGACTGATAAGAATAAGTAATTTGATATGTTCCGGCAGATAACCCATTAGGATTAAAGTCGAATTGATCTCCATTTTGCACAACTCCAATTCCAGAGAAAACACCGTTCTGATATTGAGTAGGTAAAATATACTGCTTCAAATCATAAATTATATTATTGTAACATGTCACAGCACTTGGCAATTCAAAAGATTCATTTGTATCAATTTCTCGCATGCGAACATTATCTATCATTACATAGCATACATGAGTATTTTGTCACCTTCCGGTATTATGTAATTAGGATTTGCAGATGCATCATAAGCTAAAATTAATTGTGTCAAATCTTCTGTCCCTGTATACGAAAATTGATGCACTATTTCTGTCCAGAATTCATTACTCACAATTGCATGGTTTCCAAATTGCACATAATCGGTTGGTTCAAAATTATTAGAAGGATTGTAAGGCAATTCCATATTTGCTCCGCATATTGCTACATAAGCTTCAAAGGGTACATAACCCACTCCATCGCCAATCATAGCATAAAAGCTAAGCTCATAAGTATGTCCGCTTTGAATAGGTGATGCTAAGGTAGTTTGTACCGCTTCTTCATCTCCATCCACAGTTTGTTCCCAAACTCCATTATTATAGCCCCAATATTGTCTTCCATAAAGACCAATAAAGTGGTTATTATTAACATTATCGTTATTCCATGTATCTGCGGGTATATCAGTGTAAGTAATTGAAGTTGGAATTCCCATATTTAAGAACATACAGTCTCGGCCAAAGTAATCAGGAGTGCTATTCAATCTTTGCCAACAATCAATTATTGAATTGTTCATTTCAGAGTCACAATTCATATTAGAATTTTCAAATTCACCGTTCCCAACCATGTTACAATCTTGTGTGCATTGGGCACTGCTCAAATTACATATAATATATGACTTAAACAAAGTAATAGCCAATATTCGCAGGACAACTTTTCTAGATAAAAAATTTAGTGAATCTACATATTTTACATGTTTGAAGAAATCTTGAACTTTGTTTCTTTCGATTAAGAAGGCATCAATTGTTTTCATGGCACTCGTCTTTTGGTTTAATATTTAATTGTAAAATATATCGATGTAAATATGGCAAAAGAATCTTAAGAAGGAAAAAAATAAGTTAATCCAAATTTCCATAAAAATGCCTTTCAAAAAAAAGGAGCGAAAAACTCGCTCCAATTTTAACAATAATAAACAATTTCTAATTTATGCCAACACCTTCTTCACCATATCGGCCGCCTCTTGCAAGGTGATAACTGAATGCACGGCCAGACCAGAATCTTCAATTAATTTTTTTGCTTCTACAGCATTGGTGCCTTGCAGGCGCACAATAATTGGCACAGGCACATTGCCTATATTCTTATATGCATCTACTATGCCTTGTGCCACACGGTCGCAGCGCACTATACCACCAAATATGTTTACAAGAATTGCCTTTACTGTAGGGTCTTTTAGAATAATGCGAAATGCAGTTTCCACACGCTTAGCATCTGCAGTGCCACCCACATCTAAGAAGTTAGCTGGGTCGCCACCGCTTAGTTTTATTATGTCCATGGTAGCCATAGCAAGGCCAGCGCCATTTACCATACAGCCTACGTTGCCATCAAGCTTTACATAGTTAAGCGATGCTTCGCTTGCTTCCACTTCAATGGGATCCTCTTCTGTTTTGTCGCGCATTTCAGCATAATCAGGGTGGCGCATAAGTCCGTTGCCATCAAGGGTTACTTTGGCATCTACCGCTATTACTCTGTCATCGCTTGTTTTTAAAACAGGATTTATTTCGAACATGGCAGCATCGCAGCCTACAAATGCAGCATACAATTTTTTAATAAATACGCCCATTTCCTTAAAGGCCTTGCCTTCTAATCCAAAGTTGAAAGCAATTTTTCTGCACTGAAAATCGTTTACACCAGTAAGCGGGTCAATCACCTCTTTAAATATTCTTTCAGGAGTATTGTGAGCCACATCCTCTATGTTCATTCCTCCATCTTGGGAATACACTATTACATTTCTGCCTAATGCACGGTCCAGCAAAATAGACATATAAAATTCCTTAGGCTCACTGGCACCTGGACCATATACATCTTCAGCTATATAAACCTTATTTACTTTTTTTCCTTCTGCCTTTGTTTGCAGAGTTACTAAATGGCCACCAAGTATTGCTTCTGCTTTTTCTGGCACTTCATCCAAACTTTTAGCAAGTACCACCCCTCTTGACCCGGTTTCAGTAACAGTGCCTTTGCCGCGGCCTCCTGCGTGTATTTGTGCCTTTACCACAAACCAGCCTGTGCCGGTTTCTGTTTTCAACTTGCTGGCCACATCGCGTGCCTCGCTTGGTGTTGAGGCCACATAGCCGCGTTGTACAGCTACTCCAAACTGAGCTAATATGCTTTTACCTTGATATTCGTGAATATTCATAATGTCTTATTTTGAGCGCGAATCTAATGGTAGTAAGCGTATTGTAACTAGGTAGCAGGTGTAAAATATTTGAAAATAAGTGACGATTTACGCACAGTGCTTTCAAGGTGGGCCTTTCATGCCTTCATTTGCAAAAAAGAAAAGATGATAGAGGCCCTTGGAATAACAAAATCTTATGGCAACCTGCAGGTGCTAAAGGGTGTGGATGTGCGCATAGAAAAGGGCGAAGTAGTGAGCATAGTGGGAGCCAGTGGTGCAGGCAAAAGCTCTCTTTTGCACATCATAGGCACTTTGGACACGGCAGACAAAGGC
>JANOXJ010000094.1:0-2908 GCA_031418455.1 Flavobacteriales bacterium | reverse complement strand
CCATCTATTTCTTCTTCCAATATCATTTGCTGAGCTACATTGTTCTGCATTACTTCCGCCATGTTTTTTATGGCACCAGCAGGCACATTGTGTTCTATAAATTGTTGCATCCATTCAGCGCATGTTTGAGTGGCAAATTGTTTTTGCAACAGTTCAGCAAGCTGTGTTCTGTTTTTCACACGCAGTTGGTTGGTAGCAAAACGCGCATCATTAGCTATCATTTCTACACCCAATATTTTACAAAGCATTTTAAATTGACCATCGCTGCCCACTGCCAGCACTATCAATTTGTTGTCGCTTGTGCTAAAGGCCTCGCCATAGGGCGCTATGTTTGGGTGCAACGAGCCCATAGGTTCGGCCACCTTGCCTTGCATTAGGTAGTTGCTTGCCTGGTTGGCCAATGATGCAAGCCCTGCTTTTTCCAAACTGCAATTCACTACTAATTTTTTTGCGCCTTTTAGTTGCTGAATCATAGCGCACAGAATGCCTTCCTTCATTTGATGCGCTGCAAGCACATCTATCAAGGCCACAGGCATTTTTACAGGGCCGCTTTGGGCTGTGCCATTCATGTACATAAAACCAGTTTCGGCCTGCAGCACACTGTCGTAGGCCACACGCTGTGGGTTGCTGTCAAAACCACTTATGCGAGCATATATTACTTGCTCGTTCATCTCAAACACTTGCTCTGGTGTCAGGCCAAATTTTTCGTAGTCATCATTTTTAAAATTGGCCACTATTACATGCGCCCATTTTATATGATTTATTAGCGCCTCGCGCTCCGTTTTCAAATCAAGCGTTTGGTATTGCTTACCATAATTTATTGCAGAAAAATATGCTGACATGCTAGACTCTGTTGCTTCACTTTGCAGTTTCCAAGAGCGTGTTACATCGCCATTGGTTGGGTTTTCTATTTTTACCACATTGGCACCTAACTCAGCAAAAAAAGTGGCTACAGATGGCCCCGCCAGCACTGTGCTAAGGTCTAGAATATTTACGCCTCCAAATATTTTTTTATTCATGGCTATGCAATGGGCAAATGGCTAAGGCGCACCAATTAATATATTTTTTTTCCTTTCATTAGGTAATTGCTTACATAATCAGTTACTCCTTCTTCCAATGTGTGAAAGGGTTTGGAATAGCCAATTCTTCGTAGCTTGCTCATATTGGCCTCGGTAAAGTATTGGTACTTGTCGCGTATGTCGGCCGGTGTGTCTACAAAAGATATGTTGGGCTCTATTTGCATGGCTTTAAATGTAGCTTTAGTAAGGTCTAAAAATGCACGTGCTTTGCCGCTGCCTAGGTTGTATATACCAGAGTTTTTGCGATGGTGCATAAGGAACATGCACACTTCGGTTACATCTTTTACATACACAAAGTCGCGCATTTGTCCACCATCAGTATAGTTGGGGTTGTGCGAGCGAAATAGTTTCATTTCGCCCGTGGCCTGTATTTGATTAAAAGAATGATGAATGACAGAAGCCATGCGGCCTTTGTGGTATTCATTGGGTCCGTACACATTAAAGAATTTTAGCCCAGCCCAAAAGAAAGGTGCCTTTTCTTGTTGCAATGCCCATATATCAAAATCGTTTTTAGAATCACCATATGGATTAAGCGGTTTTAACTGAGGAATTAAAGCATGGTCATCATTATAGCCATGCTCCCCAGCACCATAGGTAGCAGCCGAGGAGGCGTATACCAGTGGTATGGCATATTCAGCACAAATGTTCCAAATCTCCTTGGTGTAATTAAGGTTTAACTCGTCAAAAATGGCGGTGTCAAACTCTGTAGTGTCAGTGCGCGCACCTATGTGAAATACAAACTGAACCTGGTCTTCGTTTTCGCGCAGCCATTGGCCAAATACCTTTCTATCTATTTGTTTTAAGTATTTTTTACCCTCAAAATTTTTGTCGGTATGCTCGTGGTTGGGGTTGGTAGAGGTGTGTTCAAAATCATCTACCAAAATCAAATCCACAAAATTGTCTTGATTGAGTCTGGTGATAAGACAGCTTCCTATGAAACCCGCTGCGCCTGTTATACAAATCATTTTTTAAAATTAATGGTTTTTATTACTTGCAATAAATAATGCGCAAATTTACGCGGTGATAGAAATGAAAATATTCACCTCGCGTGTATCTATCTTTGCGCCCGCAAAAAAGGAAATAAGACACCATGGCAAAAACAGTATATGTAACACGCAGAGAGCGTTTTAATGCAGCTCACAAGCTTTGGAACCCCAAGTGGGACGAGGCCGCTAACCTTAAGAAGTTTGGCAAATGTGCCAACCCAAACTGGCATGGTCACAATTACGACTTGTATGTAACCGTAAAGGGCGAGCCACAAGAAGACACAGGCTACTGCATAGACCTCAAGTATTTGAGCGATGTAATAGAGGAGCGCATACTTTCTAAACTAGACCATAAAAATTTGAATATGGATGTACCATTTTTAGAAGGGCAAATGACCTCGTGCGAAAATGTGGCCATAGCCATATGGGAGCAACTGGAAGAAGAGGTGAATAAACTAGGCTGCAAAATGCACAGCGTAAAACTATACGAAACAGAAAACAATATTGTAGAGTATTTTGGCGGTGAATAATTCATGGCATCTGAACATTGCATCACAAGGGGTGTTATTTTAAAATATTCCCATAAATACAATGTCTATTACTACAACACCTATGGCAAAAGCTACCGAAAATAAAGAGGAAAATGTGCTTACAGAATCTCAGCAAAAAATAGCTGACAGTGTGCATACTATCTTGAACAAACTTGGTGAAGACCCATCAAGACAAGGTTTACTAAAAACACCTGAGCGTGTGGCTAAGTCTTTAGAATTTCTTACACAAGGCTACGACCAGGATGCAAATAAAATATTGGCCAGCGCCATGTTTGACGAGGACTATAGCGAA
>JANOXJ010000093.1:0-4984 GCA_031418455.1 Flavobacteriales bacterium | reverse complement strand
CTTTTGAGGGCTTTCCACATAGTGGCCACTACGTGGCAGCCCGCATCTAATAATTTGTACATTTAGTATTACGCTATTTGGAAATTGTGTTGACATGAGCTTTGCACAAATATATGTTTTGTGGTGGTGTTAGTGAATAGTTTTTGGTTGGTTTTTATTGTAACGAAAAAGGCCATCAGGTATCAATGGCCTTCATCTTGGTTTTGAACCAATGTGATATTTAGATGCACTATCCTAGAAAACCCACACCAAGAGAGAAATATCTAATATTCCTTGCACATATTGTCCTTGAGAGTTTCCCAATATTCTGGGACAAACTGCTTACAACATTCACACGACTCCTTAATTCGACCTAAGCGTTCTAATGAAATTGCCTTATGTTGATAGAATGCCAACTTATATTGCTGTGTTACAATTTCATTAAGAGCCAACGCTGAATCGCAGATCTCTATCGTTAAAGGCCACAACTCGCACTCAATTGCAACTTGTGCCATAGCAAATAATGCAGCAGAAGTGTCCCCATTCAGTTCAATTAAGCCTTTTGCATACACTAAAGAGCTATCTGCATTTTTTTGATTTCTAAAGCACTCATAACGAAGTGCTCTATAGCTATATCTGGTTGAAGCATCATAAGGGATATATTTAGCTGAATAATGAAGGGCTTTATCGTAATCCTTAAACCTGCGATAAACGTATGCTGCATTATAATATCCCTTGTTCGGTATTTCCGGCAGACTTACCAATGAATCAACATACTTCATTAGTTGAGCTGTGTCCTTAATAGCTTTACTTTCATCAACCCAATAATCAAGCTTCCTTTCTATTTCTTTGGCGCTAAGTGATGGACTTTCGTTACAGCCGACAGCAGCCGTCATTGCTATAAACAATAAACTCAAATACAAGAAATGGGAACATAAATTGATCTTCATAATTTATCGCTTTTCAACTGATGATACTCTTTTAAGTGGATTGCCCTTAATTAATCCTTCATCTGTATCTTAAGGTATTACACAAACGCGCAAGTTTACAACTTGCCCTGCTAATTTAGTAAAGTTTGCATGCATTAAATGGGTTGAGTAGTGATTGGGGTTTCATATCCTTTTTTAGCAATAGCGACCGCTTGATACACTATCCCAGCTATTTTCGTTACCTTTGCCTTTGGATGTGCCAATGCTAGAGTTGGCAAGTCAGTTTTATTTTTAAAATAAACTTATTGCAATGAAAGTAATACTCGAAATACAAGACAGTAAGGCGTTTCACTTATTGGAGGTGCTAAAGGGTTTGCCCTATGTAAAAACTAAGATGATTTCGGACGAAAAGGCATTGTTGATGCAAGAGATTAAGGAAGCAGTAGATACTTTGAATTTGGTAAAAAAAGGAAAGCTCAAAGCCAGGCCTGCTAAATACCTATTAGATGAGCTATAAGGTTTTTACTATTCCACCTTTCGACAAGCAAATCAAACGTCTTGCTAAGAAGTATCCGTCATTAAAAAAGGAATTTATTGTTTTAGTAAATTCATTGGAGACGGAACCCGAACAAGGAAAGGCTTTGGGCAGGAATTGTTACAAAATTCGATTAGCCATAACTTCAAAAGGAAAAGGCAAAAGCGGTGGAGCAAGAGTTATAACCAACATTGTGGTGGACGACACAAAAGTTTACTTACTCTCTATTTATGACAAATCAGCAAAAGATAATTTGACTGACAATGAGCTTAATGAATTATTGAAATTTATTATTGAATAGGCTTTGGATTAAAAAGCCAAACCACCATTTCACTTTGCTAAAAAAAAAGAAAAGCCGCTGATTTATTACGGTTATTAAAGTGCTTTTTCGCAAAAGCGATATTTTGATAAACTACCTATCTTGTTAAAATAAGAGACATGTGCTTGTTGGTCATTTCAAGTGTAGACAAGTACCGATCACGCCTGTATTTAGTATACTCAATGGGATGGAGGCTCCAGTTGCCATCGAATAATGTATCAGAAGAAGTGATATGAACATATAAAGTATCATTAACTACTAGAAAATCACTAGGCACAATTCCTTTTCGCGGTTGGCCCGCGATTTCTGGTAACACGCACTCACCATCATCCCTAATGATGACACTACCACCAATCATGATAAAATCTAAATTAGTATAGGCGATTTCCAAATTCCAAAATCCAACAACCTCACTGACTCTACTTTCATGTGAATTAATCTTGCAGCCATAAGTTGAGACAAGAATTAATAATAGTACTCTATGTGCTAACGGTTTCCACAAACTTTATTTTATTTTTTATTTGCCAACCCTCACCCGCCCGAGATTAAATCTCATTTGCCCATAGCGCAAGTTTACAACTTGCCCTGCTAATTTAGTAAAGTTTGCATGCATTAAATGGGTTGAGTGGTGATTGGGGTTTAATGTTGTTTTGGGGGTTGGGTATTGTATAGATTACGAACTGCTAAATTTGCAGCCTATACGATATATTCTATTCAAAATAATTAATCTCTTCGTAGAATTCAAATTAAATAAAATAGCATGAAAATATTATTGGACATACCTGACAATAAAGTTAGTTTCTTCATGGAGGTATTGAAAAATTTTTCATTCGTAAAAAAGACTGTTAAACTTACCGATGCCAAAGCAGAATTGACAGAGAATATTAGTGAAGCAGTAAAAGAAGTGAACCTAATTAAAGCGGGAAAATTAAAAGGTATTAAGGCTAAAGATTTGCTAAATGACTTATGAAATAATAGCCGCTCCTAGATTTAAAAAGGACGCAAAAGCATTAGCAAAAAAATACCCTTCTATTAAGGATGATTTGCGAAATTTATTCTTAGTTCTAGAAACGGATCCGGCTATTGGTGCTGCCTTAGGCAATAATTGCTAAAAAATAAGGCTTAACATAACATCGAAAAAAAGAGGCAAAGCTGGTGGTGCGCGACTAATAACACATATTGTAATTGCCGATAAAATTGTGTATTTACTTACCATTTATGACAAATCGGATAAGGAAAACTTGACCAACAAAGAGCTTAATGAGCTGTTGAAATTTCTATGTGAATAGTATTAGGTTAAACTGTTTCAATAGCTTTCCGCATATTGGCATGTGTTGGTCTTTTGCTTTGCTGCTATGTCAACTATACATGTCATTTTTATTTGCCATACATTCCAGTAAGGCTGGCAATAAAACATGCCTATAGCTGTTATGGTAACTACCAAAGGCTTCAAAAATTTTTCTTTATCCTTTAAAGTTGTGTACTATGAAAAATGTAACATACATCTTATTTACTCTGCTTATGCTGCTTACTTTTTCTAATGCAGGCATGGCCCAGTCGGCACGCAGTGGCAAGGGTTTTGACTATGCTGCCCACAACAAAATGAACAAGAAAGCCGGTGCATGGAGCAAACGCAGAATGAAGGCTTGCCGTGGCGACATGGCAAACTTAAAGTGCAATGCACGCCAAAGCAGGCGTTATGCCCGCACAGGTAAATAATCTTTTAAAGGAAACTGCTATTAAAATAAAATTATGCTTGCTTATGGTATTGGAGCGCACACCATTCTCCCCTGCTCTGCTGGTCGGTTAGTGTCCACCCAAATGTGCTTGCCACGGTATCGATATCCTGCTTATCGTGGGTATAAAATCCGCTAAATAAAATACTGCCATTGGGAGCGAGCACTTGGTTGTACAGGTGCATATCTCTGGTAAGTATGTTTCTATTTATATTGGCCAGTATTACGTTGTACAACGTTTGTGCGGGTATAGCCTCTGCCCCACCCATTATGTTTTGTATATGCTTGCAGGCATTGCGTTCAAAATTTTCAGCTGCATTTTCAAAAGCCCATTCATCTATATCTATAGCATCGCAATCTTTAGCTCCCAGCTTTTCGGCTGCTATGGCAAGCACGCCTGTGCCGCTGCCCATGTCCAACACTTTCTTGCCGCTCAAATCCATTTTTAGCATTTGCGCTATCATTAAATAAGTGGTGGCATGGTGCCCTGTGCCAAACGACATTTTTGGTTCTATTACTATCTCCAGCGGATAATTTTCAGATGCATGAAAAGGCGCGCGTATCAAACAATGTTCTTCTACTATTATGGGTTCAAAGTTTTTTTCCCATTCGGCATTCCAGTTTTTGTCGGGCATTGGCTGGGCCTGCCAGCTAAGGTTTTGGTCGGGCATATTAGCCGCCATAAGGTCGCTTAGCAACTCGTCTTTATAATCTTGACTAGGTATATAGGCCAATAGGCCTTTGTCGGTTTCTTCAAAACTATCAAAACCCAAATCGGCCAGCTCTGCCACCAGCACTTCGCGCGCGGGCATCATTGGCTCCAACTCAAAAGTTACTTGTGTATATTTCATTATTTGGCACTGGCTATTATGGTAGCAAAATCTTTGGCCTTAAGAGATGCACCACCCACCAATCCGCCATCTACATTAGGGCAGGCAAATAGCTCCTCACTGTTAGCGGCATTTACACTACCACCGTATAGTATAGAAATTTCTTCGGCAGTGGGTGCTCCAAAATGCACTGCTAGTGACTCTCTTATAAATGCATGCATCTCCTCTGCCTGTTCGTTGCTGGCAGTAACACCGGTGCCTATGGCCCACACAGGTTCGTAGGCTACTATTACTTTTTTCATAGCATCGCGGTCCAAATGAAAGAGCGATTGTTCTAATTGATGCAACACAGTTACAAAATGCTTATTCGCATTTCTTTCATCCAGCACCTCGCCACAACAAAATATAGGTTGCACATTATTACGCAAGCATGCATCTACTTTTTTGGCTATCATCTCAGGTGTTTCATAAAAGTATTGTCTGCGTTCGCTGTGGCCAACTATGCAGTATTTCACATTCATGTCGTGCAGTTGTGCCGCACTTATTTCCCCTGTAAAGGCACCATAGTCATGATGGCTGCAGTTTTGCGCTGCCAGTGCATAGGCACTATGTTCAAGCATTTCTAAGTTGGCCAAAAAAAGCGATGGTGGTGCTAT
>JANOXJ010000092.1:0-4040 GCA_031418455.1 Flavobacteriales bacterium | reverse complement strand
GCTTTGTCTATAAATTGTTTGCACCTAAACTGCTCGCGGCTGGGTGTACTTAGTCCCCAGGCGTTGTTTTCAATACCTATTATAACTGGTAAATCCCACACAGTGGCCACATTGAGTGCCTCGTGAAAATCGCCTTCGCTTGCTCCGCCATCACCACAAAAAACAATGGTGGCTTTTTTCTCTTTGCCTAATTTATTGGCAAGCGCTATGCCATCGGCAATGCCTAATTGCGGACCAAGATGCGATATCATTCCTACTAGGTGATGCTCTTTAGTACCAAAGTGAAAAGAGCGGTCGCGGCCTTTTGTAAAGCCCTCTTCTTTACCTTGAAACTGAGCAAACAATTTGGTAAGTGGCAAATCTCTTCCGGTGAAAATGCCCAGATTGCGGTGCATGGGCAGTATGTATTCGTCCTTGTCCATGGCCAATGCCACACCTACTGAAATGGCCTCTTGGCCGTAGCCGCTAAACCATTTGGATATTTTGCCAAGTCGCAGTTGACTAAGCATTTTTTCCTCTATAAGGCGTGGTTTTAGAATGGCTTTGTATAATCCTATTAACTCGTCTTTCGAAAGACCTGTTTTTTTATCGAATTTTATAACTGGCTTTGTGGCTGTGGGCATTCCTTTATGTATTTCTTTTCGCTTAAAATATTAAAGAGCATTGTTCTTGCCCTTTTCAAGTTTAAAATTATTTAGAATCGCAAATTGTTTTATGCTTCTTCATTTTCTAATTGTATTTCTATTACCTCATCCTTCTCCACTTTCAAATTTCCGATAATAAACTCCTGCCTGTCTGGGGTGTTTTTACCCATGTAAAATTCAAGCATATCTTTCAGGTGCGAGTCTTTGCCTATTACTACAGGCTCCAATCTTATATCGGGCCCTATAAAGTTTTTAAACTCCTCAGGCGATATTTCGCCAAGTCCTTTGAATCGTGTTATCTCTGGTTTTACTCCCAGTTTGGCTATGGCTGCTTGGCGCTCCTGGTCGCTGTAGCAATAGATGGTTTCTTTTTTGTTGCGCACTCTAAAAAGGGGAGTGGTAAGCACAAACAGGTGGCCGTGCTTTACTAAATCAGGAAAAAACTGGAGGAAGAATGTGATGAGCAAAAGCCTAATGTGCATACCATCCACATCGGCATCTGTAGCTATCACTACTTTGTTGTAGCGCAATTCTTCTAAGCCGTTTTCTATATTCAAGGCTGCCTGCAGTAGGTTAAACTCTTCGTTTTCGTACACTACTTTTTTGGTCATGCCGTAGGTATTAAGCGGCTTACCGCGCAGGCTAAATACGGCTTGTGTTTGCACATTGCGGCTTATGGTAATGCTGCCACTGGCACTGTCGCCCTCTGTTATAAACAGTGTGGTTTCTGGTGCGTCTTCTTTTTTGTCGCCAAAATGTACTTTGCAATCGCGCAGTTTTTTGTTGTGCAGGTTGGCCTTTTTAGCACGTTCTCTGCTTAGCTTTTGTATGCCTGCCAGCTCTTTGCGCTCACGTTCGCTCTGTTGTATTTTTTTCTGAAGCGATTGTACTACTTCGGGGTTTTTATGTAAAAAGTTGTCTAGTTCCTTTTGCAAAAAGTCCAATATAAAAGCTTTCATGCTTTTGCCATTGGGTTCTATTTCGGTGGAGCCTAGTTTGGTTTTTGTTTGCGATTCAAATACGGGTTCTATCACCTTTACTGCTACTGCCGACACTATGCCTGAGCGCACATCCACAGCCTCGTAGTCTTTGCCAAAAAAGTCGCGAATTACTTTTACATACGCCTCGCGAAATGCTCCTTGGTGTGTGCCACCCTGGGTGGTGTACTGTCCGTTTACAAAGCTGTAATAGTCTTCGCCATAGCTGTTGGTATGTGTTATGGCTACTTCTATATCCTCGCCTTTTAAGTGTATAGTTGGGTATAGTTGGTCTTCGCTTAGGTTGGCTGCAAGCAAGTCGCGCAGGCCATTTTCACTTCTAAATTTTTGACCGTTAAATACTATGGTAAGGCCTGTGTTGAGGTAGCAGTAATTCCACAATAGTTTTTCTACATACTGCGCTCTAAATTGGAAATGGTGAAACACAGTTTCGTCTGGCACAAAAATCATGGCAGTGCCATTCTTAGCTTCTGTTTTGGTTATTTTGTGGTCTTTGGAAATTATTCCTTTTGCAAACTCGGCTATTTTGCTTTCTCCCTCGCGCACACTTTCTACTTTAAAGTATTGGCTTAGGGCATTTACGGCTTTGGTACCTACGCCATTCAATCCAACGCTTTTCTTAAATGCGCGTGAGTCGTACTTACCACCGGTGTTTATTTTAGATACACAGTCTATTACCTTGCCTAGTGGTATGCCACGGCCATAGTCGCGCACGGCTACTGTGCCGTCTTTTATGGTTATGTCTATGGTTTTTCCATGACCCATCACAAATTCGTCTATACTGTTGTCCAGTATTTCTTTTAATAGCACGTATATGCCATCATCAGCAGTAGAACCATCGCCAAGCTTGCCTATGTACATGCCAGGGCGAAGGCGTATGTGCTCTTGCCAGTCTAACGACCTAATATTATCTTCTGTATAGTCTGTATTTATCGCCATTTTCTCGCTTCCTGAAATTTTTGTGGTACCGTGTTGTTACAAAGCGCGAATGTAGCGGCCACAAAGGCCAGTGGTAGCTTTGAGTTATTCACAACAAGGGTATGAAATAAAAAAGACCGCTGTTGCGGTCTTTGATTTAGATGTGTCACCGTAGGGAGTCGAACCCCAAACCTTCGCATCCGTAGTGCGATGCTCTATCCAGTTGAGCTACGGTGACAGTTTTATTTATTCACACCGTTTTTTTTAAACGGGGCGCAAATATATCCTTTCTTTTTCACTTTGCAAGCTATATTTTTAGCACTTCAAAATTATGAGTGAAATTCCCAAGATAGATTTAGAAGAGGAACGCAAGGAGATTCTCCGCAGATATAGGGGTTTGCTTAGGGTATGCCACCGAAGCAAATCGCGCAACGACCGTGCAAGAATTAGAAAAGCCTTTGAAGTAGCTGCTAAGGCGCATAGCGATATGCGCAGAAAAAGTGGCGAGCCTTACATATACCACCCGCTGGCTGTTGCCAAAATAGCTGCTGAAGAGATTGGACTGGATACTACCAGCATAGTTTGTGCGCTATTGCACGACACTGTAGAGGATACTTATATAACTTTAGAAGATATTCAAAACCTTTTTGGCAAACGCGAACGTGTTATTATTGATGGTCTTACTAAAATAGGTGGCCTGTCTGATGTGAATAGCACCAGCAGCGACCAAGCCGAAAATTTCAGGAAAATGCTACTCACCCTGAGCGATGATGTAAGGGTGATACTGGTAAAACTGGCCGACCGCCTGCACAATATGCGCACGCTGGACCATATGAAGCGCGAGAAGCAGCTAAAAATTGCCAGTGAGACTTTATTCATGTACGCGCCTCTTGCTCACAGATTGGGCCTTTACAATATTAAAACCGAGTTAGAAGACCTCTCGCTGAAGCACAAAGACTCTGAGGTGTATGAGGAAATAGTAAGTAAGCTTCAGAAAACGCAAGCCATACGCACAAGATTTATCAATCAATTTACTCTGCCTATAAAACGCGCGCTGGACAAGGCAGGGGTGAAGTATGAAATTAAAAGCCGCACCAAAAGCATCTTTAGCATTTGGAATAAGATTGTAAAAAAAGGTGTTCCCTTTGAAGAAATATATGATGTATTTGCCATAAGAATAATTCTGAATAGCCCGCCAGATTTGGAAAAAAGCGATTGCTGGAGAGTGTATTCAATAGTAACAGATTTTTACCAGCCAAGCCCAGAGCGCCTACGCGACTGGATATCTATACCTAAAAGCAGTGGGTATGAGAGCCTGCACACCACCGTTATGAGCCCCAGTGGCAAGTGGGTAGAGGTGCAAATACGCAGCGAGCGCATGGACGAACTGGCTGAGAATGGCTATGCAGCGCATTGGAAATACAAAGATGCCCCTGAAACTCCGGAAAATAAATTGGATAAATGGCTGCAGCAAGTGCGC
>JANOXJ010000091.1:0-4602 GCA_031418455.1 Flavobacteriales bacterium | reverse complement strand
AAGGGTGCCTTTGAACAAGGCTGTGGGTTTAAAATCTATTTTTAGGTGGTCGCTGCTCTCTTTGGTCACCACCACATCGCCATACATTTGGCAGTGGTAGGTGCCGCAATATTCGTCTAGCGCTAGGCTGGGTTTAGTGTTTTTTACACGGTTGGCCTCATCGTCTACCAGTTTGCGTTTTTCGGCCAGGGCATCTTCTTTTTTGTAGGTCAAAAAAGTTTGCAGCCAGTCGTTCTGTTGTTTTACGCCCAGGTACTCGTCCAGTATTTCGTAAGTAAGGCAGCTGGGCAGGTTGCTTATATTGTTGGTGAGTATAACAAAGCCCAGGTTAAGCTCTGGCACCAGCACGGTTTTGCTTATCATACCATCGTACCCACCGCCATGGCTTACTATTTTGTAGCCGCCATATTCCATAAGTTCCCAGCCCAGGCCATAGCCATTAAAGTGGCGGCTGGGTTGGTGGTCGCGTTGCCATTTGCTTACGGGTTTGGGGGTCATGTTTTCCCACATCTCGTAGCTACGCTGCTCGTTCCAAAACACTTGCTCGTCCAGCGTGCCCTTGCCCAGCTGCAGCTCAAGCCACCAGCTCATGTCGGCCACGCAACTGTTTATGCTGCCGGCAGGGCCTATGTTGTCCCAGTTTACCCAGTCTATTGGTTTGTTTACACCGCCCACCTCGTTGTGCGGGGTAGCCAAGTTGGCATCGCTTCGGAAGTCGCGTATGCTGGTGTTGGTGTTGGTCATGCCCAGGGGTACAAATATTTTTTGTTTTACAAAATTGTCCCAGCTCATGCCGCTCACCTTGCTCACTATTTCGCCAGCGGCAAGGAACATAATGTTGCTATACCCATAGCCATCTCTAAAGCCCATGGTGGGCACCAGGTAGCGTGCGCGTTTTACTACCTCCTCGCGCGAGTGTTCTGAGCCATACCATATAAGGTCGCCACTAAAGGTGGCCAGTCCGCTGCGGTGGCACAGCAGGTCGGCTATGGTTATCTCATCTGTCACATAGGGCGAGTATAGTTTAAAGTAGGGCAAGTAGTCGCGCACTTTGTCGGTCCATTTTATTTTGCCTGCATCTACCAGCATGGCCAGTGCGGCTGAGGTAAATGCCTTGGTGTTGCTGGCTATGGCAAACTGGGTGTGGTCGTCTACCTTCTCTTTGGTTACTGCATGTTTTACTCCATAGCCTTTGCTAAGTATGGTTTTGCCATCTTTTACTATGGCCACGGCCATGCCGGGCACATTAAAGTCTGCTATAGATTTTTTAAATATGGCATCCAGCTTTTGGGTGCTGCCGCTTTTTATTTCCTTTTTCTTTTCAGGCGGGCTTATGTGGCCACTTACAAAGGATGTGAGCAGCACAAATAGGAATACTCCGTAGAACAGACGATTTTTCATGAATGAATAAAAATAATATAACTTGTTAGGCGCGTGCAATATAGCTTGGTTTAGGGTAAGAATAATGCAGTATGTTGCATGCCAATGACTTGTGTATTCATTTTGTTTTATGCTTAATCGCAAGTGTGCCAGCAGCACACACAGATTTTAATCCGTTGTGATGCAAAACCATAACAAATGCAAGAGCCATAGGCTCGGCCCATATCCTAACATCGGATTTCAATCCGTTGTGATACAAACCCAAAACAAATGCAAGAGCCATCGGCTCGGCCCATATCCTAACAACGGATTTTAATCCGTTGTGATGCAAACCCATAACAAATCCCATGAGAGCCGCAGGCTCGGCTCATATCCTAACAACGGATTTCAATCCGTTGTATAGTGCCATGAGAGCCGTAGGCCCGGCTCATATAATCTAGCGTATATGTGTTGTGCCTACGGCACTTTTATGAGGGGCTTTGTGGTATACACAGCACTAAAGTGCTGTGTTAAGATATGCATACGAGCCTACGCCTCTCAATTTCACATCAACATAAGATTATATAAAAAAAATGCGAGTACTCATTACAGGCAAACACCCAACTAATCATATTTTAATTTTATTTTAAAAGTGAAATATTTTAGCACCATGGAATTGACAATAGGCGACAGAGTAAAATTCTTGAACGATGAGGGCGAAGGCACTGTGGTGTCGTTCCCAAAAGTGGGCTGGGTGCTGGTGCGCGACAAAGATGGATTTACCTACGAGCACCCCGCTGAGGAGTTGGTGCCGGTGGGCAACTGGAACAAGGAATACGACAAGTACCAAAAAACACAACCCGATATAATAGATATAGTGGAGCGCAACCTGGACAAGAATGTGCAGCGCAAAGCCACCGAGCAGTTTAAGGTACTGTACAAAAACAAAGATGCTACCAACACCAGGCGCAAGGGCGAAAGTATGGAGGTGGACTTGCATATACACGAGCTGCTGGACAAGCACAACCACCTTAGCAATGGCGAAATAATACAAATTCAGCTAGAGCATTTTGAGCGCACTTTAAAACTGGCCGAGCTAAAAAAAATACCGCGCGTGGTGTTTATACACGGCATAGGCCAAGGGGTGCTGCGGGCAGAAATAAGGAAATTGCTGCACGACTATTATCCGCACTGCACCTTTATGGACGGGCCTTACCACGAGTATGGCTATGGCGCTACTGAGGTGCGCATATCGCAAAGCAGGCAGTAATTTTATTGTGCCTAATTTCTGCGCGGATTTATAAAAGGCTTGTCATCGTCACGTGCAAATTCTTTTACATCGGCATTTTCTACCAGTTCCCACTTGCCTTTGCTTAGGGCCAGCACATCATAACTACCATCGGGGCCATAGTCAGAATATATGCCCACCATGTTGGGGTTCTTAGGGCTTAGGTGGTCCAGCACTATGCATTTCTTTTTCTGGTAATATTTTACTGAGGCACTTATCTCATCGCTGTATTCGAACAGCATGCGTTTTTTGGTGCCATTGTCATTCTTAAATATGGGGGCACCCAGGCGCACTTTTTTGCCTGTTATGTGCAGGGCGTCTATTATTTTTCGTTGCGACATATTGTCCTTACCGTCCCAGCCCAGCAGCGTGTAGGTATCGGTATTCTTTTTTTCCATGGGTATAATGTCGTAGTACAATGCACCCAGCCATTTGTCTTCGTTCAGGTATTTGGTTTCCACCTTTTCGCCTTCGCGCGCGGGCTCGGTAAGTTCTGTGTACCAGTAGTCCTTGTCTTTGTTGTTCCACACCAGCACAAAGCACACATACTTGTGGGTGCCATCGTTTTGGGGCACATTCCAGTTTATAAGGCGCACACGGTGGTCGGGGCTGGTAATGGTGCAAAACTTTAGTTTGCTAAAGCTGTAGTCAAAAGTACTTGGCTCGTTAAACAGGGCTATGAACTGCACACGCATGCTGTTGCTAAGGCTGTCGCGCTGCTCATCGGTTAGGTTGCGCTTCATGGCCTGGTGCGATGCCGCAATGCTGTCCTCAATGGCACCAAACTCGTAGGCCATGGCATGCAGTGCTGTTAGGTGCATGGCAAGTAGAAAAAATATTTTTTTCATATAGGTGCTACAGTAACGCTAAAAGAGGGGGCGTAGTGCGCCTTTGGGTAAAAAATGCAAACGATAAGGTTTTCTTAAGAAATAGAAAATTACAGGTGCATGAAAGTTTTTTTGGCCAACAACTGCTCTTTGGTTTCGCGGTGGTCAGGGTCGTCCACACAGCAGTCTACAGGGCACACGGCCGCGCACTGTGGCTCGTCATGAAAGCCTACACACTCAGTACACTTGTCGCTTACTATGTAGTACACATCCATGCTTATGGGCACATTATTGCCATCGGCATCCACTTCTTCGGTTTTATTTAAAGGCACCATTATGCCGCGCAGGCCAGTGCCATCAGAGTATTTCCACTCGGCACCGCCTTCGTAAATGGCATTGTTAGGACACTCAGGTTCGCATGCTCCACAGTTAATGCATTCGTCTGTTATAATTATTGCCATGGCCGTTATTCTTATATAAATAGATTTGCGCGCGAAAATAACTTGCACACATGAATTTGAAACATAGAAAAAATGCCTTTGTTCAGCTGGGCCAAACCATGGGCGTTTTGGCCGCTAATGACGAGTGGCCGGGATTTGGCAGCGGACTTACACAGGAGGAATATGCGGATATACAGCAAAAAATAAACCGACACATACATACCAACGGCTGGTTTACGCCTGACAATATTAAAAAAGCGCTGCATGCATGGAGCTTAGCTCTTACTAAAGAAAATCTGGACCAGTGGCTTCTGCCCTACTTTCCCACTGGCGATGAGCAGCCCGATGCGGCACCAAAAAACATAGGCATAATATGCGCTGGCAACATACCGCTGGTGGGTTTTCATGATGTGCTATGTGTGCTGCTATGCGGCCACAGGGCGCTTATAAAAATGAGTACTGCCGACAATGTGCTGCTGCCCGAAATGCTAAAAATACTGGTGAAGCTGGCGCCTGAAATGGAACAGCAGTTTGAAATAATGGCCGACCGCCTGGCGGGTTATGATGCGGTAATAGCCACCGGCAGCAACAATACCTCGCGCTACTTTCACTACTACTTTAAAGATGTGCCACACATAATACGCAAAAGCAGAACCAGTGTGGCGGTGCTCACCGGCAACGAAACACC
>JANOXJ010000090.1:0-1659 GCA_031418455.1 Flavobacteriales bacterium | reverse complement strand
TAAAAACTAACTTGCTTTTTCAAAAAGCGGGCGAAAATAGTAGGGGAGTTGTTAAGCAAATGTTTAGAATTGTATTTCGGATTTGTGCTTGTGTTTGGAGGCTTTTGAACGAGTATTAATTTGATTCGTTTCGTTTTTGTAATTTTTACTATAAGTATTTGATTTAAGCCGACAATTGGAGATATATTATAGATAAAATAATTTTATACTCCAGCGGTTTAATGTTCGTTTATTTGAACAAAATATAAATGATTATTTATTGACACATGCCTTTTGAATACCCTCAAAAAGTAATAATTGCCTGGGCCGAAGCCATAAATGGCAATAAGGAAATAAAGGACTGGCTTATGCAAAACGGCTATCCTGAGCTAGGCATATTTGTGCATGCACTATGGAACCAACAAGAGGCGCGCACATGGCTTATGGACAATGGCTTTGAGCATCTTATGGCATTGATAAATGGTGCTGAGGGTAATGTGAATGCATTGCTATGGCTTAGGAAATATGGTTTTGACTTATTAGAAAAAATGGCTCGCGTGGGCGACAATAGCGATGAGGCTATGCTATGGCTTATGGCCAACGGATATCAAGACCTGGCAAGTGTAGCTATACGCATACAGAACGTTAAAAACGATATAGAGCGCAATAACAATGATGCTCATCGCATTTCTGGCAATTGATTTATTGCCAGAGTAATTCATTATACATGTAAGTTGCAGCACATCTTTTTTTATTAAGGTGTTTCCAATTTTTTTTTTTGTGAGCACTACGGACCTGCACGCTACATACAAACTAAACACTTCAGTAAAGCAAATACTGATAATGTCGCTTCCTGTAAGCCTTGGTTATTTTGTGCAATTCTTTGTAGCATTTACCGACAATTATTTCTGCGCACAATTGAATGGCAATGCCATGAGTGCGGCTTCTTTTGTAGGCCTGTTGTACATTACCCTGGTAATGGTAGGCATAGGCCTTAGCAATGCAGTGCAAATACTTGTGGCCAGACGCAAGGGCGAAAACAAGCCAACGGATGTGGGCAGTGTGGTAGGCAATGCGTTTTGGGTAGCCATCATTACTGCTGTTATTCAGTTTGTTATTTTGTTTGTGGTAGTTGCACCGCTGCTCGACAGGTTTCTTTCATCGCCACAGGTTATTGCTTACATGAAAGAATTCCTTTTCTTTCGTTCATTCGGTTTTTTGTTTTATACCCCAGCACTGGTGCTCAATGCATTTTGGAGTGGCATAGCCAAAACAAGGGTTATGATGTACACTACAATAATAACAGCGCTTGTAAATATTGTGTTGGACTATGGGCTCATATTTGGCAACCTGGGCATGCCCAAATGGGGCGTTGCAGGCGCTGCCATAGCCACCACCACAGCTGAGGCAGTGGCATTTATTTTCATAATGTTATATACACTTTATAGCAAGAGCCAGGCTACTTATGGTGTTAATGCTTTCCTCTTTAAATTTCCTCGTATGCACACTGCCAATATTTTTAAATTGGGTTTGCCTATCTCATTGCAAATGATGCTGGCCTTAGGCATATGGACTGTGTTTTATGAATTTGTAGAAAGCATGGGCGAGCGCGAACTGCAATCCTCTTTCATAGTGCGCAATATGTATTCCCTAATGTGGGTGAGTGTAGGCGGATTTGGT
>JANOXJ010000089.1:0-14906 GCA_031418455.1 Flavobacteriales bacterium | reverse complement strand
TGTGTAGGACAACCGGAAGTGCCTAACATGTTTTTTATGAATTCAGGCTTAGGCTTTTTTGAAGATTCGGAAATGCCACCTATGGCTGACGATAACTGGACCTACAGCGCTGCCAAAGGTGACTATAACAATGATGGTTATGCAGATTTTGTTAGCTATAGCCAATTACCTACACAAGTATGCTTGTGGGGCAACAACTATGCACACACTAACAATTGGCTTAAGTATGGATTACATAGCTCAATGGGACATCCTGATGGGTATGGGTCTTTGATAAAATGTTATTTCAACAACATGTGTGTTACACAAACTACTATGTGCGGTGATAATTACATCTCCCAAGATTCGCAGTACAAAATAATAGGGCTCGGTAATAGCAGCATTATTGACTCATTGGTCATTACTTGGCCTTCCGGCTGGGTAGATACTTTTTATGATTTACCAGCCAATCAGGTTTATGCATTAGAAGAAGGCGAATCTAATTTTAATCAACTGCCCAATCATCAAACCGTGGTTATATGCAACAATGCACAAGCCACACTTTCAGTTGGAAATTTTGCAACCTATGAGTGGAGCAACGGACAATCTACTTCCTCTGTGGTGGTAAATGAAATAGGTGAGTATAGTGTTACAGTAACAAGTGTTGAAGGGTTCACACACACCTATTATTTTACAGTAGATGTTGATGATGTGGCAATTGAAAATATAAATGTTACAGAACCAAATTGCTCTGGTTCTGGCACAGGCAGCATACAGCTTATGCTGAACAGCGGCAATTATGAAACAATACAGTGGACTTACAATGGCGAAAGTATTGAGCAAGAAGGCAACTTGCTGGAAAATGTAGCTGTTGGCTTTTATGAATTTGAAATAACTACAAATAAAAACTGTATCTACACTGGCAGTGTGGTGGTAAATGAACCTGCACCATTGGCTATATCATGGAATGCTCCTGCAGCATGTTATGGTGGCACCACAGGCATCGTGTTGGAGGTATCAGGCGGCACTGGCAATTATTCTTACAACTGGAATGGCATTAATCCTGAAGAAGTGGCAGCAGGCCAATATGAAGTAATAGTAACCGATGCTAATGAGTGTGCTGCTGCTCAAACTATATATGTGCAACAATACCAACCCATCAACATTTCTTTTTATACTCCATTGGCATGTTATGAGCAAGCCACACAAGTGCAGGCCTTTGTTACAGGTGGTGCAGGCAATTTTGAATTGGATTGGGGCGGTGCAAATCCAAATGAAATTTATGCAGGCACCTACACGTTGAGTGCAACAGATAATGCAGGCTGCACAGCCAGTGCTAACTACACCATACTACAAAGCACCGAAATAATTGTTACTGCACAAATAACAGAAGCCGAAGAGGATGATGATGAAGAGGGAAGTATACAATTAACAGTAACAGGCGGCTACGCTCCATACAGCTACTCATGGAACAATGGTGCTACCACAAGCGGTATAGAAGATGTGGAACAAGGAATATATACCTGCACTATTACAGATGCATTGCAATGCTCGCAGCAAATAACAGTGCAGGTAATAAATACAAAAATTAATGAAATAGAAAACAACATCATAGCATATCCCAATCCTTGTTCTGATAGATTGAATATTCAATTAAAAACTCCACAAGATTTAAAAATATACAATGCCTACGGTCAACTTGTATACCAAGCTATGGGGCAAGCGGGATTAGTAACTATTGATACTAGTGAGTGGAGCGGGGGAGTGTATAGTGTGGATATGCCAAACTTTGGCCAATTAAGTTTTATTAAGATGTTTGATTAAATAATCATACTGCAAGGGGTTTAGGACGTTGTTTTATTTTTTATTACTTAACAAATCACGAATTGTTTTATACAAATAAAATCATTATCACAACACGGTAATTTTTGACACGACACCTTTTATAATTAAATGTTATCAATTTCAATGTTGGCTGATAATGGAAAAATAGAATTATTTAATTCTTGCATGAGAACATTCTTAATTTTCATTTTGTCGGTATGTTGTTCTGGCAATATTTTGGCTCAGTTCAGCATTTCTAACAGTATTAGTCTTACTGCTGATTGTAGTGAGACTTTGGGCTGTGGCTTAAGTTATTTTGATTTTAATAATGATGGATGGGATGATGTAACCGTGTGCAGTGGAGCTTATTCAATTTTAATTTTTGAAAATAATCATAATAATGGTTTTGATTTAGTAGAACAAATAAATACAAATCAGAATGGCAAACAACCTGTTTGGGTTGATTATGATAACGATAATGATTATGATTTGTTTGTTACATTTTACATGGGTAGCTGTTGCTTATACAGAAACGATGGCGAATTGTCTGATCTTGAAGATGTAACTGAAAATTTGAATTTACCCGCTGCTAATGCAAACTCATACGGTAGTGCCTGGGCTGATTATGATAATGATGGATATCTGGATGTTCATATAAATAATTACCAATTACCTAATGCCCAAATCTCAAGTTGGCTGCTGCATAATGAAGGTGATGGAACTTTTACGAATGTGTCTTATCTCTTAATGAATAATAATGTTTATTCCACCCCTTTTCAGTCAAGCTGGTGCGATTTTGATAATAATGGTTGGCAAGATCTTTATATTACTTATGATCATTCTGAAGGCAATGAATTATTCATGAATTATAATGGAATTTTCGTTAATGAAGCTTCTTTACTTGGTGCGGACGTTCAATTAAATTCAATGTCTAATTCAATTGCTGACTATGACCAAGACGGAGATTTTGATATTTATATTACTAATACTAATCAGGGTAATGTATTACTTAAGCAAAATGCTTGGGGATTTGAAAATGTTGCTATGGAGAGCAATACTTCGCTTAACTTAAGCTGTTGGTCTAGTTTGTGGCTAGATGCAAATAATGATGGCTTTGAAGATTTATTTGTATGCGTGGCTGACGGCAGTGTAAATAATAAACTACTCATGAATAATACTATGGGTGAATTCGAATTATTTGACCTTGCTATAGAGATGCCTTTGAATGTTTCTTTTACTTGTGCCAAAGGAGATTTTAATAATGATAATAGCATTGATTTATGTAACTTCAGTCAAATTACACCTTTAATTACAGTATACGAAAACTCAAATAAAAATCAGAACAGTTGGATTAAGCTTGAGTTGGATGGTGTTATTAGCAACAAAGATGCTGTTGGTGCACGCATCGAAATATTTTGTCAAGAAAAATATTTTAATCACTATACATTTTGTGGTAATAATTACATCTCCCAAGATTCGCAGTACAAAATAATAGGGCTCGGTAATAGCAGCATTATTGACTCATTGGTCATTACCTGGCCTTCCGGCTGGGTAGATACATTTTATGATTTACCTGCCAATCAGGTTTATGCATTAGAAGAAGGACAGTCATTGTTTGCACAACTGCCCAATCATCAAACAATTATTATTTGCAACTCACAACAAGTCACACTTTCCATGAGCAATTTTGCGGCCTATGAGTGGAGTAATGGACAATCCACTTCCTCTGTGGTGGTGAATGAAATAGGTGACTACAGTGTTACAGTGACTACTGTTGAAGGGTTTGCACACACCTTTTATTTTACGGTAGATGTGGAAGATTTGGTAATAGGAAATGTAATGGTAACGGAGCCCAATTGTTCAGGTAATAACACTGGCAGCATAGAGCTTCTCCTAAACTACCAAAATTATCAGACAGTGAGCTGGTCTAAAAATGGTGAAGAACTATTGGATGAAAATAACTTATTGTCAAATATTACTTCGGGTATTTATGAGTATGAAATAACTACAAATAAAAACTGTACCTACACTGGCAGTGTGCAGGTAAATGAACCTGCACCATTGGCTATATCATGGAATGCTCCTGCAGCATGTTATGGTGGCACCACAAGCATAGTATTAGAGGTGTTAGGTGGCATTGGCAATTATTCATTCAACTGGTATGGCATTAATCCTGATGACGTAACAGCGGGCCAATATGAAGTAATAGTAACCGATGCTAATGAGTGTGCTGCTGCTCAAACTATATATGTGCAACAATACCAACCCATCAACATTTCTTTTAATACTCCACTAGCATGTTATGAGCAAGCCACACAAGTGCAAGCATTTGTTACAGGTGGTGCAGGCAATTTTGAATTGGATTGGAGTGGGGCAAATCCAGAGGAGATATATGCAGGAGCATACACCGTATTGGCAACTGATATTGCAGGCTGCACAGCTAGTGCTAACTTTACTATACTACAAAGCACCGAGATAATTGTTACTGCACAAATAACAGATGCCAATGGCGATGATGATGGAAGTATACAATTAACTGTAACTGATGGCTACGCTCCGTACAGCTATGCATGGAACAACGGTGCTACCACAAGTGGTATAGAAGATGTGGAGCAAGGAGTATATACCTGCACTATTACAGATGCATTGCAATGCTCGCAGCAAATAACAGTGCAGGTAATAAATACAAAAATTAATGAAATAGAAAACAACATTATAGCATATCCCAATCCATGTTCTGATAGATTGAATATTCAATTGCCCACCCCACAAGATATAAGAATATATAATGCTAATGGTCAGCTTGTATACCAGGCCGCTAAGCAAAACGGATTAGTGATTATAGATACAAGCAGGTGGAGTGGGGGAGTGTATTCGTTGGTAGGTAATTGTAATATGACTACTATTTTGATTCAGTAATGATTTGAGTGTTCGTTTTTTTTCTTAGTATCTTTCAGCTCAAATTTTTTTTCAAATTGTATTTTTATTTTAAATACTGTAATATTTCCTGCACATTCATTCGTCCGTTTTCTTTTGCGGTTTCAATGAAATTGCTTTTTGCTGCATGTCTATTTTTATTGAATTACCAGAGCAAGGCACAAATGTTTTATAACGCCAACACAATTGCTGGAATAAACTACACTACAGAATTTACAAATGCTGGTCATGGAGTTACGGTGTATGACCTGAATAAAGATGGTTGGGATGATATCATTTTCGCTTCTGCGAACCAACCAATTTATGCATATATAAATAATTTCGGAACATTTTATCAGGAAGAAATAATACCAAATACTTTAGACATAAAACAGGTTATATGTTTTGATTTTGATAATGATGGCGATGCTGATATTTTTCTAAATGCCTATGAAGGTAAACTTCAACTTTATCAGAACAATGGAAATTTGGAATTCCAAAATATCACATTACAAAGCGGATTACAAATACCAAATGATGTATTTGGTTTTGGCGCTGCGGTGGGTGACTATAACAATGATGGATGGCTGGATATATATGCCACTATTAGAAACAATTCAGACCAAAATAATTTTTTCTTTCAAAACAATGGAGATGGAACCTTTACTGAGAAATTGATTTTATTGAATATAGATGTGGCTATGTCTTTTATGCCGGCATTTATAGATTATAACAATGATGGATTCCAAGATATTTATGTTATGGTGGATGATGGTCTTGGAGATGCATTATTTAAAAACAATGGTGACAATACATTTACTAATGTAGCCCTGCAGGCAGGCCTTACCGTAAGTTCATCAAGCATGAGCATAGGAGCTTGCGATTACAATAAAGATGGGTATGAAGATATTTATATAAGTAACCATGAAGCAGGGAATATTTTGTATAGCAATAATGGTGATGGTACATTTACCAATCTGGCAGAGGAGCTGGGATCTAGTATAAATTCTTTTTGCTGGGGCACCGTTTGGATGGATGCTAATAATGATAGAAACTGGGATTTATATGTGGGCACAGATACCCCTGTAAACAATGCAATATATTCTGACAATCAGGACATTTTTCTAATGCAGGAAAATGGTTATTTTAATTCAGTGCCTTTTATCTCTCCTGCCGAATCTTATGTTACATACGGAGCAGCCAGAGGCGATTTTAATAATGATGGAAAATCCGATTTTGTAATAACCACGGGTGATACTGAGTATGCTCAAGTGTACTATAACTCAATGTATACAGAAAACCATTACCTAAAACTAACTCTTGAAGGTGTGGCCAGTAATCGTGATGCTGTGGGCACACGCATAGAAGCATGGGCTGGTGGCACTGCCACTTATCATTACCTCAAACAAGGTGAAGGATATTTAGCACAGTTTTCACAACACACCATTATTCCTCTTGGTCAGTTTAGTCAGCTTGATTCACTTAAACTGCATTGGCTGAGTGGTTGGGTAGATACCTATTATAATTTACCCGCTAACCAAAGTATATTTCTTACTGAGGGTGGCTCGTTAGCTTCTGTGCCACTTTCTGTTGCTGCACCAATTATCCATTTGTGCGAGGGCGACTCTTTAGAGTTATCTGCATTGGGCAACTGGCAAAGTATTGTTTGGAACAATCAATCCATCAATGCCACACTAGATGTTTCGCAAGGCGGCTCTTATTGGGCTCAGGTAACACATGCTTCAGGTCTTGTTTTTAATACCGACACTGTTTTAGTTTCTTATAATACTCCGCCTGCATACAATGTAAACTTTAGCGAGCCCACTTGTTTTGGTGCTGCCAATGGCTCTCTATTTATTGGCGTATTAAAAGAGAATAATTTGTCTATAATTTGGGAAAGCGATTGGACTGGATTTACTCTGCAAGATTTGGCGGCTGGAGAATACTCATTTGCAATCATTGATAGCAGCAATTGTGTTTTTGCTAATTCATTTTTGTTAACCCAACCACCACCGCTTCACTTTAGTTGGAACAACGAGTTGGTGGCGTGCAATGGCGAAGATGTAAATGTGGAAATATTAGTAGCAAATGCTCAAGGCAATTATACTTTGGATTGGCATGGCTATAATCCAAATGAATTATATGCAGGGCAGTATTTACTATCTGCCATTGATGAAAATAATTGCACTGCCGATACTACCATAGAAATATTACAGTATGATCCTATCAACATTATTTGGACAGCGCCACTAGCATGTTACAATGAAACCTCTGCGGTGAGTGTTATAGTAAATGGTGGTGCAGGAGCATACACATTTAATTGGCAGGGAGAAAACCCCAATGCCTTATATGCAGGTGATTATAATTTGATAGTAACCGATCAGGCCAATTGTCAGGCATCTGAAATAATTTCAATTATTGAATCAACGGAAATACTTGTAATGCCCGCGGTAATAAATGCCAATGACGGAGACAATGGTAGCATAGAGCTAACTGTTGCAGGCGGCTATACTCCCTACACTTACTCATGGCAAAATAGCAGCAACGATGATAACATACTGGAAAATGTGGGACAGAACACATACACATGCACCGTTACTGATGCGCTATTATGTTCTGTAATTGTTGAGGTGCCTGTGCTTGATATTGGCATACAGGAATCTTTGAACGAAATAAGTTTATATCCCAATCCTTTTAATAATGTGCTTCAATTAAATTTTTCACATCCTCAAAGTTTTAAAGTTTACAATGCATTAGGAGCGTTAATTTTAATATACAATTCACCTGACACTCACATACTGCTATACACTACTAATTGGTGCAGCGGTGTTTACTTAATTAAATCAGATTTTTTTACAATTCGTGCAATTAAGCAGGAATAGTCAATTCTTTTATTTTGTATGCAGCACGTAGCCAATTATTTTCGCAATTAAATATTTAAGCAGAAATTATATTATGAAATTTAAAGCAGGTGTTCTTACCGGTGACCAGGTTACCGAAGTGTTTGATGATGCATTGGCCAATGGTTATGCACTGCCCGCAGTAAATGTTATTGGCACTAACACCATTAACGCTGTATTGGAAACCGCACGCGATGTTAACTCGCCTGTCATTATACAATTTAGTAATGGTGGTGGAGCATTCTATGCCGGCAAGGGCCTTAAGAATGATGCACAACAAGCTTCTATTATAGGCAGCGTTAGTGGCGCACATCATGTACACATGGTGGCCAAAGAATATGGCGTGCCTGTAATAGTACACACCGACCATTGTGCTAAAAATATATTGCCATGGATGGATGGCATGCTTAAACATGGCGAAGAATTTTTTGCAAAAACAGGTACTTCATTATTTAGCTCACACATGCTTGATTTAAGCGAAGAACCCCTGCACGAAAACATAGAAATATCATGCGCCTATTTTGAACGAATGAAAAAAATGGGAATAACATTGGAAGTGGAATTGGGTGTTACCGGTGGCGAGGAAGATGGCGTGGACAATTCTGGTGTAGATAGTAGCAAGCTCTATACACAACCTGAAGAAGTAGCATATACCTACGAGCATATGTCCAAAATATCTAACAGATTTACCATAGCCGCAGCATTTGGCAACGTGCATGGTGTGTACAAGCCGGGCAATGTAAAGTTGCAACCTGTAATACTTAAAAACTCGCAAGACTTTGTGCAGAAAAAATTCAATACACCATCTGCCAAACCTATCCACTTTGTATTTCATGGTGGCAGCGGAAGCACCAAAGAAGAAATACGCGAAGCCATTAGTTATGGCGCTGTAAAAATGAATATAGATACCGATATGCAATTTGCGTATCTGGCTGGCGTGCGCAATTATATCCTCTCAAAGAAAGATTATTTGATGGAGCAAATAGGCAACCCAGAGGGTGCTGATAAACCTAATAAAAAGTTTTACGACCCACGCGTCTGGCTTAGAGAAGGCGAAAAGGAATTTGTAGTTAGGCTTAAGCATGCTTTTGACGATCTTAATTGCATCAATAGAAACTAATTTCAAAAAGCTGCAATTTCTATAAAACTCTAGCTCTAAGGCTATTGTAAAAACCTACATAAAAAAAGAATTATTTTATTTGATGGAAGTGCCTATTAAGTGCTCAATCTTATATATTTGACACCGTCATGGAGCTTTGTTGTGCTTTATGATGGGTGGTCATGTTTTTTTAACCTACTGTTTATACCTTAATGAGAAGAAAGAATTTTAGTCGTTTAGATTTTATCAAAAATTTAGCCCTCCTATTTCTTATTGCCCTAGTGGCACATTCATGTGGCGATTCCAAACCTACCAATGAGGAGTTGACTGCTGAGCAAAAAAAGAAAGAATTAGAGAAAGTAGAGGCTGTGGCCACTTATGCAACGGGTCAGGAAATAGATTATAGAACAGCCGATCAACTTACTATGAAGGCCACGGTGTACAAGCCTGCCTCGCTAGATGGTAATTATCCAACCGTAGTTATTCTGCCAAGCCCTACTGGCCTGGATACAGCAAGTCAGAAATACCTGGCCACAGAATTTGCCAATCGTGGCATTGTAGCCCTTGTAATACATGGCAGAGGAACGCCTCCTTCCACGGGCACTACTCAAAGCTATCCTTACGACAGTCAAAAAGAAGATGCTCTTTTAGCTTACAACGAATTGCTTAAAGATAAAAATGTAAACCAAGCCAATATGGGCTTTGTGGGTTTTGCTGATGCAGCAGAATTGGCCGTTTATTGCGCTGCTGCCAGCACCAAATCTGCGTTTGTTGTAGCAGGAAGTTTTAGACCACTTACTGCCGAACAAAAATTAAACAATGCCAATTGGCAAAGCATATCGCCTGAGTTGGCCAAAAGCCAAATGGACTTCCTTTCTAAAAAAATAGATTGGAACCAATATGAAGCCATACAGAAAAAACTATCGCCCAATGCCGATGGTGCACTTAGGCAGCCAACCAGCGCAGATGATGCTTACTGGAGTTGGTTGCAAAGCTGGCAAGCTATGGAGGCATTTAACCTACCTACCAAAATGAAAGCCAGAGGCTTATTTCTGTATGGGTCTAATGATGTGCCTGCAACTGAGAATGTAGACAATGCTATTGATAATGCAGAAAAAATGGGTAGTAAAGCTAAATTGGAATTGCGCAAAATTGCTGGTGCTGATTTAGTTAGCCAATATAGAAAACAGCAGTTATCTGCTGATGTGTTGGATAATATTGCTGATTGGATAAAATCCAACAATGAGTAATAATTATGTAACTAAGTTTCTAAGACAATAGCATTATTTGCACCCAGCTATTTCATTCAACCCATTTCCCCATTGACATTCTTAATCTTAATTCAAAAATTTATTCTTAATCACTCATTATTACCAGCAACAACTTAATGGTTAATAATAATAACCTTATATACACCTGTCTTTTAACCAATCAATGGGCAACCATGCCACTCATGGTCGTCTAATGATAGGATTTATTCCGTTTTTTATGCTTAATCACCTTAATTATTATCCTTCCTTAGCAATTGCATACCTATCAAATATAGCAACTCTTAATCAATTAAATTAATCAAAAACCAATTAACAATGAGCAAAAATTACTCAAGCCCTACGGCATCGCGTGGGAATTTTGTATGGCTACGTAATGTAGCAACGTTTATGCCCACTGCCGGTGCTTCTCTTAGAGGAATAACGGTGGCGGTGCTTACTGCATTTTGTATGGTGCTTGGCGGCTACAATGCCTCAGCACAAACTACACTTATCAACCCTACGGGCGATGGTGGCTTTGAAAACGGTGGTGGCGGTTTCGTTGCCAACGGATGGACTGCTGTAAACAGCGCCAACAACACGTGGCAATGTAGTGCTGTGGGTACACCAAACGCTGGTGGTTTCCACGCATTCGTATCTAACGATGGTGGCGCTACTTATAGCTATAGCAACACTACATCTGCAGCTAACTACTTTTACAAGGACATTACTGTTCCTGCTGGTGAAAGTATTATCACGCTTAACTTCCAGTTGAAAAACGTGGGTGAGGCTGGTTGGGACCGCATTGCGGTTTTTGCTGCTCCTACCACTGTTATTCCTGTAGCTGGTGTGCCTAACCCAAATAGCTTGGTACTTGCCGGTGCTACATTGGTTTACACAGATCCTGCTGCTAATGGAGTTTACCACACCAGTGGTAACATCTCTATACCTAGCTCATTTGCCGGAACTACTTTCCGTCTTATGTTCCTTTGGTCTAGCGACACTAGCGGTGGTGGCCCACAAGGTGGTGCTGTAGACAACATTAGTCTTACTTCTGCAGTTCCTGCCCTTTACACTACCACTACTTTTGGTGGTGCTTGGAGTAGCACTGCTACTTGGGTAGGTGGCGTAGTACCTGCTAATGGTAACGATATCTTAGTACCTGCAGGTTCTACTCTTACTATGGATGCTACACGCACTGTGCGCGACATGACCATAAATGGTGACCTTAACTGGAACGCTACTGTGCCTAGCACTACTGTAAACTTCCTTACTGTATCTAACGATATAACTATTGGAGCTACTGGCCGTGTATTTGCACACAATGCTGCTGCTGCCCCAGCGGGTGCGGCTATTTTCCTTGCTCGCAACTTCACCAACAATGGTTGGGCTAACTTTGCTTACAGCAACGCTAGCATACTATCGAGCGATTTTAACGTTAACCCTACCATTACTGGTACTGGAACTTTTGCTGGTGGTATCATTCACCAATTGTTCTTCCAAACTACTGGTACTTGTACTATTAGTACTACTAACCCTATTACTATTCGTTCGTTTGCTACTGCAGCTGGTACATTAAATACCAACGGACTTCTTTCTATTAACAACACTGCTCAGTACTACGGTACTGCCGTAAACCAATCGGTATATGAAATAGTAGTTACCAACCATGGTGCTGGCTATACCAGTGCTCCTACAGTTACTGTAGCTGCGCCTACTGGTGCAGGTACTAATGCTACAGCTGTAGCTAATTTTGACTTGGCTTCAGGCACTGTGCGCAGTATTACTGTTACTGTTACTGGTGCTGGTTACCGTGTGGGTTCGCCTGCGGTTACTCTTACTGGTGGTGGCTTTACTACTGCTGCTACTGCGGTTGCCGTAGTTCCTTTGGCTGCTTCAGGTGTTGCTAACTCGCTTACTCAAAAGAGCGCTGTAGCAGTTATTACTGGTGGTATCAACATTACATCGCACCAAGGTGTGGGTTCTGCTCGTACTACTGGTGGTGGTGTAGGTTACACTTCTGCTCCTACTGTTGGTTTCACATTGCCTATTACTTACCTTAACTTAGTTACTGCTGGTGGCGCTGGTTATACTACTGCACCTTCTGTTACAGTTACTGGTGGTACTAATATCAATGCGGGTACTAACCCAACATTTACAGTTACTGTTGCCTCAGGCATAGTTACTGGTGTGCAGTGCACTGCTGCTGGTACTAGCTCTTGGACAGTGTTGCCAACGCTTACCCTTACAGGTGGTGGTGGTGCAGGCGCTACTTGCGCATTCCCTGCGGGTTGTTTGCCTACTGCTACTGCTACTATTAGCAATGCTATGGTTGACAATTTTACAATTACTAACCAAGGTTTTGGCTACACAGTAGCTCCTACTATGGCTTTAGTTGGTGGTGGTTTTAGCACTGCTGCTACTGCACCTACTTGTAACATTGGTCTTTACAATCTTACGCTTGGTTTCTTTACTCCTGCTCCTGGCAATGCTGTGCATCCTGATGATGCTGTAGTACCTGCTAACCGCAGAATTAATACTTTGACCATGAACTCTGCACTTGGTGTTCAGTTTACGAGCAATCTTGAGCTTTATGCTACTACGGCATTGACGCTTACTAATGGTGCCGTTAATATGGGTGCTAACACATTGTCTTTTGGTAGCCTTGGTTATGCTGGTCAAGCTGGTACCACAACTGCTTTTGTAGAAGGTCAAATGGTGCTTAGTACTGTTGGTGGAGCTGTTGTTCGTAACGTTCCTTTCCAAGGTACTCTTGGTCTTAACCCTGGTACTGGTTCTTTAACCACTGGTTCTACTATCACTACTTGGACACTTGATCATACTGCTGCTCCTTCAGGTTCTGTAGGTGCTCCTGCTACTAGCATGACTGGTACTCGCGGTTTCCGTGTTCGTACTAATGCTGGTTCTATATACGGTACTGCTCCTGTTATGACTCTTGGATGGACTGCTATAGATGGTTTGTTGTCTGACAACCCATCATTGTATGTAGCTCAAGGTACTGGTGGTACTGCTGGTCCGTGGACTGTGCGTAGCACATCAACAGGTACTGGTGGTTTAGCTGCTACTGGTAGCCGCGCTACTGCTACTGTTGCTCCAGGCCCATTTGTAGGCACTGGTGACGACTACTTAGCATTTGCTACTAGCTTTGTTTACACACCTATGGCATACAATGTAACTCGTAATACTGCTATCACTTACACATCTATTATAGGTGCTGGTGGTGAAACTTACGGATCTATTGGTGCTGCTGGTACTTCTGCTGATGACCAAACTTATGTTGCGCCTCTTACTGGTACTACTTTCCAATATGCAGGTGGTGCAGTTACTTCTATGACTGTTAGTAACAATGGTTTTGTCACTTTCAACGGTGGTACTGTTGGGTCTTATTTAAACAATATGGCTGCTACTTCAAGACAAATTTCTATTTTCAATGATGACTTGGTATCTCCTGGTTACAGCGGTATTGCTGCTAATGCTTACCTTGCTTACAAAACTGTAGGTCTTGGTTCTGGCACGGGTACTATCACTATTGAGTGGAAAAACATGGAAACTTTTGGTAACCCTGGTCCTAACCTTAACTTCCAAATTATATTAGAAGAAGGTACAAACAACGTAACGTTGAACTATGGTGTTATGCAAGGTTTTGATGGTACTATACCAGGGGGTGGTGCGTTCACTTACTCATACACTACTGGTTTGTCTAATAACCTAGTGAATCCGGTGGATCCACAACCAGGTATGATATTGCAACAGCAGGAAGAGAACACACGTAACTTCTCAGCTTACGCTGGTACTGTAGCTAGCCGTGGTTCTAACTACCTTTCTAGTATGCCTGACTGTTATAGCCAATTGGTATTTACTCCAGGTGCTTACACTCCATATGTACCTGGTTCTGGTGTTCCTATTAATGACGACCCAGCAGGTGCTATCACTATTACTGCTTTGCCTGCTCCTCCAGCTGACTTGTGTGGTGCATACTACAGCAGCAAAGGCGCTTCTGCTACTGCTGCTCCTGCAGTGTTTGCTTGCGGTGCTACTAACAATAATGATGATGACGTTTGGTTTAAGTTTAACTCTATCAACTCTACTTCTACTCTTAAAGTGTACTCTACCGGTGGTGGCGACAATCAAGTAGAAGTGTGGAATGCTGCACTTACTACTATGGTAGGTAGCGGTTGTTCTGCAGGTGAGGGCTTAATCGAAACAGTTAACTTAACTGGTTTGTCACTAGGTGTTGATTACTATGTACGTGTATATCACAAAAATGGTGGTGTACAGGCTACTGCTACTGCTACAGTAGCGGGCGGTGCAGTTACTGGTATTACTATGACTAACAATGGTAGCGGTTATCACAACTCTGCTGGTGCTGGTGCTGGTGCTAACATCCCTCGTGTTACTATAATTGGTAACGGTCGCAATGCGGTAGGTGGTGTGGTTACTTCTGGTACTAATAATGCACCAGCTGGTGTTACTTCTATATCTATTCTTAATGGTGGTGCTGGTTATACTATACCTCCTACAGTTAAAATAGCTCCATCTAACGCTGGTGTTACTGGTGACTTTGCAATTACAATTTTTGCTACACCTGCTCCTCCGGTTAACGATGATATATGCGCTGCAATTAACGTTGTTCCTGCATTTGCTTGTTCACTTACTCCACACTTCACTACAGTAGCTGCTACAGCTTCGCCACAAGCGGCTTGTACACCAAATCCTGATGATGATGTATGGCTTCAGTTTACTGCAGTAGCTGCTTTGGATAAAGTACAAGTAAACAGTGGTACTGGTTACAATGCTGCTATCGAAATATTTAGCTCTAGCGACAATACTTGCACTGGTACACTTACTTCTATTGCTTGTGTTAACTCTACTGGCGCAGCTGGTATAGAGTCATGGCAGGGTGGTACTCTTGTACCTGGC
>JANOXJ010000088.1:0-4728 GCA_031418455.1 Flavobacteriales bacterium | reverse complement strand
ATGTTTTACGACACGCTATTGCAACAAACGCGCATAGTGGCCGCATGGGACCAATACAAACAAGCAGGCAACCAACCTGCCAACTTTCCATATGGTGCTGAATACACGACAGTGCTTGAGTTGTTGGCAGCACAAAGCGATACGGCAAATATTTATAGCTATGCTACGCACGGCACTCACGTGGCAGGTATAGCAGGAGGTGGCGGTGCAGGCACACCATACCGTGGCATGGCGCCTGAAGCAGGTTTTTTGTTTGCTACATTTTTAGTAGATGCAGCATCGGTGATAGATGCATATACTTGGATGAAAGAAAAGGCTGAGTCTGAAAACAAACGCCTTGTTATTAATATGAGTTGGGGCCTTTATTACATTGGTAATTTAGATGGCACCTCGCTACTATCGCAAGCCATAGATGCGCTTTCGGCACAGGGTGTTGTTTTTGTTAGCTCAGGTGGCAACAATGGCGACAACAATTTTCATATTCAAAAAGATTTTGATAACAACACCATGACCACTCGTGTAATGTTTGACAGTTATACCAACCCTACTATGTGGGGCGAAAGCATGACTATGTGGGGCGAGGCAGGTAATGCATTTGATGTAAAAGTGCAAGTGTACAATGGCATAAATACGCTGCTTGCAGAAACACCAATGTATTCTACAAGCTTTACTACAAACTATGTAGATAGCGTATTAATTATAAATACCGATACCATTTACTACAACCTAACGGCTGAAAATGCAAACCCACAAAACAACAGACCACACATGCGTTTGCGCATAAAGAATACCAACACCAATTTAAAAATAGTGTTGTATGCAGCTGCCGATACAGGCACTGTACATTTTTGGAATTTGGTGGAGCTAACGAATGGCGTGGGCAATTGGGGATTATCTTTTGTATCCTTTGGTACCAGCGGTATGTCGGGCAATGCCATAAATAGCATAGGCGAGCCAGCTTGCACAGCAAGTGTTATAGCTGTGGGCGCTTATACATCAGGTTATCTTAGCTCTGGTGGCAATCCGCTTGGCGGCACATTGGCAAGCTTTAGCAGCTCAGGGCCGCTTATTACAGGTGTTATGAAGCCAGATATAAGCGCACCAGGTGTCAATGTCATTTCAAGTATGTCATCCTTTACCGATGCTTCTTACAGCACTTTCGAAACTGTTACGTTTAACGGAACCGATTATGATTTTGCAAAGCTGAGTGGCACCAGCATGTCATCTCCTTGTGTGGCAGGTATAGTAGCATTAATGTTAGATGCTAATCCTGCACTTACACCTGCACAGATAAAAACCATATTGCAAACCACCGCGCGCGAGGATGCTAACACGGGAGATATAGTGCCTCCTGGACATCCGCGCTGGGGCTATGGCAAAGTAAATGCTTATGCAGCAGTAGTAATGGCGCTGCAAATGGTGGGTGTGGATGAAAGTAATTTAAATAAAACAGAGGTGATAATCTATCCTAATCCTACAAACGAAGTGGTGTATGTATACGGCATGGAAGAGCATGAAACTATAGTCGTTACCGCTATTTCAATGGACGGAAAAAAAACAAACTTGCAGGTAGAAAACCATAAAGTGAATTGCGCTGCGCTTGCAGCAGGTGTGTATGTGCTAGAGGTAATTAGCGGCACTAGCAATTCGTATCTAAGAATGGTGAAGCAATAAAATTTATTGAAATTGCTGTAATAAACTTCTATCCTAAAATTGCTACCATCATCATAACATCGTTTATGGTAACCATATTGTCGCCATCTAAATCCATACTTGGGCATGTTTGACAGCCTAAATTGTCTAGCAGAAATAGCAGATCGTTTATATCCAATTCGCCATCGGCATTAAAATCATATTCTACAGGTACTATAGGAATATAGTATTTAGCAACATAGCTGTTGCCTGTTCCTCCATTCACAATGTTAGTGCCTTCTAACAAATCAAAATCCGATGCATTAAGAAAATTGCCTGCGGTATATAAATGGTCATTCTCATCTATAACTAATGCCGCGCCCTTTTCATTGAATACTGAAATGCCAGAATTAGTACCACCATAAGTGTGTACCCATTTTAATTCATTGTTGGCATTGTACTTCGCCAACAATATATCGTAGCCGCTACCTTGTTGGCTATATGCCTCTGTAGAGTCTGAAAAATCAAAATCGATATTAAAATTGAATGAACCGGTAATGTATTTATTTCCCATGCCATCCGTTTTTATATCATTTATGTACAAATAATTATTGTACACATTGGCCGAATGAAAATATCCTGTTGAGTCACATTTAAATAGGAATGATTTGTTTCCGCTTCCATTAGCGTAATAGCCCATTGGTAGAGCGGGAGCGAAATTTGCAGGTAGCGCCACATCGCCTGCTATATGTATATACCCTTGTACATCTATATGCATAGCCTTGGTGGTAAAGGCAGAAGTATTCACATCTATGCGCCTTAGCCAGTTAAAACTACCATCGTTATTTAAATTGCAAATGAATACATCATTTGTAGCGCTATCTACAAAATCAGTTGGGTTAAAATCAGCTGTGCCTCTTACCATTCCAGACAAAACAACATTGCCAGCAGGCGTGGTTTCTATGCACCCAAGTTCATCATCGGATAAGCTTGATATGTGTTTGGCCCACTGAAAATTTCCATTTGAATCAAGACACACAGCAAATGCATCGGTGGAATTGTTAGGTGTGGAAAGTGTGTAAGTGCCCGCGCCAGGATCAAAATCTGCCGAAAGACCAAATTGTCCGCCATTAGATCCAAAATAGCCACCGGCTATTACTTTTCCGTTTGGTGTAACCGCTATAGATGTTGCATAATCACCACCTGTAGTGCCAATGCTTTTGGCCCAAACAAAATTGCCATCGTTGTCTAGTTTGGTAATGAAAATATCATCGCTGCCCACTCCAGTTACATTGTTGGTGGCAACTCCCGGATTCATATCGGCTGAGTTGTTGAATATGCCTGTTAGATATATATTACCCTGTGCATCTAGCGCCATATCGCGTGCATCGTCTACAAAAAAACCACCTACTTTTTTAGCCCAAATGAAATTGCCTAGTGTATCCATTTTGGTTATATGCAAATCTGCATAACCTAAAGAGGTTAAATTGAATACCTCAGCGCTTGGGTCAAAATCTGTTGTAGCTACAAAATTTCCAAAGCAAATTAAATCGCCATTGGGGTCCATGGCCATACTTTTGGTGGTATAGGCACCATACGTTTTTACCCAATTCAACTCTTGAGAAAATGCTGAATTTGAAATTAGAGCAAGGCAAAAGCCTTGCATACAAAGCGTAATTAATTTGTTGAACCGCATAGAAGGAGCATTAAATAATTGCGTCCTAAAATTATGCAACTACTGCACTGGTGCCATACATTTTTTCGCGTAATTCTTGTACACCTTTGTCTTCTAAATACTCATCGTAGCTCATGCGCTTGTCTATAATGCCGCTCGGTGTAAGTTCTATTATACGGTTAGCTACAGTGTCAGTAAATGTATGGTCATGCGATGTGAATAGCGCCACATGTTTCCAGTCTTTCATGGCGTTGTTAAAGGCAGTTATGCTTTCCAAATCCAAGTGGTTTGTAGGTTCATCCAACATAAGGCAATTGGCACCGGCCAGCATCATGCGCGACACCATGCAACGCACTTTTTCGCCACCGCTTAGCACGTTGCATTTCTTCATTACTTCCTCACCGCTAAAAAGCATTTTACCTAAAAATCCGCGCACAAAAGTTTCTTCCTTGTCTTTAGAAAACTGACGTAGCCAGTCCACCAAATTATCGTTAGAGGTAAAAAACTTGCTGTTGTCGTTTGGTAAATATGCAGTAGTAATAGTGCTTCCCCAAAGGTACTCACCGCTATCAGCTTTTTCTTCTCCATTTATAATTTGGAAAAATGCAGTGATGGAACTGTGCTCTTTAGAAAGTATGGCCACCTTGTCGCCTTTTACTAATGTAAATGTTACGTTAGCAAAATGTACCTGACCTTCAGGCGATGTTTTCGAAAGATTTTCTACATTCAATATTTGGTCGCCACAGTCGCGCTCTGGTCTAAAAATTATGCCCGGATATTTTCTTGTGCTAGGTTGTATGTTATCTATCACCAATTTGTCCAACAGTTTTTTGCGGCTGGTGGCTTGGCGCGATTTAGAGGCATTGGCACTAAAGCGCTCCACAAAGTCCTGAAGTTCTTTGCGCTTTTCCTCCATCTTTTTGTTTTGGTCGCCACGCTGGCGCAGTGCAAGCTGGCTGCTCTCATACCAGAAGGTATAGTTACCGGTATAAAGTTGAATTTTTCCAAAATCAATATCGGCCACGTGCGTACACACGGCATCTAAAAAGTGACGGTCGTGCGATACTACAATTACGGTGTTCTGAAAGTCGGCTAAGAAATTCTCCAGCCATGTTATAGTCTCCACATCCAAGTCGTTGGTAGGCTCGTCCAGCAGCAGTATTTCCGGATTACCAAAGAGTGCCTGTGCTAACAATACACGCACTTTTTCTTTACCACTTAGTTCGCTCATAAGGGTGTGGTGCAGGTTTTCTTTTACACCCAATCCGCTTAGCAGGTTGGCTGCATCGCTCTCTGCATTCCATCCGTCCATTTCGGCAAATTCCATTTCCAGTATGGCCGCGCGTTCACCATCAGCATCGCTAAAATCTGGCTTGGCATACAGCGCGTCTTTTTCCTTCATTACATCATACAGTTTTTTG
>JANOXJ010000087.1:0-6520 GCA_031418455.1 Flavobacteriales bacterium | reverse complement strand
TCATATCTATAAATAAAAATCATAGATTTAATTCTCACCATCCACCTTCCGCAAATTTTGCTCTGCGCTCATAATTGCCCCATCTTGCGGCCATAATAGTATATGACACGCCAGCAACTCATCCAGTTAATTCACCAGCGCCAGTCGTTTTTGTGTGTTGGTTTAGATACCGACCCGGCTAAAATTCCGGTAGGCATATCTATGTTAGATTTTAATAAGGCCATAATAGATGCCACGCGCGACTTGTGTGTGGCCTACAAACCCAACATAGCTTTTTACGAATGTCTTGGGGCAGAGGGTTGGCACTTGCTGCAAGAAACTGTGCAGTACATAGGCCACAGCCATTTTACCATAGCCGATGCTAAGCGGGGCGACATTGGCAACACCTCTAACTATTATGCTAAAACTTTTTTTGATACCTACGCCTTCGACAGTATAACGGTGGCGCCATATATGGGCAGCGATTCGGTGCAGCCATTTTTGCAACACCCCGGCAAGTGGGCCATTATACTGGCACTCACCTCTAACCCCGGTGCGCAAGACTTTGAAATGCTTCCGGTGGGCAACTCCCAACTTTTTGAAACGGTGCTGCGCACATCTTCTACCTGGGGTACTGATGAAAATACTATGTATGTAGTAGGAGCAACCCGCGCTGATATGTTGGCTGCTGTGCGTGCAATAGTGCCCAACCATTTTTTGCTGGTGCCCGGTGTGGGAGCTCAGGGTGGCAGCCTTATCGAGGTGTGCAAGTATGGTATGAACAAAGACTGTGGCCTGCTCATTAATGCATCGCGTAGTATTTTATATGCGTCTAATTCGGTGGCTGATTTTGCCGCTGCAGCAAGGCAAGAGGCTTTGAGTATGCAGCAAGAAATGGCCGCGCTACTTGGCCAGATTTAATTTTGCTTTTTGCATTAGTTTACAAATTGTTCAAATGAAAATATAGCTGCGCTAATTCTTCGCTTGCAGCTTTCAATATGTAAGTAATAGGGTAATGGGATTTAGCTCTTTGGGCTTGCCGTCCACTTGCGCTATTATTTTTTCTAAAAATATTTTATCGGGCTTACTTTTTTCTATTTGATTTAATACGTCTTCGCTTAGCGCGTTGCAGGTAAGTTGATATTCCATAAAAGTGTATCCCTTGTCATCACCTTCTTTGGTGGGGCATGCAAGTGTAATGACATAACTGGTTATGGGTGTATTCTCCAGGCCTGTTGTAAATTCATGGCAGTTTTTTAGTTCAGCCCAACTTACTGTTTTATCAAAATTGCACAGCATAGCCTTTTGCGCAAGCACACTTATAGGTGCACTAAGCACTAGCATAAGAGCTAAGGTTTTTAATGTTTTCATGACTTTGATATTTTTTAATGGAGAAATAAAAAAATTACGTTATCAAATGTATGAAAGAGAATAATATTTAAATCCACATTTTACATTGGCATAACTACAACACTACCAAATTATTCTTTTTACAAGGAAACACAATGTATAGTTTGCATGAATGAAATTCTAGATCAATAAGTCATAGCTACCGTTACAGGACTTGAAACTAATGAAAATTCAAAGTATTGAACCATTACATTTTCAATAAAAATTTTACTTGGCTTCCACTTGCCAATCTCATCCATAACTGATTGACTAATCTCATTGCCATTTTGGGTGTATTCCTTCAGTACACCATCATGAACAATGGTAATTTGAAATGACATTATTACATTGTCACCTAATCCTGTGCTCAATTTATGGCAGCTAACTAAATCCTGAAAAGAAACCGTGTCGCCATGATTGCAAAATAGGGTTAACAATTTCGTATCGCTTTGCGCATGGCATATGAACGCCTGTGCAATTAATAATAATAGAATAGCTAATTTTATTCTCAAGATAGCTGTGATTAGAACATTGGTTAACTACGACCGTGCGTGTTTCAAAGAGAAAAACGTAACAAATCCGTAGCCTAAAGTGAGCATAATGTGGAATGGAAGCAAACCAAAATCGCGTTCGTAATCGGGTGCCTTGCCTGTAAATGCAAAAGCGTACACTATACCAAAACTGAAATAAAGGAACAGTAAAAACTCAAATGCGGTAAGTGGCGATACTTTAATAGCGCGGTATTTTTTGTCGCTCCATGTGCCAGATTTTTTACCACTAATGGCAAATTTTGGTGTGCGCACAAAGGCCGATTTTTTACCTGTAAATCCTTCTATAACGGCTATAGCATTGTGCAACGAAAGGCCCATACTTACAGCCAAAAATGTGGGGTACTCCCATATAAAGCGCCCAAATTTTTTGAAGAAGGACGCATCGGGCCTCGACACCCAGTAGAAGAAACCAAGAAAGAAAAAGCTAATCATAAACACACTGGCTACATTGAACCAAATAGCCAGGTTGCCATAGTTGGTTTTAATCATTAGCATAGGCACACTCAGCAGCGAGGTGCCTAGTATGCACAAGAACACTACGGAGTTCATTAAGTGAAATGCACCGTGTATTTTTTGTCCCACAGTAAGGTCTTTGGCGGCCAATAGCTTGGGCATGTTTTTCACTGTGCACTCAGCAGCACCTTTGGTCCAGCGGAACTGTTGTGCCTTTAGCGCATTCATTTCAGCCGGTAGTTCAGAGGGCGAACCTATTTCAGGCAGGTATATAAATTCCCAGTGCTTTAGCTGAGCGCGGTAACTAAGGTCTAAGTCCTCAGTTATAGTATCGCTTTCCCAGCCACCTGCATCGTATATGGTTTTTTTGCGCCACACACCTGCGGTGCCATTAAAGTTTATAAAGTGGTGCGATGAGTTGCGGCCTACCTGCTCCACGGTAAAGTGTGCATCAAGCCCAAAGGCTTGCAGGCGTGTAAGCAGAGAGTAGTCTTCGTTCAGGTGTTCCCACTTGGTTTGTACCACACCTATTTTATCGCTTACAAAAAAGAAAGGAATGGTTTGTCTTAGAAAATCTTTGCGCGGCACAAAGTCGGCATCAAAAATGGCGGTGAATTCTCCGCGGCATATATCCAGGCCATAAGCCAATGCACCTGCTTTAAAACCCTTGCGCTCTGGGCGTTTTACGTGTTTTATATCTATGCCTTCTTTTTGTTTTTCGGCTATTTTGCGTGCAGCCACGTCAAAACTTTCATCAGTACTATCGTCCAGCACTTGTATTTCCAGTTTGTCTTTAGGGTAGTCAAAAGCGCACACAGCATCTATAAGGCGCTCCACCACATACAGCTCGTTGTACACAGGCAGTTGCACTGTCACCACAGGTAGGTCAGCATCCGCTATAATTGGTTTTTTGGCTCTGGCCCAGCGCATTTTTACATACTGTATAGCCAGATTTAGCTGCACCAGGCTGTATATAAAAAGAAAAATAAGAAAGCATCCGTAAAGGAATATGGCCACTATAGAAAGGTGGTACCAGATGTCAAAATTTTCTGTCAAGGTATTCGAGGTTTTGTTTTGATGATAAATTTTTACAAAGCCACAAAGATGGAATAATTAGAGGTAGAAAAGCACTTTGGTGAAAAAGATTGAAAATTTGACCTAAAAATAAAGCGTTTTATAATCCCACACTGGGCTTATTGACTATCGCTTTCGCCCAATGCGCTAAGAATTATTACCCCAATAAAAGCCGCACCAGCACCTATGTAGGTGAGTGGGCCTGTTCTTTTACTCAGCAAGTAAAACGAGTTGGGTGTGCGCTTTGTCTCAGGTATTTTATTCAGCCGCGCTATGTAGGTATATGGGTATATAAAGTTTATATAAAAGCTGTGTTTGGTTACAGTAATATCCGTTTCGCCAGGCCTCACGTAAGCTATTTGTTTGGTAAAGTTAAAAGGCGCTTGGTCAGGGCCATAGAATACAGACTTTACAGCAGCGGGGTTGTTAGTGTCATAGTTAAAATCAGTGTATTGGTTTATGTAAGTAGTATTTAAGTACATACTTCCCTTGGCCGGTATGGGTATATCTATTCCTTCGGTTATAAGTTCCATTAAGTCGGTGGGTCTTATACTCCTGCGGCCTGTGCTGTCGCGCACCACACATTGCAGGGTGTCCGCTATAGCAGAAGTATCATTTAATTGTACTATATCCACAGTATAGTAGGGTACTATAAAAATATTGTTAGTGCCTCGGTTTTCTATTTTGCATTTCACCTTGCCACCTTCTTCCCACAGGTTGTAGCTTATTTTCAATAGCGAGTCAGGTGTGTAGTAAGTGGGCATTTCGCCATCTTTCTTTTTGCTCCATGCCGTTTCTACTCTTTGGTATCTGGTTACTGTACACGAGGCTAGCAGCCAAGTAGCAGCTAAAAGTAGGCTTACCGATTTTATATGACTTATGATAGAAATGGTTTTAAATTTCATTAGAAATAAAAAAAGTAAAGGTATAAGAATGGTTCACTCTGATTTTTTAATACTGCTACAAATATGTAGCCATACATGGTAAATTCGCCACAAATAGCCACTGGGTGCAAACAAGGCATATTTGTTTTGTATTTAGTAGATTAAGTTTTGTTGATTATTTATTGGCTATATAAAGCATATTTTATAGAAAAAGGAAAATATCATGTCGGAAGAAATAGTGGATGAAGTAAATGCGGAAGTGGAGAAGCCTGAGCATTGGCTTTGGCCGCGTTATTTTTTACACATTAGTTATGACGGTAGCAAGTACCATGGCTGGCAGCGCCAAATAAATGGCCACAGCGTGCAGGCCGAAATAGAAACTGCATTGGGCAAATTGCTCAAGCAAGAAAAAGTAATTACCATAGGCTGCGGCCGCACCGACACTGGCGTGCATGCCGACAAGTTTTACCTTCACTTCAATGTAGAGAATGGTATACCCGACATGGCCGATATGTTTTTTAAACTAAGCCACATGCTGCCATGGGACATAGGCGTGTACGAAATAATACCTGTGCACACCAAAGCACACGCCCGTTTTGATGCTATAGAGCGCAGCTACGAGTATCATATACACCAGCAGCGCAATCCTTTTATACATGCATTTTCTACCTTATACACCTGGCCGCTAGATGTGGACAAGATGAACGAGGCTGCTGCACTCATGCTTAAGGAAACTGACTTTGCTACATTTTGCAAAGCAGGTGGCGGACAAAAAACTACCATTTGCGATTTGCGCAGGGCAGAGTGGGAGGTAAAGAATGGGCACTTGGTATTTCATATAACAGCTGATCGATTTTTGCGCAACATGGTGCGCGCGGTGGTGGGAACACTTGTAAAAGTAGGCCGCGGACAAATGACAGTGGCGCAGTTTGAAGAGGTGCTGCAAAGCCACACACGCATAGCTGCAGGCGCTAGTTTTGCGCCACAAGGCCTCCACCTTACGGAGGTAAAATATCCTTACTTAGATTATTCTGTAAATGAACAAGGCGTAAGAAAATCGCTTTACAATGGTATGGTGCCCAAAGGCAACCGATTGGGTTTCGACAATTTATAAATGAGCAAACAAGGCAACGCTTTTGACTGGTCCATTTTTGCACGCTTATACAAGCGCGGCAAACCGCAGCGTATTCCTTTTTTTATTACTCTTAGTTTAGTAGTTCTGCTGGCCAGCATAGTTTGGATAAGGCCGGAGCAAATGCGCCTAATACTGGATCAGGCCATGCCTGCCAACGATACTGTGCGTGTGCGCAATTTGTTTATCTGGTTTGTAGTGGTACTTATTATTGAGGCCATTATCCAATATTTTCAAACACAACTGGCCAACAAAGTAGCACAATCCGTAACACTCGATATGCGGTCTGATTTGTACAAGCACTTGCTGCGTTTTCGCATGAGCTATTTCGACAAGACACCCGTGGGCCAGTTTGTAACACGCCTTATAAGCGATGTGGATGGTGTGGCAGAAGTGTTTAGTGTGGGCTTGCTCGACATAGCTCGTGACATGCTAAAGCTCATTGTCATTATTGGTTTTATGTTTTACATAAACTGGAAAATGACATTGGTAGTGCTGCTACCCATACCTGTGCTTTTGTACGCCACACGTATATTTCAGATGGCCGTAAAAAAATCGTTTAACGATGTGCGCAATGAGGTGGCACGCATAAATGTGTTTATACAAGAGCACGTAACTGGTATGTCTATTGTGCAAATTTTTAATAGAGAAAAACAAGAAAAAGAAAAATTTGATACCATCAACAAAGAGCACCGCAATGCGCACATACGAGGCATTTGGGCATACAGCATATTTTTTCCGGTGGTGGAGTTGCTAAGTGCAGCCAGTGTATCGCTCATGATATGGTGGGGCCTGCACGAAACACTTAGCGGCAGCATGACTCCCGGTTTGCTGCTGGAGTTTAGCACATTTATAACCATGATGTACAGGCCTATAAGGCAAATGGCCGACAACTTTAATGTGTTGCAAATGGGAGTGGTAAATGCAGAGCGTGTTTTCAAACTGTTTGACACACAACAAGCGCAACAAGACGAAGGTACCAAAACACTGGACCATGCAGCAGGCGCCATTACTATGCAGAATGTATACTTTGCGTATGTAGAAGAAAACTATGTGCT